>CAIXGW010000316.1 GCA_903919145.1 uncultured Myxococcales bacterium
GACATCACCAAAGAACGCCTCCGCCGAGCCGGAGCCAAAATCCGCGCCGAAAACCCGCTCTTCAGCGGCGACCTCGGCTTCCGCGTCTTCAAACTTGACTCCACCAACATCCACGCCTGGGACCCCAAGCCCGCGAACGTCGCCGCCGCCGTCCAGCAGTCCTTCGACCACCTCAAACCCGACCGCACGAACGACGACATCCTCTACGAAGTGCTCCTCAAGCACGGCCTCGACCTATCCCTCCCCATCGAGGAACGCGTGATCGGCGGCAAGAAGGTCTACTCCGTCGCCGCAGGCACGCTGCTCGCCTGCCTGGACCCCAAGATCGCCCGCGAAGAGGTCGAACCCCTGGCCCTCGGCATCGTAGCCTGGCTCAAGGAACTGTGGCCCCTCGCTCAGGATCTCAAGCGCGAGCGCCTGTGCATCTTCCGCGACGCGGCGTTCGGCAACGACAATGTGACCAAGAGCAACCTGGCCGCCATCCTGGAACAAAACGGCCTAGCCGACGTGCGCAGCCTGTAGGAGGGCCCAAATGAAGCTCCACTTTGAGCCCGACCTGGACTACCAGCGCGATGCGATTGCCGCGGTATGCAACTTGTTTCGGGGCCAGGAGGTTTGCCGCACAGAGTTCACCGTGACCAAGACCTGGCGCGGTCAGCAGTTTGACTGGACGGAAGGCAGCTTAGGCGTCGGCAACCGCCTGACCGTGCTGGACGACCAGCTTCTCGACAACCTACGCGACATCCAATTGCGTCAGCAGTTGCCGCCCTCTGAATCGCTGAGCTCCGGTGACTTCACGGTCGAGATGGAGACCGGCACGGGCAAGACCTACGTGTACTTGCGGACAATCTTTGAACTCAACCGCCAGTATGGCTTCACAAAATTCGTCATCGTCGTGCCCACGGTCGCCATCAAGGAGGGCGTGTACAAGTCGCTGCAAATCACCGAAGAGCACTTTCGCGCCCTGTACGCCGGGGTGCCCTTTGACTACTTCCTGTACGATTCGAGCAAGCTCGGACAAGTGCGTAACTTCGCAACGAGTTCGACGATCCAGGTGATGGTCGTGACCGTTGGTGCCATCAACAAGAAGGACGTCAACAACCTCTACAAGGAAAGCGAAAAGACCGGCGATGAGCTGCCAATCGACCTCATCCGCGCTACCCGCCCAGTGCTCATCGTCGACGAACCGCAAACGGTCGATGGCGGCCTCCAAGGCCAAGGCAAGAAAGCGCTGCAAGAAATGCATCCGCTGTGCACGCTGCGCTACTCGGCCACCCATGTCGACAAGCACCACATGGTCTATCGGCTCGACGCCGTCGATGCCTACGAGAAAAAGCTGGTCAAGCAGATTGAAGTAGCGGCGGCGACGCTCGAAGATGCCCACAACAAGCCTTACGTCCGGCTGGTGCGCGTCGAGGCCAAGGCCGGCAGTGTTTCGGCGCTGGTCGAGGTCGACGTGCAGGGCGCGATGGGCATCCGTCGCCAAGAAATGCGCGTCAACGATGGCGATAAGCTTGAGCAGACGACCAAGCGCGCGGTGTACGCAGATTGCCGCATCGGCGAGATCAGCGCAGAGAAGGGAAAAGAGTTCATGGAGCTGCGGGTGCCGGGCGATGAACTCTCTCTGAAGCCCGGCCAAGCCTGGGGCGATGTCGATGCACTGCCGGTGCAGCGCGAGATGATTCGCCGCACCATTCGCGAGCACCTTGACAAGGAACTGCGCCTGCGTCCCATGGGAATCAAGGTCCTGTCGCTGTTCTTCATCGATGAAGTCGCCAACTACCGTCGCTACGACAAGGCGGGCAACCCTGAGAAGGGTCCATTTGCCGTCATCTTTGAAGAAGAGTACCGCCGTGCCGCCAAGCTCGAGCGGTACAACACCCTGTTTGGCGAAGTGGACCTGCGCCGGACGGCCGAGGAAGTTCACAACGGCTACTTCTCCATCGACAAGAAGGGCGGCTGGAGCGAACCAGAGCTCGACAAAGAAGGGGATTTCAAGAACCAAGGCGGCCGCGACGACGCGGAGCGCGCCTACAACCTAATCATGAAAGAGAAGGAGTTGCTGCTCTCGCTCGAAACGCCTCTGAAGTTCATCTTTTCGCACTCGGCTCTGCGCGAGGGCTGGGACAATCCCAATGTCTTCCAAATCTGCACCTTGCGCGAAATCCGTACCGAACGCGAGCGGCGACAGACCATCGGCCGCGGCCTGCGCCTGTGCGTGAACCAAGAGGGGCAGCGGGTCCGCGGCGATATCAACACGCTGACCGTCATTGCCAACGAAAGCTACGAGAACTTCGCCAAGAATCTGCAGACTGAGATTGAGCGCGACACCGGGCTGAAGTTCGGTGTGATTGCCAAGGACCAGTTTGCCGCTCTGGCCGTTGTGGGGGCGAACGGCAAGCCGTCTGCGCTGGGCACCAAGAAGTCCCAGGAGTTGTGGGACCACTGCCGGACCAAGCAGTGGATCAATGCAAAGGGCGAGATTCAAGACAGCCTTCGGGTCGCCCTACGCGACGATACTCTTGAGTTGCCGCCGGAATTCGCCGAACTCAAGACTGCCATCCAGGCCGTGATGAAGAAGAGCGCTGGCGGTGTCAAAGTCGAAAATGCCGACGAGAAGCGCCGGATCCGGCCAAATCGCGTGCATCTGGACAGTGCCGAGTTTCGTGCGCTGTGGGACCGCATCAAGTACAAGACCAGCTACCGCGTCGAGTTCGACAACGCCAAGTTGATTGCGGACTGCACCGCGGCTTTGCGGTCCGGACCAGAGATCGCCAAGACCCGTCTGCAGTGGCGCAAAGCGAACATCGGCATCGGGCGCAGCGGCGTGGATGCCACTCAGCAAGACAGCGGCGCGCAGCTTGTTGTGCTGAACGAAGGCGATATTGAACTCCCCGACCTGTTGACGGAATTGGAGCGCCGCACCCAGCTGACGCGGGGCAGCTTGGGCCAGATTCTGCTCGACAGCGGGCGCCTGGGGGACTTTGAGCGCAACCCGCAGGCCTTCATTGAGGTGGCGGCGAGAGTAATAACCGTGACCAAGCAGCTGGCGCTGGTCGAAGGCATCCGCTATCAGCGCTTGGGCGATAGCGAATTCTACCGGCAGGAGCTGTTCGATGAAAACGAGCTCAAGGGCTACTTGCGCAACCTGGTGGATGCCAAGTCCTCCGTCTACGAACAGGTTGTCTTTGACTCCGACGTCGAGCGGAAATTTGTTCAGGAACTGGAGAGGCACGAGGAAGTGAAAGTCTACGCCAAGTTGCCTGGGTGGTTCACCGTGCCCACGCCGCTTGGTCCGTACAACCCCGACTGGGCGGTGCTCGTGCAAACCGACGAAGGGGAGCGGCTCTACTTCGTCGCCGAAACCAAGGGTAGCGCCTTTCTTGAGGACCTGCGCAACACGGAATGCGGCAAGATCCACTGCGGAGAAGTGCACTTTGCTGCTCTGCACGACGCGCCAGACTCGGCCCGGTACGAGAGGGTGCGGGATGTGGCGGAGTTGATGCAGCGGGTGTAGGTGGGCATACTGCGCGAGCCAGAATTACGCAGAGCGGTGCCCAGTCCACGCCACCAACCGGCGCCGCGATAACGCCTGCAAAAGCAAACAAGGAGCAACCGGTGAATGCTGATCCGAGCCCCCCGCCAGACCTCGGGGATTTCGCCCGGCGCCTACTAGCGCTTGAGGCCGACCCCAGCTTTCAAGCGCTGCAATCGTTGCAGAACCGCACCAGTTTCTTCCGCATCGTCGGCACGACAGAGACCGAACGATGGCATTCGGCGTTCTGGTCATGGATGCTAGATCCCGATGGTTCGCATGGCCTTGGCGACTTCGCCGTACGGCGCCTGCTGATGCGCGCGTGCGACGAAAGTGGCCGACTCCGCGCTGCGCCGATTTGGCGACCGACAGATGCGCCTCCGACCACCCCACCCTCTATGTCCGATCTCCTGCGCTGGCGCATCACCGAATCGGCAGCCGCGCCTGGCCCTTTGACCGGCTTCAGCGAGGTCACAAGCAGACGAGTTTTGGCAGCGATCAACGGGTCAGATACGGCCACTGCCGGCCTGGATCCGGCAAAGAAGAGGGGCACATCGGGCGACGCGAGCCGCTTCGATATTCTGCTCTGCGTTCAAGGGGACCATCCAGCAATTGGAGCGAATCCAGCACTGGCGAAGGGCGCGCAATTGACGTTGGTGGTTGTGGTGGAGGTCAAGGTCGGAGCACCGTACGACGCGGGACAATTGCGACGGTATTCCAAGTGGTTGCATGAGAATCCGCGGTCAGCAGATCTCGTGGTCAATGATGCTATGCAACCCTTCAAGAACCGGCTTGAGGTTATCGAAGGCCAGGCAGACGCGAGCGGTGACCTGGGTCCATCAAACGCAGAAGCCTGGGGCGTGGGGCTGTTCTTGGCCAAGGACACGCCGGCGAGATCGCCGACGCCGCTGCAGCTTGAGCCCGCTTGGTCGCCCGTTGAATTTGGCGATCTCCTGACCGACATCTTGGAACCCGCGCTGAAGCAATCGCAACTGATAGCCGACGCACGCCCACTTATCGAGAACTACATTAGCCTGATTGCGGACCCCTCAATGGAGATTCTAAGAATGGCGCCTACCGAACACCGCGAACTCGTCTTGAGCCTCTACCGGCGCCACAAAGCGACATTTGGAATCATTAGGCAAGTACTTGAACAACCCTCTACCGAGGGAGCTGCCGCACCCGAGATCGCTCGGGCTCTCAAGGAGGTCGACGAGGATGAGGCGGCAGTCGTGCGGGCAAGTTCGCTCACGCCCGGCGCGCTTGTGGACGCGGGCTTGGCGAAGATCGGGGATGTGCTGGTGCATCGTCCAATGAAGAGCCGCGCAACTGGCCAGTTTCCCTTCACCGGCGACCTAGAGGTCCGGCTAGTTTCCGTCGATCGCCGTGGTTTCCAACTCGTCGCTGGACCAGCCGAGATGGTCGCCAAACTGGGCGACGCTCTTTACACCTCGACCGGACTGCTAACGACAGCTTACCAAGCCGTGGGCGGAAGGTTCTCCGGCAGCGGCAACGCGGCGCTGGAATTCAGGGACGGCGAATACGCAGGCAAATCCCTTGAACAAGTGTACGGCCAGGCTCGCGGCTGAAATGAGCTGCGCCTGATGTGGCCCAAGACTGCCATCGGCCCAGAAACCGGGACTGTTGGAGACCCCAACAGTCCCGGTTTCGCGCCGGTGCACCGGCCCAACCTCGGTCAACGCCATTAAAATCCCACAGAAAAGTTCGGCCACACCTCCCCACCAACCTGAGGCCACCATGACAGCCGCCAGCCCCCCACGACTCCAAGCCCTAACTCGCCTCAAAGGCGACCTTTACCGCATCGAAGTGCGCGTGGGCCGCAAGACCCTGCAGGCAACTTTGCACCTGAACGGCAGCGTGCCACCGCCTAGCGAGTGGACATTTGGCGACCTGGACCGCTTCGTCGGCCCCGAGGTCGCGGAGTTTTCAGCCGAGGAATTTGCGGTCGTGCGAGAATTCGCGTGGCGCCTGGACGGCGCGGTGGGTGCACCGGCCCTGCGGCAGCAAGGGTGGCGGGAATTGTACCCCGGGCGCGGCAGTTCCGTGACGCTGACGGTGCGCGCCGCGTCCCCCGTCTACATTAAGATCTGCGCCATTGAGGGCATTGGCGACGACGACGAACCTTATGCCAACGGCGCGCTCACTGTCCGCGATATCCGGCCGATGCTTGAGGAATTGCTAGCCAAGGCTCTGCCAGCGGTCGACGGCGTGGCAGCCCTGGATCCCCTGCAGGCAGCGCTGGAGGAATCGGGCTGTTCGGTCATGCGCGGATGAGTGAGCCAAAACCGACTGGCAGCGAGCCCCCAGTCCCGAAGGGACTTCTTGACCCAAGCGCGTGGACTTCAGTGCCTCGCTCCCTCGCTCCGCCAACACCCCTAGATCAATGTGAATTCTTCCATCAGACCCCTCACCATCGGATGGCTCCGAACCGGTCGGGCCAGAGACCCGCCCCTACCCGGACCCGCTGTAACCCCTCAAGTTAACTGCCCTGCGCGCACCCGCCCAGTCCCCCCGCCAAGCGCAGCCCCGCGCCAGGGGCGAGGCCCCGCAAGGGCGGCGTGCGACGCCGCTTTTTGCCCCCAGCGCAGGGCGAGCCCGCAGGGCCGCCGGGCGCGGGCAAAAAGGCCCGACCCGGTCGCCGCAGGCGAGGCGCCCAAACCCGGCTCGGAACAACCC
>CAIXGW010000317.1 GCA_903919145.1 uncultured Myxococcales bacterium
CACCAGGCCAATCCGGTCGGCCTTGCGGCGCTTGATGAAGTCCTTAAGGATTTTTCTGGCGGCTTCAAAGCGGTTGTCGGGCTCTTGGCCAGCGCCCTGCAGCGCGGCAATGTCTTCTTGGCTCATGTCGATGGCGTTCATCGAGCCCGACATGTCCAAGGCAATCATGATGTCGACGCCTTCGCCAGACAGCACCTCGGTGTCGACCATCTGCGGCCGCGCCAGCGCGACAATCAGCAGAGCCACGGCAGCGACCCGCAGGGCATCGGGCAGGCGGTACAGGCGCACCCGCAGCGTTGGCGGCACCTGGCGAAAGCCCGTCAGCGACCCAGCCTGCACGGACACGGGGGTCTTGCGCGAGCGCACCCACGCCACCAGCGCCAGCGCCGCCAAAGCCAGCAGAAACCAGGGATGTTCAAAGGTCATGCCGCTCTGGTTCATGTGGGCCGCCCTCCCATCGCCAGCGGCAGCAGCAGCAAGCCAGCGGCAACCACGGCCACCAGGACCGCGGGAACCCAGCCGGCGGTGCCCCCGCGCGCACCATAGCGGCTGTCAATCACCCGGGTATTGGCCCACTGGTCGCCCATGCGGCGCATCTCGGGCAGGTACAGGCAGGTGACGGCCTCGGCAATCAGGCCGGCAAGCGGCACCGCCAGCAGCAGGTTGCGCACCAACCGCGCACCAGCGCTGGCCATTTCGGCGGTGGGCAGCTCGTCTTCGGGCAGGCCGTGGCGCTCTGGCTTGTCTTCGGTGGCCTCGTCTTCCCATTTGGCGATCTGCAGCCCGACCAGCGCCTTGCCGGGCGACTGCGCCGCCAGAACGTCGCGCACAATCAGCCACAGGGGCAGCAGGGCATAAGAAGCGTCAAACAACAGCTGGTTGCCGGTGTCGATGGCCACCCAGGCCAGCAGCGCATTGGCCAGCGCACCAATGAAGGCGTCGATGGCAAACGCCCGCGCGCGCAGCGGGGCCGGCGCCATGACCATCAGGCGCATCCGCCGTTGGCGGGCCAGTCGCTCCGCCTCGGCGCGGCGCATGGCCTCGGTCTCTTCAGCGGTGAGCATGGTCTTTTCTACCACGCGCTGGACAAACCCGGCCTCTTTGGTCAATTCATCTGGCGTTGCCGGCACCTGGGCAAACTTGACCAGGTCAGAGAGCTCGGCAAAAGAGCGCAGGTCGTCTCTGGAGATGCCGCGGATCTCCACGCTGGCCAGGTGGCCCAGCAGCTCGGTCGTGGTCATGTCGATGGCGGCAAAGCGGTATCGCCCGCCCAGATACTGGCGCAGGATCTCAGACAGCTCGGCAAAAACCTCTCTGGCGCTGGAGGTTTGCAGGCGTCCAGAGGCATCCAGGTCGCGCAGGCGCTCTAGCGCGGTGACGTGGGGCGGGATCCGCGGCTTGGGCGCGCGCCGGGCTGCTCGATCGCGGTAGACCTTGAGCCCGGCCGCGGTCATCACCGCCGACAGCAGCATCATGGCGGCGATCAGCAGGGCGATCTCCAGCGGGGTGTTTTCTTCCACCAGCGGCCGCGCGGCCGGCAGAGCAGAAGCCTGGACTTGGGTATCATTGGCAAACTGCGACTTGACGCGGAACCGCAGCGGCGGCACCAGCACCGTGCCCGACTCGCCAGCGCCGCCCTGGTCGGTGACCTTGTGCCACGGCACCTCGATGGCTGGGGTCTTGCCGGCGCCCTGCCGCACCGCCAGCGCCGGCAGCACCAGCGTCTCTACCACCTGGCCGGCGGCTTCTTGGCGCTCGCTGCGGCCGGGTTCGCGGATGTCTACCAGCAGCGGCCGCAGATCGGGCTTGGCCGGGAAAAACACCCGGTAGCCCACCGGATAGCGCAGGGTCACCCGCAGCTCTACCTTGTCTCCGAACAGCGGCTCGGTCGCAGAGAGCTTGGCCTCGACCTGAATTGGCGCTGCAGCCGTGGCAGAGGCGGGCAGGGCTACAGCCGCTACCGGTGGGGCAGCGGCGACCGGAGCGGCCGGGGCAGCCGCGGCAGGCGCGTTCTGGCCATGGGCTGCCGAGGCACCCACAAGGCCGGCGGCCAGCACAGCCAAGCCAGAGAAGCGAAGGCGAAAGCTCTGCGCCATCATTGCCTCGCCGCGCGCCGCAGAAAGTAATTGACCAGCCCGGCGAGATAGTCCTCTCCGACCCAGGCTTCAATCGGTGCCACGCCGTGCTTGCGCTGGGCTTGCTCCAGCCTTCTGCGGCCCACCTGCTGGCGCTGCCAGTACAGCTGGCGCGAGGCGGCGTGGCCGGCATCAAACAGCATCAGCTCGCCCGTCTCTGGGTCCTCTATCTGCACCACGCCGCCCAGGTTGGGCAGGGTCATCTCCGCGCGGTCGCCAATCAGCAGCGGCACCAGATCGTGGCGGCGGGCCAGCACGCCCAAAGAGCGCTCAAAATCGGCGTCCAAGAAGTCAGAAAGCACAAACACCACAGAGCGCTTGCGCACCACCTTGGCCAGGTAGTCGCAGGCGGTGTCCAGGCGCGTCTGGCGGCCCTTGGGCTTGGTGCCCAAAATGTCGCGAATCATCCGCAGCACGTGGGCGCGACCCTTCTTGGGCGGGACGTAGTGCTCGATGTGGTCAGAGAAAAGCACCAGTCCCACCCGGTCATTGTTGCGCAGGGCAGAGAAGGCCAGCACGGCGGCAATCTCAGCGGCCAGGTCGCGCTTGGAGCGGCGCTTGGTGCCAAAGCCCATCGACCCAGACAGATCGACCGCCAGCAGCACCGTCAGCTCGCGCTCTTCAACGTATTGCTTGACGAAAACGCCACCGGTGCGCGCCGACACGTTCCAGTCAATGGTCCGCACATCATCGCCCGGCTGGTACTCTCGCACCGAGTCGAACGACATGCCGCGGCCCTTGAACACGGCGTGGTACTGCCCGGCCAAGGTGTCATTGACCAGCCTGCGGGTGATCAGCTCGACTTGGCGCACCCGCGCGGCGACGTCGAGCAGGTCGTCGTCTTGCTGGTCCTGGGGGATGTCTTTTGTAGCGTTCGTTGCCATTCCAGCCGCTTGTGTCGGGTGGCGTGTTCCAGGGAGAAGGGGGCTAGCAGGGCGGCGACCCGCCTATCAGGGCACCGGGACCCGGTCGAAGATGCGCTGGACGACATCGTCGCTGGTCAGCTGCTCGGCCTCTGCCTGGTAGGTCAGGATGACGCGGTGGCGCAGCACGTCCAAGCCAATGGCCTTGATATCCTCTGGGATCACAAAGGCGCGGTGGCGCAAGAAGGCGTGGGCCTTGGCCGCCTGGGTCAAGAAGATCGAGGCGCGCGGCGAGGCGCCAAACTGAATAAACTCAGCCAAATCGGCCAAGCCGTGCTTGCGCGGGTCGCGGGTGGCAAACACGATGTCGACGATGTACTGCTTGAGCTTGTCGTCAATCAGGATGTCCTGCACGACCTTGCGGGCCTGCAGCAGCCGCGGGCCGTCGACCAGGGCGCGGATCTCGGGCTCGTAGCCAGAGGTCACGTTGGTCAGGATCTGCAGCTCTTCGGCGCGCGTCGGGTAGCCGACCTTGACCATGAGCATGAAGCGGTCGACCTGCGCCTCGGGCAGCGGGTAGGTGCCTTCTTGCTCAATCGGGTTCTGGGTCGCCAGGACCAAGAAGGGCTCGTCAAGGTGAAAGGTCGTGTCGCCGATGGTGATCTGGTGCTCCTGCATCGCTTCCAGCAGGGCCGACTGCACCTTGGCCGGGGCGCGGTTGATCTCGTCGGCCAGGATCAGGTTGGCAAAGATCGGGCCGCGCTTGACAGAGAACGTCTGATCGCGCGGGTTGTAGATCATGGTGCCCAGGATGTCGGCCGGCAGCAGATCGGGCGTAAACTGGATGCGCTGAAAATTCAGGCTCAGCGTCCGAGACAACGTCTTGCAGGTCAAGGTCTTTGCCAGGCCAGGCACGCCCTCTAGCAAGACATGGCCGCCGGTGAGCATGCCGATCAATAGCCGCTCGACCATCTGCTGCTGGCCGACCACGACTTTCTTCATCTCGTCCAAGATAGCGTCAATGAACTGCGACTCGTGGCGAATCATCTCGTTGAGGCTGCGGATATCCTGCATGTAGGCTCCAGAAACAGGCGGATGCGTAGAAGGGGACAGCTGGGCTAACTGCGGCGTCGCCTCACCAACCGCGGCCGGCGGGTCGCTATTCCGCAGCTACCTGACGGCGCAGCGCGGCGGGCCGTGGCGACGGCGCATAATAGGACGGAGTTGGGCCCTGTCGAGGGGGGTGAGGCGCCTCTGCCTTTGGATCGGGACAAATCGCGCTCGGTCGGCTAGCATCCTGGCCATGATGACTTCTCTTGTTGGTTCTTGGTTGATCTTGGTGGCCGCCGCGGCCCACCCCACAGCGCCCGCCGCTGCAGCGGCCCTGCCAGCGCCGGCCGTTGCGCCGCCAGGGGTCACAGCCGCAGCCTGCGGAGCCGCGCCGACCGGCATGGCCTGCATCCCCGGCGGGCCGTTTTACCGCGGTGCCCCAAGCGGCCCCAGCAATGCCCAGCCACTGCAGAGCATCTGGATGCAGACCTACCTGATGGACATCTACGAAGTCACCTACGGCGATTACCAGGCCTGCGTCAAACAGAAGAAGTGCAAGCCCTCTCACCCCGCCTACAACGACTACGACCGGCCCAAGCAGCCGATGGTGGGCATGAGCTGGTATGACGCCGTGCAGTTCTGCAAAGCCCGCGGCAAGCACCTGCCGACCGAGGCCGAGTGGGAGAAGGCCGCCCGCGGACCCGACGGCAACAGCCACCCCTGGGGCAACGAGCCGGCCGACTGCAAGCGCTCTGTGATCATGGACAAGACCGGCCGCGGCTGTGGCACCCCCAAGAAGCCGCCGCAGGCAGAGAAGGGCCGCACCCTGGAAGTCGGCACCCGCCCAGCCGGTGTCTACGGGCTGTACGACATGAGTGGCAACGCCTGGGAGTGGGTAGCAGACTGGTATTCCAGGAGTTTTGCGGCATGCGGCAAGGACTGCCAGGGCCCGGACCCCAAGGGACCGTGCGGCGGCAAAGAGCCCTGCGCCGGCCACGAGCAGAAGCTGGTCAAGGGCGGATCCTGGTATTGGCCGGCCAAGATGGCGACGGCCACCTGGCGCCGCCCGCACTTTCCTGCCAACAAACCGTATCATCACTTTGGCTTTCGCTGCGCTGCCTCCCTGTCTGAGGCGGCGGCCATGAGCAAGGCGGGCAACTAGCATGGTCAGATCGCTAGGAAGTCAGCGGGGTTACCTGCCAGACGCCGTTGCCTTGGCCCTGGCTTTGGCGGCGCTGGCGGACGCCGCTCCGGCCCGGGCAGCCAAGGCCGAGCTCAAAGCCGAGTCGCAGCAAGACGGTGTCGCCAGCTTTGACGCCCGCGACGAACAAGTGCTGGTGGGCAAGGGCGCTGCCCAGGCCGCTGCAGCCCTGGATCAGCAGGGCAAGTGGCAAGCGACGCCGAGCCTGGTCGGGCGCAGCGGCGGGCCCGATACCAGCTGGTGGTTGGCCGCCGCCACAGACAAGCTGCAAGATGGCTTTGTGCGTGCGCGGGTCAGGGCCTACAGCGGCCAGTCCACAGCGCTGCTGGTCCGCTCCAGCGTCCAGCGCAAGCAAGAGGGAAAGACCGAGCTGGCTTGGCTCAGTGGCTACGGCGTGACCTGGCACGATGGCCGGCTGACCTGGCGGCGCTTTGACGGCGGCAACCAAAAAGCCCTTTCGGCCGGGGTGGCGCTGCCGCGCAAGGGCGTCCACGAGCTGGAAATTCACGTGTTCTTGCTGGGCCCGCACCTGACCGCCCAGGTCTATGACGCAGAGACGATGCAAGCGCTGGCCACGCTGACGGCCTCTGACGCGACCTATCCCAGTGGGGCTGTGGGCCTGCGCATCGGCGGCAAGCAAGACGCGGCCCTGTCTTGGCTGAGCGTGCGCCGAGCAGGGACGGCTCTGCCGGTGCGCGCGGGGGCGCTGGGGCCAGAGCGCTACCTGCAGTTCTCTGGCGATCGCCTGGCGGATCTGCACGCCATTGCCGGTTGGCGCAAGGTCGATGCGTCCGGTGGCCTGGTCACGGTCAAGGCAACGCCCCAGGCCCGCGAGGCCATCTTGCGCCGCGTCGATGCCAGCGAGGTCTTTCTGGACGACCCGCGCAAGTTCTTTGACGCCGACTTTCGCGCCGCAGCCAGCCAGCCGGTCCAGGAGACGGCCACCGGCCTAAGGCTGGACCGCAGCTACAAAGATGCCGCGATGGTCGAAGCCATTGTGCGCGCGTACGCCAATAAGTTTAAGCAGATTAGCACGCTGCAGGAGGTCGGGCGCACCCGCCAGGGCCGGCCGATGCTGGCGCTGCGCATCCACGGCGGCCAGCTGCCGCCCCAGCAGGTGCCGCAGGTGCTGATCAACGGCGCCCACCACGGGGTGGAGCTGTCGGCCACCGAGTTTGCCCTGGACGCCTGCGCTGGCCTGCTGGAGGGCTATGGCCGCGACCCCGACGCGACCCGCTGGGTCGACAACCTGACCGTGTGGTGCATGCCGCTGGTCAATCCCGATGGCAACCACGCCTACTGGCACGTCTCTCGCCACGGCGGGCGCAAGAATGGCCGCGACACCGACGACAACGGCCGCCACGATCCCAGTGACGGCGTCGACCTTAACCGCAACTACCCGTTTCGCTGGCACACGTTGGGCGAAGTCGCCAGCCACTCTGACAGCCGCCGCGCCTGGTACCGCGGTCCGCGCCCCGCTTCAGAGCCCGAGACCCAGTCGATGATGAGGCTGGCCGACGCCGAGCGCTTTGTCGCCGCCATCAGCTACCACACCCAGGCCAATGCGATCTTGGTGCCTTATACGATCCCGCAGGCGGTGGACCCAGAGCCCAATGAGCTGTGGGACGTGGCCAAGGCGATGGCAGAGCGGGCGGGGCTGCAGGTCAATCGCCGGCTTTTGGACGTCAGGCGCCGCCTCTATGCGGTGGACGGCGTCGACCAGGACTGGCATCGCGCGGCCCACGGCACGGCGGCGCTGCTGGTAGAAGGCACGCTGACCAACCCGGGGCGGGCCAAGGGGTTGCAGATGGTGGCCGCCACCCGCGGCACCTGGCAGGGCCTGCTGGACCGCGTGCTGGGCGGACCTGGGCTGCGCGGCCGCCTGCTGGACGACCAAGGCCGGCCGGTGGTCGCCGAAGTGCGCATCCAAGAAGTGCAAACGCGCGACGGCGAGCGCTGGACCAGCCGCTGCAGCGACGGCCGCTTTGACCGCATGCTTGGCAAGGCCGGCAACTACACTGTGCAAGTGCTTGGTCTGAATGGTAAAGTTCTGGCCAGCAAGGTGGTGGCCGTGGCGGAAGCGGGCCAACCCGGCAGCGTGGCCCAGGTCGAGCTGGTGGTCGACGGCAAGGACCTGGCGGCCACCGCCTGCAGCCGCCCCGATCTGTGCGCTATAGACAGCCTGTGCAGCGCCGCCCAGGGCCGCTGCGTGCAGGCCGGCAGCGCTGGCTGGTGCCACATTGACGGTCAGTGCGTGGTTCGCGGCACCCGCACCCAGGCCGGCGTCTGCGACCCCGACCGCGAGCCGTGGGGCTGGTCGCAAAGCTAGGGGCTCTGTCCGGGGCTCGTCGGGTCAGCTGGCCAATGGGCTACTTGCAGGCCTTCAGGCCGGTGTCCAGCGCCTTGGCCCAGCTCTGCTCTACCGAGCCCTCTGGGGTCTTCTTGAGCTCTTCGATGACCTTGGCGCCGGCCTCTTTGTCGCACTGGTTGGTCAGCACGGTGTGGGCCAAGCCTTTGGTGTTATTGTCCATGGTGGCGTAGGCGGCAACGATGCCCGCGCCGATCTTGGGGTTCTTGCCCTTAAAGCCCATCCAGTTGCCCAGCAGGTAGCTGTGGGCGGCGGGGTTCTTCTGGGCGGTGAAGACGGCGACCTGGCGGTCGATGGTCGACCAGCGATCGTAGTCGGTCTTCTTCTCTACGGCTCTGGCGTACTCCATGGGGCCGCGGGTCATCACGCAGTCAAACAGGTCGTTCCAGCCCTGGTTGACGGCCGACTCGCCCAGGACCTTGTCGATGGCTTCCAGGCTGGCGGGGTCGCCGGCCAGCGCCGTGCAGGCCGCTCCGTTGGCGATCACCGTGCGCACCGGCGCCGCACCCAGCCGGGCCGCATCGGCCAGAATCGGAAGGAATTCAGCCTTGAACTTGGCCTTGTCGGCCTCCGCCAGGGTGGGATTGGTGGCCATGCTGGCAATCAGGTTGAGCGCATCGGTCGCCGCGGCCACGGCCGGCTGGTCGGGCTTGAAGGCCAGGGCCTTGTCATCCAGCTGGGCGGACTTGAGCGCGCTGGCGGCAAGGCGCAGACCGGCCAGCTTGTCGTCGATCTTGTCGCTGGCGGCCTTGGTCTTGATCTCGGCGATCTGCTCAGGCGTCAGGCCAGCGGCCGCAGCCGGCGCAGCTTCTGGGGCCTTGGCCTCTTCTTTCTTGGGTTCTTCCTTGGGCGGCTCTTCCTTCTTGGCCGCCGCTGCCGCTGCTGGCGCTTCGGCCTTGGGGGCTTCGGTCTTGGGCTCTTCTTTCTTGCACGCGCTGCCCGTTACGGCGAGCGCTGCGCCAATCATCATGGCCTGAACTTTCAGTCTACGCATGGATGTACCTCCCGCCGCTGACCGAGGTCCACCGGGACCTGGCCCTCGCTTGCCAGCGTTGGGCGGCAAAACGGGTGATCAACAGCGGCCACATGTTGGCTCTGCTGGCCAATTCCGTCAAAAAATTTCCTCAGATCGCGGTTGGTGCCGCTATTGCAGCGCTGGCGGCGGGCCGCTCTGGGCCTGGCCTACCCCTGGCTGGGCTTTTCCTGCGGCGGCTTCTTGGATCCTGGGCGACCCCGGCGGGCGGCTCTGGCTCGCTCGGCCTGTTCAGGGTCCGGCTGCGACACGGCCAGGCGGAACTCTTTGGGCTGGGGCACGCCAAGCGCAATGAAGTCGCGGTAGCGCGAGACCCACGGTTTATTTAGCCATGTCAGGTAATTGGCCATGGGCTGCAGGTTGTAGATGTAGTCGAAGTTGTGGTTCCAGGTAGAGACCGTGCGCACCAGCCACGCCGCCGGATCGACCGGAAGCTGAGCGATGTTCTGGCGGTACTGCGCCGAGTAGACCCAGTAGTTCTCTGCGTTGGACAAGTAGACCACCTTGAGCGGCACGCCCAGCTGGCGCGCGGCTTCGGCCACTCCCACAACACCTTGTTTAGCCAGCAGATCGACGCGAAGAGCCCGCACCCGCCCGCCACTAACAAGGTTGCGCAGGTAGGTGTAGGTCTCGTCATCGCTGACAAAGCTGCGGACCTTGTTAGCGGCAAAGGTCTTGGCGACCCGGTCCAGGCGCTTGGCGATTTTGGCCCGCGCCACCCGGTACAGGCGGGTCAGGCCCTTCTTGTCGGCCGTGCTGGGCAGGCGCTGGTTGAGCACCTCGATGGCCCGGGCGACGTTGGGCTGCTGCCAGAGGTCCAGGAATTCCTGGCGCGTGGCCGCCTGCTCAAAGAACGCCATGTACAGCGAGTGAACAGCGACCACCACGTCGTCATAGTCCGTCAGGAAGGCCACCGTGGGTCTCTGCAGCCCCATCAGCAAGTAGCTCTGGTCCGAGCCGACGCCCATGTAGGCGCCGCCCAGGTCTTTGAGCTTGTCGCCGTAGAGGTAGAGGTGCCACTCGTTGCCAACGACGTAGTGCTTGTTCTCCAGCCCGGGGGCTTGGCCCAGCAGCACCTTGGGCGCCGGATCTTCTGGGATAGCTTGCAGAATCGCGCGCTGCTGCGGGCTGAACGGGGCAACGGTCTCTGCGGCGGCCGCGACCTGGGGCAGCCACAGCGCCAGCAGCGGCAGCAGAAATGCCAAGCGAGTCATTGTGATCCAGCGCGCGTCGAGCGCGTCAAAGCCGCGGCGGCGTCCCACAGCCTGCGGCAAGCAAGCAGCAGATCGGCGGCGGACCCGGGCATCGGCGCAGACCAGCCGCGCGCCGGGTTGAGGCAATCTTCTGACAGAAAAACGGTGGAGACGGCGGGAGTCGAACCCGCGTCCAGAAACCCTCTACTGAACTGTCTACGTGCGTATCCCGGTGATTTGTACGACGTCGGTGGCCCCCACTGGGCAAGGTCCATCCGCGGCGATCCGGTTTATCTCAACGCGCTCTGCTCGGATTGGCTAGCGCGTCCAGCCCACCTGAATTTCGGTCCCGACACTCGGCAGGCGCAGTGTTCGGTCCCGTCGTCGCTAAGGTTTTTTAAGTCTTAAGCGGCGAAAGCAAGTTCAACGTTGTCGTTGGCACTTGAGGATTGCCTTTTGATACGCGGCCGAAGGCTCCGCGGCACGCAAGCTCAGCTTTGTAGCCCCTGTCGATACCGGTTCGTCCCCTAAGGAACCCTTGGTAGGGCTTGGCTGAATCGACCGGGCGCACCGATCGCCCCCATACGATAGGCGCCGACCGCGGCTACGTCAAGGTGCCGGGGCAGCAGCCGGAGCCAGCGTGGCCGCCAACCGCCGCAGCAGCCCCATCTCGCCCACCGGTAGCTCTGCAAGCAGGCCGCGCAGCTGCTGCAGGGCCAGCCCATTGCTGCGCTGGACCTTGTGGGCCAGGATCAGTTCGTTCTTCATCGAGTGCTCCCAGCCGGTCAGCTCAGTCACCGCCACGCTGTAGCCGTGGGCCTCCAGCACCAAAGAGCGCACCACGTTGGTCAGATGGGCACCAAACTCGCGGCGGTGAAAGGGGTGGCGCCACAGCGGCCCCAGGGCCGAGCGCACCGCGGAGCCGCCGCCCAAGAGCCGCGCCAATTCCGCCTGGCAGCAGGGCACCACGGCAATCACCTGACTCTCTGCGCGGATCCCCAGCACCAGCGCGTCGTCGGTGGCGGTGTCGCAGGCATGCAGGGCCAGCACCGCTTGGGGCTTTTGACCGTCGATGCCCGCAACGTCGGCGTCGGCCCACTCTGCCAGCTGCCCCTGCAGCGCCTGCAGCCGCGAAAACCCCAGCAAGGCAGCGCGCTGGTTGACCCGCTCGACGAGGTCCGGCCGCGACTCGACCCCGACCAGGCGACCGCGCCCAGCCGGCCGCAGCAGCAAGTCGTAGAGCACAAAGCCCAAGTAGCCGTTGCCGGCGCCGGCATCCAGCAGCAGCGGATCGCCGTGGTTGGCCAGCAGCGGCTCCAGCTTGGGTCGGAGCATTCCATACAAGTGATTGATCTGGTTTAGCTTTCTGCGAGCGTCGGCGTTGAGCTCGCCGCTGCGGGTCAACAGGTGCAGCTCTTGCAGCAGCGCTGGCGATTGGCCGGGCAGCAATTCCGCGGCGACTGCGGCTGCGGCCACAGACTGGCGGGCGCGATCCTGGGGTGGCTTGGCGGACATCGGCCCTCTTGGTGGACGCGTGGCTGGGGACTAGTACCCCAAACCCCAAGTTCGTTCCAGGTTCCGGAACGGACGTGGTTGTGGGTAAGAAAAAGGACCCAGCAGCCGTAGCCAAGGCCGGTGAACAAGATCCGGGTGTAACCCGAATCGAACCAACGGCCTTGGGTACTACAGTTGCTCGGTGGCGTGGCGCAGGCGCTGGGTCAGCACCCGGATGATGCCGCGGGCCAGCGCCGGGTGCATGTCAAGCAGATCCTGGAAATCGTCGCGGGCGATGGCCAGCAATTCGCAGTCGGTGCGGGCCTTTACGGAGGCTGAGCGCGGCGCGCTGTCCAGCAGGGCCATCTCGCCGACGCACTCTTTTTGGCCCAGGCGCGCTACCCGCTCGTCGCCGCGCAGCACATCGACCTCGCCTTCCAGAATGACGTACAGGTGGTTACCGGGCTGCCCTTCGGCAAACACCAAGTCGCCGGCCTCTACGTGGACGTTCTGCACAATGTCGGCAATCGGCAGCAGCTGCTCGCCGCTGAGGTCAGAAAGGAACGGTACCGCCTTGAGTAGGAAGACCATGTCCATAGGATCGCGCGTCATTTTGCCTCCGCGGGGTCTTTCTACCCAGGACCACACCCGCACCAGCCACGGATCGGCCCGGGTCAGCAGCTCGGCTATGTCGGGTTGGCTGGAGTGGCTGGCGGCGCCTTCTGCGGCGGCACCGTCTTGCCTCTCGATAAGCGTCACCAGGGCCTTTAGGTCCTGATCGGCGATGTGTTGGTCCAGCAATTCTATGGCATTGGAGCGCACCCGCTGCTGAGGACTGCGGTAGTGCAGGTAGGCCCGGTGCATAGCGGCCCGCGACTCAAGCACCCCCAGCAGGCGGAAGGCGCGCATTTCCGCTTGCAGCTTCAGGGCCTGGACCTCCAGCGCGAAGAACGCCAGCTCTGGCGCGCCGCTCGGGGCCAGGTGGGCAATGGCGTGAAGCAGGTGCAGGCTGTCGATCTCGGCCAGGATGCGGCCCTTGAGCCAAGAGCGCGGCGGCCTGGGGGCGTTGGGATCGCGCGCCACCCGCCACAGCGACTGCACAGCGTTGTTGCACACCACCGAAGGCCGAGAATCTACCTGCTCCATCAAGTACTTGACCGCGGCGTCGTTGGCAAAGCGCTCTACCACCCGCAGCAGCCGCAGCTGGATGGCCAGGCCGGGCGGTCGCCGCTGCATCCTCTGGCGCAGGGCCGGGATGAGCTTGGGCCCAAATCGCACCAGCGCCGCTGACGCCGCTGGGACCAGATCGCCGCGGCCCAGGCTGTCAATCAGCGGGTCCACGTACTCGACAGCGCCTATCTGCCCCATAGAAACTACGGCATTCACGCGAACTTCGGGCGAGCTGTCGTGGACCATCGCCGCCAGATCGGACTCTGGCTCGGCCATGTAGCTGCCAGAGATGCACGCGGCGCGCGCCCGCCGATCTGCCTCTGGGTGACTCAGATCGGCGCGGAACTGCCGTTGCAGCGGCATGCTGTATTCCATGCCGCCCACCTGATGGACCCAGGCCATGGCCAGCCGCGCCACGCCCACGTCTTCGTGCTCGGCAAAGGTGCTGACCAGCGGCAGCAGGCTGGCATCGTGGAATTGGTCGAGCAGGCGCAGCACTTCTCGCAAGACTGCGGCGGGCCGGTCGTACTGCAAAAGCTCAAGCATCAGGCTGCGATCGGGGACCAGCTGCAGCTCGTTGATGACCTCCAGGGCCCGACGCGCCAGGTTGGGATCCTTGTGGCGCGCCACTGGCACCAGGTCCTCTACCGCCACCGGCAGGCGACTTTCTTTGATGATGTCGATGGCGGCCAGGATGTCGGCGGTGTTGTCGGAGGCCAGGCGCTCGCGGACTTCGCCAGTGGCAGAGCGCTGCAGCAGCGCGCGGGTCTGCGGATCGACGTCAGAGTCGACACGGCGGGCGCGCAGGCCCTCAAAAAGGGCGCGGCGGTAGTGGGGATTCATCGAAAGGCCGATGGCCACTACCCCAAGGCAGGCCACGGCCGTCAGCGGTGCCAGCAGCGCCAGCTTTTCTGAACTGGCCGAAATGAACAGCAGCACCACCGAAGTGCCCGCCGTGGCAACCCGGTAGACCACGCCGTCGATCAGCGTCTTGGCCCGCTCGCCCTTCTTGGCGTCCAGGGGCGCGACCAGCATCTGCATGGCATTGCGCGTCAAGGCGAACTGGAAGATGCGCTCTAGAAAAGAGGTGACCACAATGGCCCAGAACGGACTGCCCAGGCCCATCCGGCCGGCGCCGAAGTACCAAACGCTGCCCAAGCCTACAAAGACCGCGCTGGCAGAGATGGCCATGCCAATGCCCACGACCCGGACGATCCGCGAGGTCGCCAGCAGCGCCACAAAGAAGGCCACAGAGTTGGCGATGGCGTAGTAGCTGCCCAGAAAGCTGGCCATCTCATTGCGAGAGAACCGCAATTTCAGCTCGGTAGAGAACTGGAAGTCAATGACCAAAGAAGCCGTCTGCAGCAGAAACACCAGCGCGGCCAGCCGCAGCAGCAGGGGCGTGTCCCAGATGGCGCGAAAGCCGCGCGTCACGGCGTCCATGGGGTGCTTGGCTTTTTCCAGGCCCGGTCGCTGCACCAGCTGCAGGGGCGACTGGGCGCCATCGTCCTGCAGGTCGGCGGCCGTCTGCAGCTTCCTGACCACGCCGTGGACGCGAAACAGCGGGTACAGCTGCAGCAGCAGCACCAGCCACATCAGGTGGCGGGCCTCTACCACTTGCAGGCCCAGGCTGACCAGGCCGCCGCCGATGGCCGCGCCGAGCGTAGAAACAGCCGCAAAAACAGGGAACAGCCTCTTGGCCTGCCGAGATGGCAGCATCACTGAAGAGGTGTTCCAGGTCTGAACCAGCATCAGCTGGGCAAGGCCGGTGCACCAAATCAGCTGAAAGAGCGCCATCGCCTGGGGCGCCAGCGGATAGAGGACCTGCAGCAGCGCAAACGACAGCTGGGCGACGACCAACAGGCCCACAAAGCGCCGCGCCGTGTCAAACCGACCGGCGATTGCTACGTAAGCAACTGACAGAACAGCAGTAAAGGCTGAGCTGCCCAAGAACATCAGCGGCAGCGTGCCCACTGCGTACTCGGCCAGGAACGCCGTCTTGGTAAAGGTGGCCACAATGACGCTGGCCGCTGTAACCACGCCAAACAGCGGGGCCAGCAGCGCAAGGACGGGCCGGTCCTGGTGGCGCAGAGAGAAAACCTCTTGCAGCACAAACGTCACCAAGTCGCGGCGCGGCGCAACCTTGGGGAACTCGCGGCTGGAAGAGGCGTTTGCCGGTGTGGCCATGGCGAGCCAATGTACGCCGGATCGGTCGCTTTGGGAACAGCGCCCGCGCCGCCGCCGCAGCTACTTGGGCACGGCTGGGGCGCCCTTGGCCAGGCTGTCTAGGAACTGCAGCACCGCGTTGGCCAGCGTCTTGTCATTGAAGGCCACAAAGTGACCGTCGTAGTCCTTGCCGGTCTTGCTGTTGGCCGGGTCATTCTTGGCCTCCAGCGTCACGGCGACGACCTTGCCCGCTGCCGCCGGCTTGATGGGCAATTGCGCAGAGGGCACGCCCAGATCCTCCATCTTGTCCAGCCAGGGCGGCAGTGCTGCCGGCAGGCCCAGGGTGGTCCGGGCCGCCGCGGCGAAGATGCGGCTGGTCGTCTCTGGCGTGTAGCTGTCGCCTATGCCGTAGGTGTGCAGCACGTGGATGGGCGCCGCTACCGGCTTGAACTGCAGCAACGGTGCGTAGATCAAGGGATCTGCGACCTCAAAGTAGTTTTGCAGCAAGTTGAGCACCGGGTGCTGCGCGTCGGTGCCCAGGTCCTGCAGGCCCAGGGTGATGCCAATGGCGGCGTCGTAAGGCTTTTTCTTGCCCATGAGCCCGTAGGGCAGCGAGGCACCGCACCCAGACAGCACCGCCGCTTTGAGGCCTTGCATGTAGGGCAGGGCCATGGGGCCCGTCGTCGAGCCCTGAGAGTGGCCCATAAAGACCAAATTGGCCGGGTCAAAGGTGACTTTCTGCTTGGCTCCATTGACATCTTCGCCCTGAAACGCCTTGACCCAGCGCAGCAGTGCGTAGTTGTCGGCGGCGCCCTGCCAAAAATTGCCTCTTGCTGCCGCGGGGTTGGCAAAGTTGTAGAACAGCGGCCCGGGATCTTGGTTCAGCTCTTTGCCGGCGGAGTCTTTGCCGCGGCGGTTGGCGTGCATGGGCTGGTCGATGCCCAAGGTGGCGTAGGCGGCCTTGGTGGCCTCGCTGGCCAGGGGGCTGACGGCCGTCGCCATGCCGGTAGCGCCACTGCGAAAGGACCCACCGGTGCCGTGGGCAAACAGCAGCAGCGGCCAACCTGCCGCCGGCTTGTTGGGGTGCTTGGGCACGGTCAAGGCAACGCAGACGTTCTCATAGTCGGCCAGAGCCGGCTTGCCGCCTGCCATGTGCAAGGCGCCTTGGCGGAGCTTGTCTGTCGGCGGGCTGTACGTCAGGTACGGGCGCGTGCCGTCTTGAAAGACCGGCAGCGTCAGCTTGGCGTGGAACTCAAGGTAGGGCAGGGCATCGGGATTTTCTGGACATTCGCGGGGATCGCGACTGGACTTGGCCAGCGGGTGGGTCGCCCAGTTGGGGTCGGCGCAGGGCGACTTGGCCGTCTTGGTGCACAGAACGGGCTTGCCGTCGGAAGGAAAGGCCGGCTTGTTGGCGGCGGCGACGGCTTCTACCAGCTGCTGGGCGACCTTGCGCGTGTCGGTGGTGGTAAACACCGCCGCACTGATGGGCTTGACCCCGGGGTTGGCCTTGAGCCAGCTGCGCAGCGGTGCATAGCTCGCCCAGGCGCCTTCCAGCGCCGCGTCGGTGGGCTTGCCCTCGGCCAACAGCGCTGGCAGGTCGGCGCCTGGCAGCGGCGCTTTCAGCGCGGTCGGCGTCAGCGTGTCCTTCTCGCCGACCTGGCAGTCGGTCGGGCAGCGGGCGTGGGTCTCGTCTTGAACCGCCTCGCACTTGCCGTTGCCGCAGGCCTGGCGCACCCCGTCGGTGACCAGTGCGGCGTAGGTGGCGTCTGGGTCCAGCAGCTCTGACCAGCGCGCGTGTACATACAGCCAGTTGTGGCAGATGTACTTGTTGCGCTGCTGGTGGAACTGCACGTCCTTGGGGCCCATGGGCACGTCAACGCCGGTCTTGAGGTTGACCAGGCGCACGGTGGCCGACGCGGCCGGCACGGCGGGCACCATCTTGAGAGAGGCCGTGTCCACCGCATGGGTAAAGCGCAGGTAAGCCGCGGTCGACAGGCCGTAGCCCGGCATGTCCGCGCCCATGGCCTCCAGGATGCGCCCCACCAGGTCAAAGCCAATCAAGCCCGAACCGGGGCGCGGGTGGCCAGAAAGATCCAGCAATCCAACCTTCTTGTGGGCATCGTTGGGAAACGGCAGCGCGTAGAAATCGCTGGTCGCCGGCTTGCGCGGCACGGTCACAATGGCGCCAAAGGGCTGCGCTGCTTCGGCCTGGTCGGCGCACTCTACGCCGCCATAGACATCTGGGTTGAGCAAGACGCTGCCCGGCACGCACTCGCCGCGGCCGGCGCTGCACATCAGGCCCGGCTGGCACTCGCTGGTTGCCTTGCACTTGCCCCCCAGGTCCAGTGTTCCGGTGGCCTTCCTGCAACCACCCGTTACGGTGGACAATTCGCAGTAGGTGCTGGGCGGGCACTCGCTGGACGCTGTGCAAGTCTCTCCCTCGGTGGGTGGATTGGCGGCGTCCGCGGCGACGCACTGGCCGCAGCTGTCATTGCCGGCTCCGCACTGGGTAGCGGGCACCGGCTTGCACCACAGGCCTTTGGCGCACTCTGCCGACTTGGTGCATGCCTTGGCGCTGGCCAAGGAGCCAGCCGGCTGAGCGGTGCAGAACCCCGCCCAGCTACAATGCAAGTCAGAGCCGCACTCGGCCGACAGCAGGCACTTGCCGTCCACCGCCGTGGTGTGAGCGGCCACGCACTTGCCCGCCTGGCAGGTCAAGCCAGCGCGGCAGGTGGTCGAGTTGGCGCAGGCCGAGCCGAGGCCGGTGCCAGCGTAGTTGCTGGCGATGCTGGCGGCCGCATCGGTCTTGCCGGCGTCTTTCTCGACCCGGTCAAAATAGGGCTCGCAGCCCAGCAGCAAGCCCGCAGCGCCCACCGCCAGCAGTGAGAAAGCATGGGCGACGCCGCAGTTTATTGAGGTCTTGGCCACGACTCTCTCCTCCTGCGACTGCTAGAGCGCGCTCTTGGCGATCGCCAAGGCGCTGATCACAAACTCTGGTTGAAAATCCAGCTCTACGCCGCCGCCGCCCAGGGTGATGGCGTAGAGATTCTGCTGCGGAATGTCGATGCGCTGGTAGATTTCGATCCACTTGGTCTGGGCCGACAGCACCGCTTGCTTGGTCTTTTTGGTGAAGTCGGCCTTGGGGTCGATCTCAAAGCGCTGGGGCGTGGTCGGGCTGATCTTGCCGATGTAGCGCTGGCTGACAATGGAGGTGTCATCGCCGCCGCCCGCACTGGCCAAGCCGAGCTCGCTATTGGCAAACAGCTTGGTAATCGAAGTAATTTCGCCGGACGCTCCGCCTTTCTTGGCCTCAAAGTAGTTCAGCTTGAAGAACTGGGCTCGCACCTGGGCAATGGCGTCAGGGCTGGTCTGATCGCTCAAAGTCTGCTTGATGGTCTTGGCGTTCTTTTCGTTGAGGAGCTGAAACTCAATGCGCACTTCCATCTTCATGCCGCGAAAGCCGGCGCAGCGCTCGATGCAGCGCTGCTGGGGGTCGTAGCAATTGATCAGCTCAAAGTGGAGGTTGCGCAGCTGGGTGTCTTGAACCTTGGACTCAACAACGGGGACCAGCACGCTGCGCCGGCACTCGCCGTCAATGGTCATCAGGCCCTGGATGTGAGCGAGGCTGGCCTGGCTTAGCGACGAAGGCAGCCCCTCTGGAGCCTTGGCGGTGCCGAGCGAAGATGCCAGCGCGTCTCCAAGCAGCTGGTTGGCCGATGGCCACTTCAAGTCCGTTGTGACCCTGGGGATTTTCTCTTTGGCGCCCAGGGTGACTTCGCCGGCCGCCTCCAGAAAGCTGCAGCCGCTGGCCAGCATCAGCACCAGGGCCGCAAAGGCGGCGGTGGCGACCCGCCGGGCAGAGACGGCCCAGCGCGGCAGCCACCGGGGCTGGCCAGTGACCGCAGGGCTAGCGGGCAATGGGCCAAGCTCATGGCCGCGAATGCAGAGAAATTGTGGAATGGCGCTGCTGTGCATGGGTTACTTGCCCCCCTTGCCGTAGCCAAAGCCGAGCTCGGCGTTGACGTTGACATCGACGGTGTTGGCAAAAAAGCTGTCGGGGCCAATGCCGTAGGGCGTAAGCGCTTCGACGTTGACGTGGAACCAGTCAAAAATGCCGTAGCGCGCTTTGACAATGAAGATGTCTCTGGTGGTGGGGGTAGAGTCGAACAGCTTGCTCAGCGAGTCAGCGGCGCGGCGGTGCAGGGTGGCCAGAAACTGGAAGCCATGGAAATGCGGGACTTCTAGGTGGACAAACAGGCTGTTGTCTGGCATGGCGCTGTCGTTGGTCTCTAGCGCAAAGGCCATAGCAAAGATGTCAGAGACTTTCCAAGAGGTTTCAAAGTAGAGGCCAAACACCTTGGCGTCGCCGGGCAGGGGCGCCCGGCCCAGGACAGACTGCAGCTTGGTGCCGGTGGGATCGACGCGGCCCGCGCCAATTCGGTACTGCACCCGCTGGATTTCATACATGGTATCGAAGTAGCTCGGCACGTAGTTGGGGTCATAGCGGCGCACTTCGGCGCGCAGCCGCAGCGCATGCACCGGGTCTTCGCCCAGGTTCAAGCGCAGCAGATTGCCCCAGGCCATGCCAGAAGACATCACGCCCTTGATGCCCGGCTTGCTTGGGTCGCTGTCCCACCGCGGATCGGCGCTGTCTACGGGCAGCCCCGACGCCAAATAGCTGTAGTCCACATAGGTCTTCCAGTCGGTAGTCCCGGTGTCGACCAGCTTGATCTCGGTGTCCAGGCCAAAGGACACGACCTTGGTCGACACGTACTGCGGCTGAAAAGTCTTCTGGTTGACCAGGTACTCGCCGTGGCGGCGCCCGTCATTGTCGGTATCGTTAAAATCCAGCTTGTTGCGCAGGGGCGCGTCGAGGTCCGCAGCGACGCTGGCGCCGATGGAAAAGGAGCGCATGGCGTAGTTGTCGCGGTTGATGAGGGAGAGGGGCTTGAGAAACACCAGGCCGGCCAGCAAGTTGGGGCGGGCCACGTTGTTGACGTAGAGCTCGACGCCACCGTAGTCCATAAAGCCGTCAAACTCGGCGCTGACCTGGCGGCTGTTGAGGTTGAGGTTGGGGTTGTAGCGCTTGACCAGTGCGCCGTGGCCAATCGAGCTGGCCTTGAAAGCGTTGACATCGAGGTAGACGCGGTCTTCCTTGCTGCCGTATTGGATGCCGCGGATGATCTGGGCGAAGTCGCTTGGCTCGTCCCAGTCTTGCTTGCGCAGCTGCAGCACGTTGGACCAACCACCAGTTTTTTCGCCGGTATCCGGATCCGTCTGGGTCGGGCGGGTATCCACCAGCTGCAGCCGCACCGGAATACCAAAGCTCAAAGAGAGAGTCCGATCGGCGATCTCTCTGGAATAGTTGATGTTGGGGGTGGCGGTGGCGTAGAAGATGTCGCCGATGCGCTCGATACCGCCCAGGATACCAAAGCGGTTTTCCCAAGGAACCAAGCCGATAGCGCCCACATTGGCGAGCTCGCCTTCAATGAAGCGCCGCGACTTTTTCTTGGGCGCCATCGCCGCCGCTGGCTTGGCGCGGTCGGCGCTGAAGGGGTCGTAGACGGTGCCGACCACCGGCTTGGGGGGCGGCGGCGCGAGGGAAATTGGCTTGACGGATCCTGGCTTGATGCACTCTGGTGCCGAACTGGGGCAGCCGGGCTTTGCCTTGGGGGCAGTGGGGACAGCTGGAGGTGGCGCAGGCGGAGGTGGCGCTGGCTGGGGCGGTGCCGGCTGAGGCGTTTCCGGCTCGGCAACCGGCGGCGGCGCCACAGGGTCTGACGCCGGCGGCGGATCCGTGGTGACGACTGGCGGCGGCGGCGGGGGCTCGTCATCGCCGGGCCCCGCGCTGGCTGTGCTGGCGGCGCTGGCTGTGCTGGCGGCCCCAAGCAGCGCCGTTGCCATCGCCGCTGCCAACCCGCACCTGCTCCAAGAGCTGATCTGATTGAGACGCATGTGACGCTAGCCTCCCAAGCTGACGCGCTGCTGCACAGTGGCTGGGCGCTCCCCCCGGATCGCCCGCCCTAACCCAGGCTAAAGCTTGGCTAACACCGTGTCGACACAGGTGTTTCCCTTGGGAGCCGCTGCTTTGGCCGCCTGGACAGCCGCCGAGCGGACCGCAGCATCGGCGGGCAGACCCTGGCGCAGCTGGGCGATCAGGTCCTCTACTTTGGCACCCTCTCCGCAGGCTCCGGCCACCACCTG
The DNA here is from genome assembly GCA_903919145.1 of uncultured Myxococcales bacterium. Taxonomy (GTDB): domain Bacteria; phylum Myxococcota_A; class UBA9042; order UBA9042; family UBA9042; genus SXRM01. The sequence goes on from CAIXGW010000317.1 coordinate 20,878, forward strand.
GCCCAGGCATTTCTGGCCAGCGGGCATACCCGCCAGGTACCCGGCCACTTCTTTGCCCGGCAGGACTTTGGCGTGATCGGCCAAGCCCTGGCAGTCGCCGGCCTTGGTCAGCGCAGCGTTGAGCCAGCGCGCCATGAACAGGTCCGCCAGCGACTGGTGGGCAAACTGCCACTCGGCGCCCTTGAGGGTGCCCTTGTTGCCGCCGATGCGCTCAAACATCACCGACTGGAACAGCTCTTCGCACACGTGGCGGTTGCGGTCGCTGTCGCCGCCTTCTGCCGCCAGGCAGCGCTTGACCGAGAACGTCAGGTTCCACTCGCCGTCTTGGTAGCCGTCGGCCAGCAGCATCTTGTCTACGGCGCTCAGGGCCTCTTCGGCCTCAATCTTGAGCTCGCTCAGCTCTTTGCGCAGCCGCTCTGCCAAGATCGCCTGGTGCACCTCAGCCAAGGTATGAGCTTGCCCGCCGCGCTCTTTGGCCGGGTCAAAGGTCGCGGCAAGGCGCTGAACAGCCTCCAGATCGCGGTAGGTCGCTATCAGCGGGTAGTAGCACTGCTGGCCCATGACGGCCTGGCGGTCCAGGCGCCAAGTGCGGACAAAGCCGTCCATCCGGTCGCGGTCGGCACGGTCGCTGGCCTTGCGCAGCAGCGCTGAGCGGGCGCGGCCACAGTCCAGAGGGGCGATCTCCAGCACGGCCTGCAGGTCGGCAATGCCATAGTAGGGCTCATAGATCGACGGACGGCCCAAGTAGACCAGCTGCATGGACGGGTACTTGGCCAGCAGTCCCTGCAGCATGACCAGGGCTGGGCCGCGCACCGTGGGGGCCACCTCATCCAGAGAGTCCACCGTCAGGATCCACCGCGACCTGCCA
>CAIXGW010000318.1 GCA_903919145.1 uncultured Myxococcales bacterium
CGTCGACGAGGACCCCGGCGAGCCGTTCTTTGACGAGCTGCCCGTAGACGAGTGGGCGGCTTAGCTGGGGGACCTGAGGGTCTGCTGGCTGGCGGAGCCTTGCGCGGATCGGCAAGATCAGCTTGAACTCACGTGAAATTTGGCGATTGACGGGGGTGATCAGCTGGCGTAGGCTGGCTGCTGACGGCTGGGATGGTCTTGGTCGGGGGCGGCATGGCGCTGGCGGGGTGGTTCAATGGGCGGGTACCCGGTTTGCGGACCCTATGCATAAGCCGACGCGATGGCAGGGCAAACCAGCGCAAACCAGCAAAGCAGCGTTCGAAAATTCCATAGTTTTGGCATTTTGAAAGCTTGACTCCAGCAGCCATCGCCGCACCCCCAATTGTGGCCTGAACAAGCTGCATCGGCAAGCGTGTTCCCGCGTGGTACCCAGCGCGGGCCACTTCGGTCGCGTGCCTGATCCAGCGACAAAAGCTGGTTGTTCCTGCGCCTCGGATTTGGCACACTTGCATCGCGGTTTGGCCATAGCCACCTTTGCCTTTTCCTTCTCGGAGAAAATCTTGGATTCGCGAAAGCCACTTTCAGACCGCACTTCGCCTTGCGTAAACAAGGCGCTAGGTGCCAATTGCACGTTGCACGACCAACCCGGCACATGCCAAAAGGGCGAATGTTGCACGCTCGACTACGCGCAGCGCTCTGCAGGCGGCGCCCCGCCGCGGAGTTGCAACCCGTGCGTCGTCTGTTCAATCCCCGATGCTCCGCTCGAAGCGCTGGTCGTGCCGACCGATGTGAGCTTGGCAGCTGACGCGACAGGCATTGAAATGACTGGGCATCCGTTGTCCGCACCCGTGACCACGACCGCCACAGAGATGCCGTCAAGCCCAACTGCGTCCGTCGTCGCCGCAGCACCTGTGTCCGCGCCAGAGGGGCGCAGTACGCTGATCTGGCCGATGGTTGTGGCTGCGGGCGTCGTTGTCGCGTTGGTCGTTTGGCGCAGGGCGCGGAGGCGGTCATGATCCGAACTTGGCTCATCGGTGCTGCACCTGAAGCAGACATCTGTCTGCGAAAGCCAGATATTTCAAGCTATCACGCAGAGTTATGCAATCGCGATGGTGCATGGTGGCTACGCGATTTGGCATCTTCCAACGGCACATGGGTGGGTCAAACTCGCCTGACTGGCGAGTGGCACGTTCTCCAAGCGGCAGACTCGCTTCGCTTCGCCAATAGCGTCTCCTGTTCAGGTGGGCAGCTGATTGATCGGCTTGCCGATCCACCGCTCGCGCTGCAACTTTCTGTCGGTGCGGACGCGGGCAACGACATCGTGCTGCAGTATCCGCAGGTTTCGGCCCATCACCTGTACGTATTGGTGGCTGGCCGACGCTGGGTCGTGGTGGACCGAAAGTCGAGCAATGGCAGCTGGTTGGGCGAGGTGCGCATCGGTCGCGCCGATTGGCCCGTCGACGCGGCACTGCGCTTCGGGCCCGTACAGCTTGAGCGCGCGACCATCGCTGACAAGCTCGCTGAACTGCGCAGACAGGCGGCCGAGTTGTCTGGCCATTGGGTCTTGGGCGCGGCCGACGACTGCGCACTTGTCGTCCAGGTGCCGTCTGTATCCGCCCACCATGCAGAGGTGCAATGTCAGGCTGGCAATTGGCAGATTCGCGATTCGTCTTCGACGAATGGCACCTTTGTCGCCGATCAACCGGTCGGTCTGCAATGGTGCCGCCTGACTCCAAGCGACTCCATCAGGCTAGGAAGCGTCGAAATTCCCGTGGCGCAAATGGCTCTTGCGGCTCTTCGACGGCCGAGCCCACTCTTGCCTGATGCCGCCACTGCTTCGTCGTCGGTCGCGCCCGTTTCCGAACAGGCTGCGCAACGTGCAGTGGTACAGCAGCCTGCGCGTTCGTCGTCGTCCCCCGTAGCTCAGCCGTCGCCGTTGCGTGCAACCCCATCTGCTGCTGCGTCATCCGTGCAAGAAGACGTTGCACTACCCGTCACATCGCACCGGTCGTCAGGCGGTTCCGCATGGGTATTGGGCGTTCTCACGATATGTATTGTGGCTGGAGCCGGTATGTGGTGGCGCTCGCAGGCCGGCGCAGATGGAGGACGGGATCGCCCGCGCCCCAATCCGGAGCCCGTTCCCGGACCTGTGGTCGGCGAATGGGAGCCAGCGTGGCCGGCATTCCGCGCCCGACCCCGTCCCGCGGACGCTCCGCCAGACAGTGCGACCGCCTTGGCTACGCTGGGTTCAGCTCCACAGGGCACCGAAGGCACGCGATTGTCGAGCGACGAAGCGGACATGCTTGTCGAGTCGTCCACATTGCGTGCCAGACACGACGCCAGTCAGTACCACGGCATGGACGCAAAGCACTTCGGCGGCGCGCCCTGGGATGGTGAAGAAAAGTATGGCGTTGCCGCAGGATCATTGGAGGCTGACCTCATTGTGCCGCATCTGGACCAGTTGCCGATTCGCGATCAGGCGAGGCGTGGCACCTGCGCGGCCTTTACTTCGATTGGTGCCGTTGAGCAAGCAGTCTTGACCGAGAAGCCCGAACTGGCCTCCATTGACCTCAGCGAGCAGCGCTTCTACTGGCTGTCCAAACCTGAATGCCAGTCGGATGGTTGCCCAGGAGGCGACGAGGGCTCGTCGTTCGAAGTCGGCCTGCGGGCGAGCAAGTCTTCGTCCTTGCCAGACATTCCGCTGGAGCGGGACTGCCCATATCGTGGTACTCCGGGCGACACCGATACGCAGGTTCCGCAACCAGCGTCCTGCAAACGGGGTGTCGTGAAGGTGACCCGTACGCAGTCCGTATCGTCCTTGCAAGAAGTGCTCAATGTCCTCGTTCAGCAGCGGCGGCCTGTTCTCGTCGGTACGACGCTGAGTGACAATTTCATGCGGCCACCTGCGAACGGCATCATTACCGCAGCGGGCGATGCCTCACGCACCCACAACCAGCATACCGACGGCCACGCCTATCTGCTTGTGGGCTACAAGCGCCTACCCGACATGCCCGATGAGGGCGGGATTTGCTTTGTTGTTCGCAATAGTTGGGGGCGAACGTGGGGCCGCTCGGGCTATGCCTGTGTCACGCAGCGCTGGCTTAAGCAGCACGAGATGCACTCGGGCGAGGTGGTTACGAGTGTGCTGCTTGGTGGAGAGTTGCGACCGCCTGACCCGCCTCCGCCACCAGCACCCAGCCAGCGCAACTTGTCGGTCAAGTCGCCTGGCAATGTCTGGGCGGAGGCGCGTCTTGGACAAACGGGCACTACGGCATCGTTGACGTTCCGTCTGGCCGATGGCCAGATGACAAAGCCCTTGCAGTTGCAGCTGGATAACAACCGCCTGCTGACGCAAGGCAAGGTAGTCGGCCAAGTGCTGCCGTCAGGTTCGGCGACGCTCTGTAGTGGCCGCTATGTGCGCGCCTGCAATCTTGAGATCAACAAGCCCCAAGGCCAGTTGCGCGTCAGTCTGGTTTCTGGTCAACCGCAACGCACCGCAAACTTTGGTCACGCCGCGCCCGACACTGCCGCGCCATGGTTGACGATTGCGTCACTCGGCGATGGGCGCGCCATCGAGGTTCAGCCGGATGTGGGCAATTCGACCGTTCGGTGCCGGCTTGGCGGTGCCGACACGGGGGTAGGTGCGCTAGAACTGCAACTGCGCAGTACCGACATCCTCCTGGCGGATCGCAAGATTGGGTCGATCGATCCGGCGCATTTGGGCCTGTGCACAGGAGAATTCCAGCAGGCGTGCGGAGTCGTAGTCGGTGGCGATGGGTTGGACCTTGTGGCGTGGTGAGGCGGGTGCCTTTGCCTGTCACAACCCCCGCCCAGTAAACCCCTCAAGCACCGCCGCGCAGGCCACGCACCGCACCGTCCAAGCCGACCGCAGGTGCAAAACCACCGTCTTACACTGCAAGCACCGGAACATCATGACCTCGTTCACCAAACTCCGCAGCATCGCCACATCCCGCTCACTCAGCGTCGCCGCCGGCGCCTTGACGACGCTTTCGTTCACCAAATCCCCAGTCAGATAGCGGCTAACGGTGCCGCGGTCGACGCCAACTTCGCGCGCAATGTCAATCACACGCGCACCTTCGGCAGCCAGTGCCCGAAAACGCTCAATCTTGATTTTCGGAATCGAAGCAGCCATTTACGAACCTCCGTCGTTCACTGTCTCAAAGCAATTCCCCGCAACAATCCCAGCGAGAGCCCGCGCGAGTCCCAGCGATGGACCGCCAAGTCCCCGCACGAGCCCCGCCAACGCAGCACAAGAAGGCGAGTTACCCAGCGTCCTGCCCCGCATCGCCGCTCGCGTGCAGCGCAAGCCAGCGCGCCAACTGGGTCAGGTCAAACCGTACGCACCGCCGCCCCAACCGATAACAGGGCACGCGACCGTGGTGCACCCAGGCATACAAGGTGCCGACCGCCACGCCCAGAAACGCCGCCGCCTCGCGATAACCGACCATACGCGCAGCCGCCGCGTCACCCAGGTTGTCATGCAAAGTCTCAGAACGATTGATCATCAGGCTTTGGTGCAACTTGCCGCTTTTGCTCTGAACGCCAAGCTACGCCCGCTGGTGGTCCAGGCCGGAGCGCTGGCTCCCCGTCGGCGGGACCAGCCGCAGGCGGCAGGCCACGACTGCCAGGTGGCGCTGACCGATGCCGAGCTGGCTCATCACGCAGTCGAGCAGGCCCGGCAGACGTCTGGCCGCCTGTCCTGGTCGGCTGCGATGAAAATAACGTGGAAAATAGAAACCTTGCAATGCCCGTGCGGAGGTAGGCGGAGCTTGGTCGCACTGATTGACCAGCCGCCGGTGATCAAGAAGATCCTCGCGCATCTCGGC
>CAIXGW010000319.1 GCA_903919145.1 uncultured Myxococcales bacterium
GGGCTGGATCCAAGGGAATTTCGCGCCTTTGCCGAACAAACCGCCGAGGCTGTGGGGCGCTGGAACGAGTTTGCCCGCGAGGCCGGGGTCGCTCCCGCGACTTCGGCGCTCATCGCCAGTTCCCTCGCCCTGCCCTCCACCGGCTAACCCCAGCCAAAAAGCCAACCGTCCGGCAGTTGCCCCCACTGCCCACAGGCGCCGACGCCCGGAGCAAGCACTTCGGACGCTGAGAAAAATGGGCAAAGTGTTACCTATGCTCCCGAGCCAAGGTGTTACCCATGCTCCCGGTCGGACAACTGTGTCGCGCTGCGGTCTGGCGACGCCCTCGCGCCTGCAAAAGACGGCGGCGGCCGCCGCCGCTGCCGGTTCAGCAGCTCGCGCGCCCCTGTGCAAGAGCTCGCCAATGCGGAAAAGAGCCGCCTGCTGCCACGGCTTTTTCGCCGACTGGCTGCGCAGCCGCTGGTCGAGACCCCTGCGCAACGGACACAGACCCGGAGGGCGGCGTGCGACGCCGGTTTGGGCGCCTGGGCCAGTGGATTCTGGCTGACCCTCCGCCGCCCAAACTCGTGGCCGGGTCGCCGCTGCGGCGATGCGCCCTGCCTCTGCTTTCCATCCTCTCCAGGGGCAATTCCGTGCCATCCGCGCACACCCGCCGCTCAACCGCCGGCTGGCAACCGCCGCGGCAGAAACAGCTCGCCCACCACCACCTCAAGCTCGCCAAAGGGCGACAGCGGCAGGCGCTGGTCCTCGTCAAAGCAGCCGTGGATCCGCCAGCGGTCGCCGTCGAGCTCCAGCACTTCTACCAGCCGCTCTGCGGGGTCCACCAGCCAATACCACGGGATACCGGCCATGGCGTACAGCGCCGCCTTGGTCTTGCGGTCGTAGCGCGCCGTGCCGGGCGACAGCACCTCGCACACCCAGTCTGGGCGCACGTCTAGCGGCCAATCCTCGGGCAGCTCTGGCAAGCGCGACTTGCGCCAGCCGGCCAAGTCTGGACCGACAATGGTGTGCGGGCCCAGCCGCACCGACGGGTCGATGCTGATCCACCAGCCGTCGCGGACACTTGGACCATTGGCATGACGGACTTGGGCATACAGTTCGCCGACTACCCGACCATGGGTGCTGCGCGGCGTGGCGCGGGCATAGGGCTTGCCATCAATGATTTCGGGCTGCTCAGTCTCAGGCAGGTGCATGATATCCTTCCAGGTCCACAGATGCGCCTCGCCCATGCTTGCCTCGCCGACCACCGCGGTCGCTTGGCCCAGCATAGGGGCGCGCGGCAGGTTCTGCAAGGGCCATGCCAGCAGCAAAAGGTTGAGAATCAGTCAGTTCGATGCGATGGGCGGGTATCAGATGGGCGGGTTGAGACTGGACTGAGGCTCCGGCTGACGCAGGTGATCAGCCACCGTAGGCGGGCCGCTGACGGCTGGGGCGTTTGCGGGCACCATGCATGTGGAAGGTCTGGCGAGAGTAGTTGTCGCGATGGTAGGAGTATCGGGATTTGCACGACATCACGGGCCACAGCTCTTGCGCGCCGGGTGAGCAACGGCCTTGGTGGGCGCTGCGGTCTCTCTCGCCCGGCTCTTGGCCCAGCGGTTGGTCTGGTCACTCACGCTGAGACGTGTTCCGTGCCGTGCTGCGTCGTGGCCCCTCGATGCCGCCGCGCATCGTGTGGAGAGGCAAGTCGGGCCAGCGCGACTGCCGAGGTCTCGGCGACAGTTGGAGCCCCCCTTGCCGCCCAAAGCCGCGAGCTCTACGCTCCAGGTGCCCAGCACGCTTTGGCACTTTTCAGAAATCTGAAAACTGCCCAAGCCCCAACCAGGAGCCCAGCTATCCATGACCGATCTCGCCCAGGCCGAACTCACCCAAGCCCCCACAGCAGCAGACGAATTCGCCGATGTGCTGGACGACCTGCGCCAGCTCTCCACCAGCATGCTGCTGGCCTTTCGCTTGGCCGCGGGCCAGCGCCTGCTTGAGCGCTTCTACGCCGGCGACATTGCCCGCTACCGCAGCCAAGACGCTCGTAAGGACGACGGCTTTCTGCGCTTTGCCCAGGCCTGCCGGCAGGAACTGGCGGACATCGGCCTGTCGGCCAGCTTGGCGCGCCAGAGCATCGTCGCCCACATCACCTGGCAACAGCTGCCGCCGGCGGTGCGCGTGCAGCTGCGCCTGAGCCACGTGGTCGAGCTCGGCCGGGTCGGCGACTCCACC
>CAIXGW010000320.1 GCA_903919145.1 uncultured Myxococcales bacterium
CTCCGAACTGACACGAACACTCAAACGCCGGCCGGCTCGCAGCCGCTGCGCGTCTGCATCGCGCCGGGCTCACGCTCGCTGACGCTCGCGCATCGCCCGGCACTCGGGCGCAGTCGCTCCGCTCGTGCGCCATTCAAAGTCACTGTGCGCGAGTGGCCTACTTTTCAGTGGCGCAAGTGGCCTGTTTCTCATTGGCGGTGAAGGCGGGCGCCGCGCAAAATCCCTGCAAAGTCGAGAAGCAGCGAACGAGCGCCAACCGTGGATGGCTTGGTCTATGGTGGCCGGCGCAATTGGCGACGCGATGACGTGAACGTGGTCGTCCATGACGACCCACGCGTGCAGGTCGTAGCGCGTGCCGGAAAACTTGCGAATGCTGTCAGGGATAAGCGTTCGCTCGGCATGGCCGAGCGGCGGTTGGGTGTGGGCAGTTCGCCAGGTGATGAAATGCGTGGCCCCCGGTTCACGAAGGCTCGGAACGGGTTTGCGGACATTGGCGTTGGTTGGCGGCATCGGTTTTGCCTGGACCAGAGGGGAGTGAACCGGGCGGCCCAGAGTCGCCGCCCCAACCCTGATTGGGGGTGGATCAGCATGGGTTTTAGCGGATGATGGGTGAGGCATTGAGGCATTCGCGCCTCGCGCGCCAACGCGTCGACAGCGTGTAGCGGCCGGTCTAGCCCAGAGCCACCCGCCAAATCTCCTCGACCTGCGCAACCAAGGTGCGCTGCACGGCTTCGACGGGTTGATGGTGGGGCAGGTCCAGCGGCAACCACACGTGGCGCTCGCTGACCATCGGTCGGCGCGCAGCCGTGAAGGGAGTATCGGGACCGATCAACCTGGCGTGGATCTGCTTGAAGTGCGGTTCATTGTGGCGAAAGCGCGCCCAAAGCCGCGTCGAATAGCCGTCAAAAGGGGGCCGGACACCGACCGCAAGCGAGACCATCCGCTCGGCGAACACCTTGACCACGTAGCGCCGCACGAAGCTGCGCACGACCACGCCTCCGGCGCTGTCTGTGAGGGTTTCAACGGCCATCGGCATGACGGCGTGGCCAATCATCGCGCTGATGTCGCGCGTGGCGCCGTCGACGACCCGGATTCGATCGCCGTCCCTTGCGCTATCTACGTCGTCCTCGGGCGCGAAGGGCGCGACATAGAGGTTGTTCAGCGCCTGGTACAGGTCGACGAGCTGGTCTAAATCTCCACCGCTTGGCCAGCATCCTGCCGCACGCAGGTGCTCGAAAACTTCCTCCCATGTGAGCAGGGCGAGCGGCCGGTCCACTGCCTTGAGCCGCCAGCGGTCGGGCGCCAGCGCCTCGGCCGACCACTGCGCGGCGAGGCGCGCCGCCTCGGCGCGGCGTTTGCTTGGCACCAACAGGACGACGAACTTGCCCTCGGCGTCGGGCAGGTCGCCGGCAAACGAGGCGAGCTGGTTTTCGCCGATCGGGGCGCCGAGCTTGGCCTCGACCTTGAGCCACTTGGTCTGGCCGCAGATGGCCTCAAGGTCGGGGCGGCCCTTGTCGCCCTGGCGCTCCTCAGCCCGCCAGACGAGGTCGCGAGGTAAGTCGACGCCGCCGGCTCGCTCGAGCAGGCGCGTCAGCGCCTCTTTCGCCGCAGGCTGGTTGGTCAGATAGGCAAGACCCTGGCTGCAAAGCAACTCCCCCTGGCTCGCCATGGCGTGCATGGTCGCCAGATGGCCAAGCAAGGTAGTGGCCCGTGGGACTGCGATGGGGTATTGATCAGATAGGCCCATTTGCTTCTGCTCCAATTGAGTAACGAGCGAGGATCGCGTCTTCCGGATTCCGGTCACCCCGATTCGTCGTCACAGCCGTCGTGGCCAACACGGCTTCGCTCAATTCACCCGCGGCACCCGGATCCGCCCAACCGCCGCCATCAACAGCATCGCCCGCTCCGCCTGTCGGAGCCGACACTACCCCTCAACCACGCAGTACCAAACCTCCGAACCAGCGACAAAATCCGCAATCTCCCTCGCCACCTCAACGCAGTCCCCAGCGCTAAGGTTGAGCTCAAGATACCCACCCCCCACAGCCACGGTCTTCCGCATTCCTTCCGTGTCCTCGCCAAGGCGCCGGCTCTTGCGGGCGGCAAACTCAGGAGCACGCAGCGCCAACGCGAATCTGGCCGGATTCGACGCTGCCGCGCGTTGGGCGACGACTTGCAGCAGTTCCGCCCACGACCGAACCGGCACAACCTGGTCCAGCACCTTGACTTGGTAAGGCTTGCTGCCGGGCACTGGCCGGGTTGCCGCAGAAACCCAGAATCTGTCGCCACTTGCGCTAGGCTCGACCGCCCCAATGCTGGCTGCAGCTGGCGCAGTGTCCATGGCAGCAGCGCTCGGCACCGGGGCGGGGACTGGCGCGGCAACCGCCGCAAGAGGCAGGACGGGCTCGCTGGCCGGCACCGGCCCAGCGCCATCCACCGCCATTGTCACGCGAACCTGCGGCCATAGCGCGCGAACTCTGGCGGCGCCTCCGGGCAGTTCGCGGCCCAACAGTTCAGCAAGGCCAGCGTCGGGCTCTGCGGCCAAAGTGTCGAACGCCGCCTTGAGCGTCCGCAGTTCTTCCTGCGTCCGTGCCCAGCGGCCAAACGCGCCGTCGCGCAACTCAGAGCAGGTGAGTCGTCCCAGCATGGCCGCAGCGCCCGGCTCGCCTAGGGTGCAGCGCAGCACCAACCACGATGGCAGCGCAGTACCCCGGCCCCAGCCGCCGGCGCGGTACACCCGCCATTCGTCGCCGTTGGTCAGAATCGCCCACTCCACGCCTGCCTGTTGCGCATAGGCGGCAGCCTGACTCGCGTGCAGGTCCAGCCGCTCGCCCAGAGCCTTGGCCTCGACCAGCGCTACCGGCACGACACCATCGGCCCCCAGCAACGCATAGTCCACAGGATTGCCCCTAAAGCCCGGTAGGGAAGGCCGCCACTCCGGGGTCACCTTGTCGAGGTCATGGATGTCCCAGCCGAGCTGATTCAGCATCGGGCCGATGAGGGCGTTCTTGGTCGCCTGTTCGTTGATGCCGCGACCGCGATAGCTGGCGACGCGGGTGCCGAGCTCGGCGAGAACCGGCAACAGTGGCGACAATGGGAGCGGAGCACTGGCCATGGATACCTCTCACTGGGGCGAACGCTTTTACCCCGTGCGGCTTGAGACTGCAAATCCCAAGAAGGGTGCGGTTTCGGCCACAGCGCCCGGCGGCACGGCACTGCCGTAGCGTGCGTGTAGCCCCCCCTTGCCGCCCAAAGCCGCGAGCTCTACGCTCCAGGTGCCCAGCACGCTTTGGCACTTTTCAGATGTCTGAAAACTGCCAAAGCCCCAACCAGGAGCCCGCCGGCCATGCCCGACCTCGCCCAAGCCGAACTCACCCAAGCCCGCACGGCAGCAGAAGAATTCTCCGATGTGCTGGACGACTTGCGCCAGCTCTCCACCAGCATGCTGCTGGCCTTTCGCCTGGCCGCTGGCCAGCGCCTGCTCGAGCGCTTCTACGCCGGCGACATTGCCCGCTACCGCAGCCAAGATGCTCGTAAAGACGACAGCTTTCTGCGCTTTGCCCAGGCGTGTAGGCAGGAGCTGGCGGACATCGGCCTGTCGGCCAGCTTGGCGCGCCAGAGCATCGTCGCCCACATCACCTGGCAACAGCTGCCGCCGGCGGTGCGCGTGCAGCTGCGCCTGAGCCACGTGGTCGAGCTCGGCCGGGTCGGCGACTCCACC
>CAIXGW010000321.1 GCA_903919145.1 uncultured Myxococcales bacterium
AAGCAAGGACTGGGTTTGCAGCGCCGGAAGGTTGATTTCGTAGCCGAGCTCGCCGCTATAGCTCGCGCGCAAGACCCGCATCAAGATGCCGCGATAGCGCACTTCGTGCAAGGTCATATGTTTCATCGCCGCGGGTGCCAGCGCGTGATCGAAGCCAGCTGCCTGAAGGAGCGCCCACGACCGGGGTCCGGCTACGGTGACATTGCCCCAGTTCGAGGTGACAGGCGTGACCATGACGCGGTGGTGTACAAATTCACACTGCAGCCATTCCTCGAAAGCAAGGGCGACGCGCTCAGCGCCTCCCGAAGTGGTGTTGACCCAGAAGTGGTGTTCACCGAGGCGCGCGACGATGCCGTCGTCAAAAATCACACCGTCTTCCCGCAAAAGGAGGCCGTAGCGAGCTTGGCCGATAGCAAGCGTGGACATTGTGCCGACGTACATTAGGTCGAGAAAACTCGCCGCGTCCGGGCCATAGATCTCAATCTTGCCCAAGGGTGAGGCTTCGAACAGACCGACATGAGTGCGCACTTGTAGCGCCTCGCGTTCGGCCGCCGCGGTGAGCGATTCGCCATTTTGCAAGTAGGCGGCAGGGCGCTGCCAGCCGCCGAATTCTTCCCAGAGAGGCTGGTGTGCCTCATGCCACGCGTGGCCCGGCATGCGCTTGAGTGGCTTATAACGGCTGCCAGACCGACCGGCGGCCAGTGTGCCGAGTGTCACTGGTTTGAAGGGCGGGCGAAATTTGGTGGTGCCCACCTGGCCAGGCGTTCTCTGGGTCATCGCGCCCATCAGCACCAGCGCATTGACATTGCTTGTCTTACCTTGGTCGGTGGCCATGCCCGTCGTTGTGTAGCGCTTGAGGTGCTCCACCGAGCGGTAGTTCTCGCGTGCGGCCAGTGCCACGTCGGCTGCGGTGACATCATTTTGCAGGTCGACAAACATCTTTGCAGGCTTGCGCCCCGCGGCTGCCAAGGCTGCAGCGGAAGGGCTGTTGTTCTCAGCCACCCGCCCGAGGCCACCGACCTGCGGCGACAATGCCTCACCTCGGCCCACCGCATCCGCGTGCGCCAGCATATGCGCTGCATCAAAGACACCTGCGCAAGCGCCCACCGAAGCAATGCCTTTTAACACCCGCTCGGGCACGAACATTGCCGCCTCGTCCACCCAGCGCAGCTTTCCGCCTGCCATCGAGTAGAGATGGACAGCGGGCGCCCAACCGCCGGCACTGGCGACGCAGTCGGCGTCCAGCCGCTGCACGGCGCCGCCGTCCTGGCCTGCCACAACAATTCGTCGGACCGCGCGCTGGCCCTCGACGGCGACGATGGCGCTGCCGCGAAAAACGGGTATACCGGCCGGCTCTTGGGCAGCAGTAGAAGTGCGGTGATCCACGATGGCGGCGACGTTGACGCCATTGGCAATCAGCGTGCGAGCCGTGTCGTAGCCGCTGTCGCAGGCTGTCGCGATGACCACCCGGCGCCCACAGGCCACACCGTAGTGCGATGCATAACGCCCCACAGCGCCAGCCAACATAACGCCAGGGCGGTCGTTGTCGGGAAACAGCATCGGCCGCTCGAATGCGCCGGTCGCCAGGATAATGCGATCCGCACGCAGTTTCCACAGACGCTCGCGCACATTGCCACCGACAGGCTGCACCGCAGCTGCCATCAAATGGTCGTAAAGGCCGAAAACGGTGCAGCGGGTTTGTACTTCGACGCCAACCTGCAGCAGCTCGGGCAATCGGGCGGCCGACGCTGGTTCTAGTTGGGCCGCACCTTCTAGCAGCAGCACCTGCCGGCCGCTACGCGCGGCAGACAGCGCTGCTTGAATCCCGGCAGCGCCTGCTCCGACAACGAGTACCTCGATCCGGCGAGTGACCTGGTCGTACCGGTCGGGGTCGTGGGCGTCGGCGGCCACACCCAGACCAGCCATGCGCCGGATGGTGGGTTCGAACCAATGCCAGTGCGGCCACATGAAGGTCTTGTAGTAAAAGCCCGCTGGCAGCAACGCGGCGAAGCGCTGTGTGAGCGCCGCCAGATCGAAGTCCAGGCTGGGCCAGGCGTTGCCTGTAAAGGTTTGCAGGTCTTCGCTTGCAGCAATGTCGGTGGCCCGCGTGTTGGGGGTGCGTGCGCTGCCAAGGCCGATGTCAAGCAGGCCCGTGGGTTCTTCCACCCCGCAGCTGAAGATGCCACGCGGCCGGTGCAGCTTGAAGCTGCGCCCGATTTGCACGATGCCCTGCGCCAGCAGGGCCGAGGCCACGGT
>CAIXGW010000322.1 GCA_903919145.1 uncultured Myxococcales bacterium
CCCTCGCCGCGCTGGCCAGCGCTTCCCGGCCGAATTGCGCCAAGAACTGTGCCGTCACATCCGCCAGGCTCGCAGCAGCTGCCGAAGTCGGCGCTGGGCCGGGCGCTGAGCTACATGGACGACAACTGGCTGGACCTGGGGCTCTTCATCCATGACCCGCAGATCCCGCTGGACAACAACCGCACCGAGCGCGGCATGCGCCGGCTGGCCGTGGGCCGCAAAAACCACTACGGCAGCAAGAGCCTGCGCGGGACCGAAGTGGCGGCGATTTTCTACAGCCTCATTGAGACGGCGCATCGGATCGGGCTCGACCCCAAGGCCTACCTGCTGGCGGCAGCGCTGGCTGCCATTCGGGATCCCAAGGCGCCGCCGCTGCTGCCGCACGACTTCGCGGCTCAGCTGGCCCTGCCGGCCTGACGACCTACGTCCCACAATTCGCTCGCGCCAGCCACTTCGCTCGCGCCATCTAGCCGCAACGGCCATGGCGTCCACACCCGCCCCAGCCCGAACCTGGGCGACAGCCCAGGCCGCCACCGCCGCTTTGGCGAAAAAGCTGAGCGTTCGAGCCAGGAAACGCTCAGCCCAGACGTGTACAGATGCTGTCCGATCTGTCTGGGACTCCGCGCGTGGGTCAGTTGGGACACTTTGGACCGCCGGTGGCGAGCGGCAAAAAGCGGCTACAGACTCCGCCGTTGCGAGTTTGCATCTCTCACATTTATCTAGTGAAAACGGACTATTCAGGTGCAAGACCGGAGTTGGCAGTGGGCCGGCAGGGCTGGCAGGTCGCTGCGCCGGCGGCTGGCTTTGCGGCGGTGGGGGTCAGTTGCCGTCGCTGCGATGCGGCCCTTACCCGGGACATTGCCCTGGGGACTATCCGGGTCGCCTCCGCGCGACACTCTGGCCCGTTTCGCAGGTAGGCCGCTGCCTCGCCAGCCCCACCGTAGCCCGCCCAGCAACCTACGGCACAAGCCGCTGATGCCCCAGGCGAACTTGCATCTTGGGGTGGCGGGCGGCCAGCTCGCGCAGCGCGTTGAGGCTGCGGCGGTTGGCGTCGCGGTCGGCGGTAAAACTGCCAGGAGGCACGCCGTTTTGCCAGCCCCAGGCGGTGTGACAGGTGTCGCCGGTCAGCAGGATCGGCCCCGAAGGGGTGCGCGCCAGGTAGGCCGTGCTGCCGGGGGTGTGGCCCGGAGTCGCCAGCGCCCACAGCGAGCCGTCGCCAAACACGTCGACCACCGCCAGCCCCCCATCGGCGGCGGCTACAAACGGCCACTCGCTGACCTGGTCCTGGCCCGCCATCAGGTCGTCTGTCAGCCCCTGGGTAAACAAGTGGTCCAGCTGCTTGCCGGTGGCCTCGCCAGGCCCGGTGTACACCGGTGTGTGCGCGGGGACGTCGGGCATCCCCCACACGTGGTCCAGGTGCATGTGGGTCAGCATCACGCCCTGCAGCCGGTCTGACTGGCGCCCCAGCCACGCGCCAAAGGGGTCGACCATCCGCGACTTGTCTCCGTTCATGACCTTGCGCACCAGCCCGCGCACATGCACGTGCTCTGGGTCGTCGCGTTCGGCGCGCTCTACGCCGGTGTCGACCACAAACAGGCCCAATTGCGGATGGCGAATCGCGTGGAAGTCGACCTCAATGGGCTCGCCGCGGTTGGTCAGCCCCGCCGCCTTGGCCTTGGGGTCGCTGAGGTCGAGCAGGCCGTCCAGGTCCACCTCCCAGTAGGCTGAGACCACCGTGTCCACGGTCAGGGGCCCCGGCAGGTCAATGACCGCCAGCAGGTCCGCGGGCTGGCGCGGGGTGCCCAGGGCAGAGCGCGTGACCGGCAAGGTGCTGGCCCGGCAGCCCCCCAGGGTCGCCCCAACAGTCAAGAACAGGGGGATCAGCAGCTGGTTTTTCATGGTTCCTTGGCAAAGGCAGAGGCCGACAGGCGGCAGGGCTTGGGGGGAGGCGCAGTGTAGCCGCTTAGCGGGCCCGCATGAAGGGCTCATTTTGCCTTGGGCTCAGTGCGCGCGGACTCAATGCGCGGCCCAAGGCGCCGGTCTGCGTCTGTTCAGGCTGATCCAGGGCCGTGCATCCGGCGGGGCGGGGCGGGGCAGGGCGGGGTCATGGGCTAGAGAGGTTGTTCTTGGCAAGCTCTCTGGGATCAGGAAGGGTTCCTGGGTAGGCGGTGCGCGGCGTCGAAATCAAACGGTTTTCCTCGGAGGCTGTCTGGTGTAGGCTGGGCCCAGCGGTCACCGCGGTCTACCCCACCAACGGCTATGGCCCTGCGCGACCTGAGCTGCGGCGATGCCTGGATGGAGCAGCAGGTGGCCACCATCGAAAAGCAGATCCACAGCGCGCCCAACGCGGAGAGGGCGGCCATGAATTCGGATTTGATTGCAATAGGCTGCCGCAATCCCGCCCTGAGGGTAGTGGCCACGGCAGCCGCCCAGCGCATCGGCCCGGTCGAGGTCGACCACGGCGACACGTCCTGCGAGACGGTGGCTGCGGCGCCGCGCATGGCCAAGACCTGGGAACACTCTCTGGCCAAGGGGTTTGCGTCGCCGGCTGCGCACGAGCAGTCGCGAGAGTCGATGCGGACCCGCTGCTGAATGCGCCAGCTTTGCCGTGACGGCGGTCGTCCAGAGCCGTGGCTACTTTGCCCTTGTCGCCGCGCGGCGTAGGATGGGCGGTCTGGGGGGCCTGTGCTGGGCATCCCCCGAGGTGTCTACGCTAATTTAGGGAGGCTGAACCCATGGTCACAAGCAAGGTCATCCTGCGCGCGGCGGTGATGGTCGCCGTCACCTTGGTCGCCGCGACCGCCTTTGCCGACATGGCTCCAGGGCCGCGCTGTGGCTGCCAGTTGGCGCCTGGCGAGGTGTCCTATGGGGCGGCGGCTGTGGTCGCGGCGGTGCTGAGTGCGCTGGCCTGGCGCCGCAATTAGACCTTTAGGAAAATGGCAGTGTTGGGCGCGTCGCCCGGGGCGACCCGGCTGCGACCGGCGAGGCGCCGGCGGCGTAGGAGCCGTCGCTGCGCGATTCGCATCCTTCGCGCGGTGGGGGCTGACCGGGCTGGTAGGGCATTCCTGCCCGGCTGTGCGCTTTCAGCCTTCGCTGCGCGTGTGGCCTGCCAGGGCCGCAACCGCCAGCGCGACCCCGCCCAGCCGGGTCCAGGCCCACAGGGCGTCGGCCGGCGGCCTTGCCAGCAGCGCCACCGCCAGCCCGGCAACAGCGACCACCAGAACCGCCAGCAGCCAATTGCGCGCCCGGTTCGGCCGCACGGGCGCGGGCTCGCTGGCCTCGCCGCGGCCGGCTGCAGCATGAAAAGCCGCGACAAACGCTGCGAATTGCTGGGCGCTGACGTCGCGGTCAAACACGCGGTAGGCGCTGCCGTCTTGCATGCGCAGGTGAAACGACTGGCCGCCGTCCAAGTCCTCGGCCACTTCCGCGGCCACAAAACTGGCATACGGCGTGCGCGTGGTCTTGCGGCCCAGCAGCGTGGTGTGGCGGAAGCGGACGCCGTCGCTGCACACGCTGACCGTCGCCCGCGTCAGGGCTGCGCGATAGGCCAAGTAGAGCAGCGCAACGGGAGCGATGAGTAGAAACTCGGGATGCAGGTCCACAAAGACGTGCGGCGGCGACACCAGCCACACCAGCCCAGCCGTCATCCCCCCAACGGCTGCCAGCAGGCGCAGCCAGTGGACGACCACGGTTTCAACGGTCGCAAGGACAGTGCCCGCGGCCAAGCCCTTGGCGGAACCGGCACCGGACTTTGAGTTTGGCGTACCAGGTTGCGCGCGTTGCACCGGTCGGACCTCGCGCGCTCAGGTGGCGCTGCTAGCTGTGGCACGGAGCCGATCCTAACCGCGACGTGCGCACTAGGAGCCTGTGGGAGTAATGCCGTCGCCTAGGGATAACTCCTTAAAACTATTGAATCAGCCGCAGCCTCCGACAGGGTCCTAGGGCGATCGTCTTGCGAGCGCCCAGGCGGGCGAAATATTGGAATTCACTTCCAATATTTCTTGCCCGACTGAAAAAAACGCAAAATGGCACGGAGCCTGGCGGGGATTATCCCGACAGGCTCCTA
>CAIXGW010000323.1 GCA_903919145.1 uncultured Myxococcales bacterium
CCGTTAATTCGATCCGGGTTGCACCCGGTTCTTGTTCACAGGTCTTGGGTCCTACTGCTGGGTCTTCTTCCGTACCCCAAACCACGTCCGTTCCGGAACCCGCAACGCACTTGGGGTTTGGGGTACTAGTACCCAAGACCGTTAATTCGATCCGGGCTGCACCCGGTTCTTGTTCACAGGTCTTGGGTCCTACTGCTGGGTCTTCTTCCGTACCCCAAACCACGTCCGTTCCGGAACCCGGAACGAACTTGGGGTTTGGGGTACTAGTCGCAGTTCTTGGACTTCAGCTCGTTTTCGTCGTCGGTGCGCCACTTGGCGTTGTTGTCGCGAAAGCAGACGGCGCTTTGAAACTTGCCGGTCGGCGTCCACTCGGTGTGCAGGCCCTCTAGGCGGTTAGACAGGTACTTCTCTTCCATCTTCTTCTTGCCGCTCTCGTAGTAGAAGATGCGCGAACCCTCGCGCTTGCCGTCCTTGTGGTCGCACTCTTCCTTTTTGACGCCCGAAGCGAAGTACCAGGTGGTCATGCCGTGGCGACCGCCGTCTTTGAAGTGGCTCTCTTCTACCTTGGTGCCCTTGTCATCCCAATAGGTGGCCACGCCGTGCTTTTTGCCGGCCTTGTAGTCGATCCCTTCGGCCTTCTTGCCGTCCTTGTGCCAGACGGTGCAGCGGCCCTCTTCCTTGTCTTCTTTGAAAGTGCACTCTTCCTTCTTCTGACCACTCTCAAACCACGCCTGGCGCTTGCCCTCTCGCTTGCCGTTCTTGAGCTGCGTCTGGGCCTTCTTCTGGCCCGACTCGTACCAGAAATCCCACCGGCCCTCTTTGTTGTAGTTGGGGTGATAGCAGTAGCGCTCCGTCTTGGTGCGGTGCAGCTGGGTGCCGGCGGGGCAATTGGCGTCGTTCTCTTCGGCCGCGCTGTCGTCGCCGCTTGCCTTGTCTGGCGCCTTGGGCACGGCTTTGTCCGGCGTCTTGGGCTTGGCCAGGCAAACGGGCGCAGCGGCCAGCAGCAGCCACACAGCCGCGGCTGCTCCTGCGATCTTGTGAAAATGACGACCTTGGGCACAGACGGGCTGAAACATGGTGGGCTACCTCAAGCGACGGTGCACCATTTTGCCAGATTCTGGCTCTGAATCACAGCCGCGGCCAAGCCTGTTGCGGCCAAGGGCGTTTGCAGGTAACCCGGCCTGCAACGCGGCTTCCCAGCGGCCCCAGCCGCGGGCGGGTTGGCGAAAGCCCCGGAGCCCCGTACACTGGGGGCATGCGCGCGCCGCTGGCGGGACTGCTTTTGCCAGGTCCGCTGCGGCGCAGGTTACAGGAGTTGCCGATGCCAAACCTGCCCCGGATCGTTCCAGCTCTTCTTGGCCTGCGTCGCAGCTCCTGGGCTGCCACCCTGGTGGTCGCCGCGCTGGCGCTGGCTGGTCTGGCCGTCGTGGACGCCCAACCGGCTCAGGCCGCCATTGAATTCAAGGGTCCGATCCAGTGGCTGGACTGGGATGCCGGCCTCAAGCTTGCAACCGCCAAGAAGAAGCCGATGTTGATGTTGATGCACACCGACGCCTGCCCCAAGTGCACGCTGCTGGGCCATGTTTTTAACAACAACAAGGATGTCCAGAAGTTGGCCAAGAGTTTGGTGATGGTCCACATCGACGGTGGCCGGGCGCCGATGCCGCTGATGCAGCGGTTTGCCCGCTTTGGCAGCTACGTTCCCAAGATTGTGTTCTTGAAGGCGGACGGCACGCCGCTAGAGCAGATCACCAGCGGCAACGGCAACTTTCCATACTACTTCCAGCCGTCGCGCCCTGAAGGGCTGATGGCGGCCATGGAAAAAGCCGTAGCGACCCAAGCGGCCCTGGTCGACCAATCCAAGCCGGCCAAGGGCGGCAAGCCGGTGCGGCGGGCCGCCAAGCAATGTGTGGCTGGTTCAGCCGGTTGCTGAGCCGCGGTGGCCGTGGCCCCCAAGACCTGTGAACAAGAACCGGGTGCAACCCGTTGCGAATGAATGGTCTTGGCGACTAGCGCAGGCACTGATCGCGCAGCTTGACGGCCTGCCCTTTCTCGCCCAGCTGAATTGCCGCCTGGGCGTGCTGCAAGCACTTGGCGTGGTTGGACTCGCCAAACAGGTAGATGGCCGCAAGACCAGTGTGGGCCCGCCCCAAGCCAAGCTGGGCGGCCTCTTGGTAGAGGTCCTTGGCCAGCTGTCTGCGCAGCGGCGGGGTCAAGCTGGCGCCATAGATGATCGAATAGGCTTCTGCGTAGAGGCGATTGGCCAGATCCTTGCCGTCGATCGGCGGGTCTGGCTCCGCCGCCGCCTGCCCGGGCTGGGCCTTGCAGCGACTACCAAGCTCGATCACAGCCGCGTCTTGCGGCGCCGCCTTGAGGGCCAGCAGAGCGTGGTGGCGGCAGCGGTCGACCTGCTTGAGACGCCAATAGACCTGGGCCAGCGCCGCGTCGGCACCGGCGTGGCCGCGCCGCTTGGCGATCGTCAACTTGAGCAAGGCATAGCTGGGGCGAACATCCAGCATTTTTAGAGCCCTTTCGACATCGCCAGCCGTTCCAGCCGTCGCGGCACTAGCAGGAGCCGGTGGCGATCGCGCCGCTTTGGCTGCCGCGACCTGGGCTGCTTGTGCCTTGGCCGCTTCCGCTTTGGCTAGCTCGATTTTCGTCACTTCCGCTTTCGCTGCGGCGACTTGAGCCGCTTGTGCCTTGGCTGCTTCGGCTTTGGCTGCCTCCGCCTTAGCCGCTTCGGCTTTGGCCACTTCCGCCTTGGCGATTTCGGCTTTGGCTGCTTCAGCCTTGGCTGCTTCGGCTTTGGCTGCCTCCGCCTTGGCCGCTTCGGCTTTGGCTGCTTCGGCTTTGGCTGCCTCCGCCTTGGCCGCTTCGGCTTTGGCTGCTTCCGCCTTGGCCGCGTCTGCCTTGGCGATTTCGGCTTGGGCCGCCTGGACTTTGGCCGTCTCCTCTGCCGCTGCAGGCGGCTGCGCCGCTGCGGGGACTGCCGACGCCACTGCGGCCGTCGCAGCGCCCGTCTCTGCCACGGCCCCTGCTGCAGGCCCCGGAGACGGGGGGACCGCCGGCGCTGCAGCTACAGCCGGCGCTTTTCCCAGCCCCTCCAGCTGCGCCTGGACACGGCGCGGCCGGGCGGCTTCGTCAGAAATGTCAGCGCTGACCTTGCGGAATCGCGGCGCCACCGAGGCCAGTGTCACCAGGGTCAGCACCAGCACCACCGCCAGCTGCAGGCCCAGCGCCGCCCGCGAACGCCAGCCGCTTCCCGCCGCCGCATGGCTCTGGGGCAAAAACGCCGCGTGGGACAGTCCGGAGATCGGCCGCGGCGGCGCTGTTCTTTCTGGCGAACCAAACGCCAACCCCTGCGGGTCCACGCTCAAGGTCTGGTCCAGGTCTACGTTGGTCAGCCAGGAGCCGTGCTCGGCGCGCCGCGCCAGCCACTCTGCCAGCGCCATGGCACCGTCTGGGCCGGCAATTGAGGTCTCTACCCTGACGCCGCTGGCGTGATGGGCCAGCACCAGCGAGTGGTGGCGGGGCGACGCGTCAAACAGGAAACACAGCGGCTTGCGGGTGCGCGGATGCGGCAAAACCCGCAACAGCGGCGAGACCTCCAGCAACTGGCAGCCGCTGGGATCCACCAGGTAGAGGGCATCAACGACCAAGTGCGCCGTCCAGGCAGCAGGTTGCGGCTCGGGCGTGTCGGCAGCCCCCTGAAACAGCTGCACATGCCCGGCAAAGCCGCGGTGGCGCAAGGTGGTCAGGTCCACCACCCGCAGCAGCCGCCAGGCCCCCAGCCAACGCAGCGAGGCGAGCAGGTCCGCGGTGGCGTGCAGCAGCTCCTCGGCGTGCTGGGCTGCCTCCAGCGAGCTGATGGCACGGACGTCGTTCAGGCCGGCGCGGCGCTGGTGCACCAGCTGCTCCAGTAGCGCCAAGCCGGTCTTCTCTGCCGTGGCCTTGCGACGCCGCCACTCCAACGCTTGCTGCATGAGCATGGGCGGCTCTTGACGGGCCGCCAGGGCGTCCAGGCAGGCTGCAAGCAGGGCCAGCCAATGCTCGGCCTCAGCGCGGTCAAAGTGGCCCACCAGAGCCTCTACTGGCTCCGCCACCGGCCCCCTGAGATAGTCGCAAAACAGCAGAATGGCCAGCAGCCGCGCGGTGACTTCGATCTGCAGATGCAGCGCCGTTTGCACCTGGGCCGGGGAGCTGGCAGAAAGGACCTCTCTCCAGACCGAGGCCAGCGGATACGGCATCAGCATGCAGACTTGCTGCTGGTCGTCTGTCAGAGTCCCCAGCACTCCGCTCACGCCGTCCCCTCCAGACTCCACTGACCCACTGGGCGCCTAGTACCCCAAACCCCAAGTTCGCTCCGGGTTCTGGAGCGGACGCGGTTTGGGGTACGGAAAAGACCCAGCAGTAGGACCCGAGACCTGTGAACAAGAACCGGGTGCAACCCGGATCGAACCAACGGTCTTGGGTACTAGCGCTTGCCTTGGCGCAGGCTTGCCATGAGCGCCTCGCCCAGGCTGCCCATCGCGCCGGCAGAGCGGCCGCCCTGATCGGCCAGCCACGCTGAGGCCTGCGCCTTCTCTCGCGCCTGCTCGGCGGCGATGCGCGACAGCCGTACCCGCCCGTCCGGCCGCGAGTCAATGACCACAACCTCTAGGGTAGAGCCCACCGGCAGGGTGCGGCGCGCATCGGCGCCCTTGGGCAGCCCGAGCTCAGAGATCGGCACCATGCCGCGCCCTAGCGACCCGGGGGTGCCAAACGTCACGTAGATACCAAAGGTTTCGTGCTTCTCGACCGTCACGGTCAGCAGATCGCCAATGACCGGCACCCGCGCCCTCTCTGGCCGCGCGTTGCTGGGAGCTGCGGCAAGACCTTCGCCAGATCCGCGATTTTCCTGCGGAAGAGCCACGCCAATCACCTTGACGCCCCCAACTGACTCGGGAGCCGTGGCGGCGGTGTCCAGCACGCCCTCCAGCGACTCCGGCGCCACCCAGGCCAGCGACAGCCGCCGCGCCGCCGGATCGACGGCCAGCACGCGGACCAGCACTTTCTGCTCGGGCAAGACCACGTCGCCTGGCCGGGCCACCCGCCGGCCAAAGGCGCTGACGTGAATCAACCCTTCGACTCCAGGAGTGATCTCTACAAAGGCGCCAAAGGGCTCGACCCGCCGCACCCGGCCTTCCAGCACCACATCGGGCTTGAGGAGGGTCTGCAACTGCTCAAAGGGATCCTGGGCAAGTGCGCGTATCGACAGAGAGATTCTCTCCTGCGGCCGGCCCTTGCCGTCCACGCCCGCCTCCATGCGCATCACCTCGACCATGACCTTCTCGCCGACCTGAACCACGTCCTGCACTTTGACACGGCCGTAGGCGAGCTCACTGGCCGGGATCATCCCTTCAATGCCACCCAGATCGACAAAGGCGCCAAAATCTCTGACGTTGACCACGGTACCTTCGAGCCGTGCACCGACCTTGAGCGCGCGCCGGGTCTCTTCGCCGCGGCGCTGCTGCTCTTCTTCCAGGTGCGCCCGCCGCGAGACCAGCACATCCTTGTTGTTGCGCACTTCTAGCACGCGAAACCGCAACTTCTGGCCCACAAAGGCGTTGCCGTCTTCGACCCGGCGCACGTCGATCAAGGCATGGGGGCAGAAACCCTGCGCTCCGCCGCCCAGGTCGACCACGTAGCCGCCCTTGTTGGTGGCGGTGACCACGCCGTCCACGGGCACGTGCGACGCCGCAGCTTCGTGCAAGACGTCCATGTTGATCGTGCTCTTGGCAATCTGACGGGCGACCTCGACCACGCGGTCGCGGATGCGCAGCACAAACGCCTCTACCATGTCGCCGGGCTTGATCGTCAAGGCGCCGTCTTTGGTGCGCATGCCGGTCAGGTCAAGCAGGCCTTCCTGGCCGTCATCGAGGTCGAGCGTTGCGGTCTTCTCGCCAATAAACGCGACCTTGCCGCGGACCTTGTCGCCCGGCTTGTAGTGAGCGCGGCCGCCGCGGCCAGATTCAGCGAGCAGAGCTTCAAACTCGGCCATGTCGTCGCCGGCCGGATGGGTGAACTGGGTTGCCATGGGAAGTGCTCTTGTGCGGCCCCAGCCGCGTAAAGGGGCGTAAACAAATCAGTGGGTCGCCTGGCAACTGGGCGGAGCGGCAAGTCGTTGGCGATGACGCGCGCTTGCAACCCAGCCAGCCAGTAAACGGATCCGCAAAAGATCGGCCTGGTTCTTTTGGTTCCCAAGCCACCGGCCTTGTAGCGCGCAGCCGTGGTCGCTGGCAAGGGCCTGACCACCCCAACAGGCCAGGTTTTGCCCACATCTGCTCGCGGATTTGCCACGTTGCGCTGGTCACGCTACGATCGCGGCGAACTGCGGCGGCGACCGCCTGCGAATCAAGCGGTTGATGGACCCTTAAGCGCAGTCTGGACTACGCCCCGCCTGGACCGGAAGGACCGTCTATGATCGACCATCCCACTGAGCGCACCCGGCGCCCCCTGTGGACCTCCTTGTTGGCCACGCTGGTAGTGCTGGCGGCTTCGCTGAGCGCGACGGGTCAGGCGCTGGCGGCCAAGCCCAAGACCGCTCCCATCAACGTGGACACCACGCCCCAGGGCGCGGAAGTCACGGTCCTCGAGCCTGCCCCCGGCGGCTTGCTGGGTATGACCCCGCTCAAAAAAGTTCAGGTGCCGCAAGGCCCTTTGAAGCTGCGCATCAAGCTTGCCGGCTATGAAGAGAAAGTGGAGACCATCGTGGTTGGCCCCAAGCTGGCGACCTTTACCTACCAGTTGGTGCGCAAGATATTGCCGGCGACGCTGGATCTTTCTGGCGACGCTGCTTCTCAAGGTGCCGAAGTCGTGGTCGACGGCGAGGTCAAGGGCCAGCTGCCGCTCAAGGTGCAGGTGCCGCCGGGTCGCCACCAGATCGTCGTGCGCAAGCCGGGCTTTCTGTCTTGGGAGAAGTGGGCCGAAGTCACAGAGAACCAGTCTGCGACCTTTGAGGTCGCGCTCAAGGCCCAAGAGAAGCCCAAGGGCGGCCTGCTGGTTTCTTCGGCGCCAGCCGGCGCAGAGGTGCGGGTCAACGGCGCACCCAAGGGCAAAGCTCCTCAGCTAATCGAGAATCTTGAGCCCGGCACCTACGAAGTCGACCTGACCCTAGAGGGCCACAAGTCCTTCCGCCAGAGCGTGCAGGTCCGCGAGGGGCAGAGAGAGACGGTCAGCGGCGTGCTGGAGCCCACCGCCGCGCCAACCGGCGAGCTAACCGTGCTGTGTGATGCGCCGCGGGCCGTCATCGCCGTCGATGGCGAGGACAAGGGCCCGCCCCCCGCCAAGGTGGCTGGGCTGAAGGCCGGCGACCACGTGGTGGAGTGCAAGGCGCCCAACTATCCGCCCGCCAGCCAGGTCGTGACGATCAAAGCCGGCGAAGTCAAGACGGTTCAGCTCAGCCCGCGCCAGGCCGTGGCTGCCAGCCGCGGCGCCATCAGCGTGGTGGCCAGTGTGCCCAGCGCCAAGGCGCGGATGGGCGACGGCGAGTGGAAGAAGACCCCGGCGATGTTTGACGATCTGCCCCCCGGCAAGTACCTCATCACCGTGCAAGCCGATGGCTATGCGGCTTTTTCGGACACCGTCACGGTCGAGGCCCAGCGCACCGCCGAAGTCAGCGCCAAGCTGCAGGCCATGGGCAAGATCGAAGTGTCGGCGCCGCTGGGCAAAAAGGGCCAGGTCTACCTGGATGGGGCGATCAAGGGCGCTACGCCGCTGGTGCTGGACGCCACCGAGGGCGCCCACAAGGTCAAGATCGTCGAAGACGGCCCCGCCGGAGCGACCGAGGAATTCGACGTGCCCGTCCTGGCCGGTCAGACCGCCAAAGTCGCCGCCAAGATGATTCCGCCGCCGGCGCCCAAGATCGTCCGTCGCAGCAACCCCATGTCTGCGCATGTCAACGACATCGGCATGGGCACGGTGCAGGTAGGCGTGGGGATGCCAGCCCCGGCGCAGGTCATCGTCATGGCCGGCGTAATCGACAACCTGGCTCTAGGGCTGGACATTTCGATCGCCGGCGTCATCAACGAGTTTGTGATCACCGGCGCCTACAAGCTCGCCGGGACCAACGCCTTTGCCGTGGGCGTCCAGGGCGGCCTGGGCGGCGGCCTGGGCCCAACCGAGCGCAACTCGTTCACCATGCACATCAAGCCCATTGCATCGCTGCTGCTGGGCGACAGCTCGTCATTCTCGCTCTACGGACAGTTCCGCTTCTGGTCCGACAAGTTCAACGGCAAGGCCGGCGGCAAGGCGCCCACTGCGCGTAACAGCGACTTTGAAATGCCCATTGGCCTACAGGGCGAATTCAAGCTCAACAGCAGCCTGAATGTCTGGGGCAAGCTTGAGATGGACTTCGTCAACCCCTCGGCGCGCATGATCTACGAAGACAACGACCTCACCAGTGGCCTCAATCAGAAGATTCGCGGCGGCTTGGGCATTACCTGGCTGTTCAACTAGTACCCCCAACCCCAAGGTCGTTCCGGGTTCCGGAACGACCTTGGGAGTTGGGCGGCAGTGGCTGCCCTGGCATCGGCCCGCACAGCTTCCGCCGCCAAGCAAACGGCCCCCTGCAGCACGCGATGTCTGCAGGGGGCCGTCGCTTTTTTGGGGCAGCCCTAAGGCCGCTGCTGGCGGATCAGTGCTCCAAAAGACCGTTGGCCTCGTACTCTTCTACCAGCTTCTCGGCGTCGATGGCGGCCATGCAGCCCATGCCGGCCGCCGTGATGGCTTGGCGGTAGCGCGAATCGGCGACGTCGCCCGCGGCAAACACGCCCTTGACCGACGTGCCGGTAAAGCCCTTCAGATCGATGTAGCCGTCGGCGCGCAGGTCGATGTGGCCCTTGAACACCGAGGTGTTGGGGCTGTGGCCAATGGCGACAAAAATCCCTTCGCAGGCCAAGTCCTTGGTCGAGCCATCGACGGTCGAGCGCAGCCGCGCCGCAGTGACGCGCTTGCCATCGCCCAGCACTTCGTCAATGACAGCATTCCACTCTACCGAGATCTTGGGGTTGGCCAGGGCGCGGTCGGTCATGATCTTGCTGGCCCTAAACGAGTCGCGGCGGTGCACCAGGGTCACGTGGCTGGCGTAGCGGGTCAGAAACTGGGCCTCTTCCATGGCCGTGTCGCCACCGCCGACTACCAACACGTGGACATCCTTAAAAAATGCGCCGTCGCAGGTGGCGCAGGCAGACAGGCCGCGGTTCATGTACTGCTGCTCGCTGGGGATGCCGAGCCACTTGGCGTTGGCTCCGGTGGCGACAATCAGCGTAGCTGTCTCGATCCACTCGCCAGCGCCCGTCTTGAGGCGCAGCGGAAAACCAGAGAGGTCGACCTCGTCAATGACGTCCTCGCGGTGCTCGGTGCCAAACTTCTTGGCCTGCTCGCGGGTGCGCTCGACCAGCTCCGGCCCGGTGACACCTTCGGGAAAGCCGGGAAAATTCTCGACTTCCGTGGTGATCATCAGCTGCCCGCCGCTCGACATGAGGTCGCCGGAGGACAGAAAGCCACCTTCAAACAAGATGGGCTTGAGGCGGGCCCGGGCGGTGTAGATAGCGGCGGTCTGGCCGGCCGGTCCCGATCCGATAATGACTACTTTGTGCATGACTTCCTCAGAGATGGTGCCAATGGGGCTGGCGGCGTAGTGTGGCACTGCTGGCGCCGGTCGTCCACGCCACCGGGACCCTACGACCGCACAGCTGGGAGCCTTTCGGGCCCCTCGCCGACCGCCCCCCGCCCGTTGGCGTTTCTTCAGTAGCTCCACAAATCTGTTAGCTACATTCAGAGCTGTAGCCTGGACCTCTGGCCCCAGGACCCGCGTCCTGGGAGCCGCGCCGCACGCCTACCAAGAGCCTGGCGCAGGCGTCAAGGTTCAGCTTGGCCAGCCGCAAGGGGAGCCAGCAGCACCTCAAACTGACCGGTGCTGTCGGTCATGGCGCGGCCCAGCAGGCGATTTTGCGAGGAGCCAATGTCGGCACCGGGCACGGTAGTTCCGGGCAGCCCGCGCCCGCTCAGCTGCGGCTGCAGCACCGACAGAGCCAGCACATCGACCGAGACCCCCGGAAGGCCTGCTCCCTTGGCCGTCACCGCCCGACCGACCAAGAGCACAGGGGCCGGGATCACCACGGCCAGCGGCGCCAAATTGCCGCCAACCTTGATCTCAAGCTCCGCCGCCAACAGCTGCGGAAGGCCATCTTGGGATCGCGGCACCACCCACAGCCACCAACCTCCCAGATCTGCCGGCAGGGCAAAGCGGCCTTGGGCGTCGGTCTGGCCGTGGATCTCGGCTTCCCCCAGGCTGGCACTGCCAGACATGCCGGTGCCGCTGGCGGAGGTCACCCGCCGCATTCGCACCACCGCCTGGGCCACAGGCCGCTGCCGATAGTCCAGGACTTGCCCTTGGACCAGCTGGCGGCGGCCCAGCGCGGCCTGCAGCGCCTCGCCATCGACCTTGACCTTGGCCGACCAGCGCGCCGCTGCTGAGTGGACCGCCGGAATCACCGAAACCGTGGCCGGCCCAGGGGGCAGCAGGCCCGACCACTGCCCCAGATCATCGGTGTAGCCATGGCTCTCTATCCACGCTTTGACCGCTGGCGAGCCCGGACTGAGCTGGCGCTGCACCCGCACCAGCGCGGCGCTCTCTGGCTTGTTGTCGGCATCGACGGCAGTCAGGGTCACCGCGGTCGCCATGCCGATGGGCCCCACGTCCAGGTCGCCCAGGTCCAGCAATTCTCCTTTCAAGGCCAGCTTGTGAACGTCAACCCACTTGGCCAGCTCCCCTTGCGGCAGCGGCGCGCCGGGCTCAGCGGGCTCAAAGCGCAACCGACCTGGCTTGGCAGCCGGATCGACCAGCAGTACAAATTCTCCTTTGCTGTCAACAAGACTTCGGGTCGAGTCCAGGCGACCCTCTTCGTCCACCAAGAACACCCTCAAGCCGGTCAGCGGCGCCGGGCCAGCGACCAGCCGACCGCGTACCTTCAGCAGCTTGTCCTCCGCTGGGAGCTCGATCTTCCAGTTGTCGATCGATCCACCGACCGTAATCGAGGACGTGTGCGGCGGAATCTGGTCCGAAGCCTCAGGCCGGAAGACCAGCTCATAGGTGTAACCGGGCTGCACGCGCAGCTCAAAGCCCTGCTTGGCCGGCGACCCCGCAAAGGTCTGCAGCGTGGCAAACGAAGCCACCTGAAAGCGCAGCGCAGCGCCGCTCAGGCTCTTGGCGGTGGCCACCAGCGAACCGGGGATCGAGGCCGCCAGGGTCGCCGCGCCCGCGCGCTTGACCGTCCCGCGCACCAGCGCCGGCTCGCCCAGCATCAGCGCCATCACCTCGGTCTGGGTCTGCGCGTCCACTTCCAGGTCAAATTGCTCGACAATTTTGCCAGAATCATTGGGCGGGGTCAGACGAGCCTGCACCGCAAACGCCGGCGCCTCTCTGACCACACAGACCCGCTGGGCATAGCAGCGCAAGTTGCCAGGACAATCACCATCCTGAGCGCACATGCCACTGGCCGTAGGCTCTTCGACCGCCAGCACGCCGCAGCTAGCCAGGGCCAGGATCGCCAAGGCCGCCACCGACCGGGCCACCCCTGACAGCCATGTCAACCCGTGGGCTGCAGCCCGCAGGCCGCCCACCGGCTTGAAGCGGTCCAAGCCCGCAGCCTCTCTGACACCTGGTTGATTTAGGGGGACTTGCATTCATCCCCCAGCTGCAGCGTCCACACCGCCATGTCAAAGGCAGTCCCCTCGGGAAAATCGTGGGGATCCTGCGGCTTGTCATTGCGCGGCCGATTGGCCACCACCAGCATCAGCTGATGGGTATCCTGCAGGTACTTGGCCCGCTCGCACGGAAAAATCGTGCAAACATCCTGGTTGCCGCAGATCGAGTACTTGTCCAGGTTGCCGCCGTCGGTCTGCTCAAAATCGTAATACCAATAGTAATTCAGATCGGTGACTCCGCCTGCGGTGACGACCGCCGATCGGACGCTGAACTCCTGGCCATCCTCCGAGGCGCGCGAGATCACCACCGCCTCCAGCAGGTCTGGCTTGAGCTTCTCTTTCTTGATCACCACGATCGGCGGCACGTCCTGCACTCCCTCATCTACGGGCGCTGGCACTACACAGCCAGTCAGCGCTGCCACGGCAAGGACCGCAGCGGACCACGTTTTCGTTCTAGCGAGAAACGTGCCAAGCCCCGTTGCCAGCAGAGTTTTTTGCTGTTTTTTTAGTATTTTCAGCAACATCAAGTGTGTCCGCGCCGGCGACCGATAGGTACCGCGGTCCGCGCAAGCATGACACAGTTGTCAGACATCGCCACGACAAGACCGCATTGGCGGCGGTTTGGGCCTCGAGCTGGGCAAACCAAGCGATCTGGGGTCGGGGCGTCGCGGCGAATCCGCATCGGTGTGCTTGGCAAACCACTGCGCAGCGCAAGGGCAACCAACGAGGGAGGCGTGCTGGTGCCCCTACGGCGAGGGCTGCTGATTGGCCAGTTCGCCTTCAGCTTGGCGGAGCAAGTTCTTGTACTGGGCGTTGCCGGGGTCCTTCTCCGTCGCTTTGCGCAGATAGAGCACCTTGAGCTTGGCCGTGTTGGCCTTCTGAGCCAGGGCGGCAAACTTGGCCGCTTCCTTTTGGGCATCGGAAGGCTCGCCAGCCGGCGGCGGCCGATTGCTGACCACGGGCGGCGGATCCTTCTTGACCGGCGGCGGCGTTACCTTGGCCACTTCTTTGGGCTTCTTGGGCTCTTCAGGCGGCTTGGCCTGGGCCTTGGCTTTGGCCAGGGCTGCCGCAGCCTCTTTGGCCTGGGCCGCAGCCGCTTTCTTGGCGGCAGCTTCGTCAGCCTTCTTGCGCGCCGCCTCTTCGGCAGCCGCCTGCTTCTGGCGCCCTTCTTCGGCCTTGCGGGCTTTGTCTTCTTCGGCCTTGCGCTTGGCTTGGTCTGCGGCCGACTGCTTGGCGTTGGCGGCAGCGGCGGCCGCCTGCTCGGCCGCGGCGGCCTGCTGCTGCTCAGCCGCTGCCTTGGCTGCCTCGGCTACGGCGTCTTCGGCCTGCTTTTGCAGCGCGGCGGCGGGGGCAAAGCCAGGATTGGCCTGCAGCGCTTGCTTGGCTTTCTCCAGGGCTGCGTCGGCCCGCTTCTCGCGCAGAAGGCCCTCTCCCTCATCGACCAGGGCCTTGGCCTTGGCGGCTGGGTCTTCGGATGGCGCGGCAGCCACCTCGGCAGCCACTTCGGGTGCAGCAGCGCCAGCGGCATCGACTTCCGCTGGGGCGACAGCCACCTCGGCGGCCTGGGCTGGGCTCGGCTCGGCCGGGGGCGCCGGGGGCGGCGGCTCGGCGGCGACGGGTGGCGCTGGAGCAGCCACCGGCTCAGCAGCCGGCGGCTCGCTGGGCGCGGCTACCACCGGAACCTCCGGCGGGTCCTTGAGCATCAGCACTGCAGCCGTGGCGATCATCGCCAAAGCAAACAGCGCCAGGAAAGCGACAAGAGGCCTGCTGACCTTGGCCGGTTGCGGCACCGGCGGCCCTTGCTCCGCCAGTTCCTTGGGCGGCTCGTGGTCAGCGTCAAAAAATGCGGTCTCATGCATCTGCTCTACGCGGACCCGGTCCGTGGTCTTGACCGCGCGGTGGCCGCCGGCCTGCTTGCCCGCGTCCTTGGCAGAAACAACAGATGATACAACTGGTTTACTTGGCTCGACCTTGGCAGGCTCAGCCTTGGTGGGAGCCGCGGCCACCACCACTGGCTTGGCTGGTTCGACCTTGGCCGGCTCGACCTTGGCCGGCTCGACCTTGGCTGGCTCGACCTTGGCTGGTTCGATCTTGGCTGACTCGACCTTGGCTGGCAACGCCGGAGATGGCCGCGAGTCGGCCTTGGCGGGGGCGGTGCCCATCTGCAGGGTCGGCCGATCGCGCTTGCCCTTCTTGCCCTTCTTGCCGCGGCGGCCAGCGGCTCCAGCGGCACCTGGTGCAGCCTCAGCCTCGTCTTCTTCGTCGCCCTCTTCGTCGTCGGCGCTGTCGACCGCAGCTGGCGTCGCTGCCGCGGCCGGCTCAGCTGCAACGGGCGCCGGCGCCGCCACAGGAGCAGGCGCTGGCTCGGGTGCTGGTGCAGCTGCCGGCACGGGCGCAGGTGCTGGCTCGGGTGCTGGTGCAGGTGCTGGCTCGGGTGCTGGTGCAGGTGCTGGCTCGGGTGCTGGTGCTGGTGCCGGTGCCGGCTCGGGTGCTGGCGCCGGCGCCGGTGCAGGCGCTGCGGCAGGGGCAGCGGCGGCGGGCGCTGCGGAAAGAGCGGCGGCGCGCTGGCTCGGCACGCCACAAGCCGCCGAGTCGGAAGCCCAGGTGGCGCACAGGGCCTCGATGGCGACCAGCCAGGCGGCGGCGGTGGGGCGCTTGGCCGGGTCTTTGTCCAGGGCTTCGGCCACCAAGCCCTGCAGCTCTTTGATGCCCTTGAGGGCCGGCTTGACCAAGTCCAGGCGCAGCGGCTTCTCGACGGCCTGGCGCTTGAGCGTCATCAGCGGCTGGCTCGACTGAAACGGCGGCTTGCTGGCCGCCATGGTCCAGACCGTGGTGGCCGCCGAGTAGACCTCAGCCGCCGAAGAGGCAGCCTGGCCCTTGCAGATCTCGGCGGCCATGTACTCTGGCGCACCGTAGAACAGCTCAGTTGGCTGGGCTGTCACCGCGGGCAACAACCGCCACCAGCCAAAGCCAAACACCCGAATCGCGCCGGCCAAGCCTTCGCCTTCGGTCCACAGGCGGTGGGGCCCGATGTCCAGGTGCGCGACCCCAGCGGCATCGGCGGCAGCGGCCGCTTCGGCCAGGGCCCGGGCCAGCCGCAGCAGCTGCGGCGTCTCCAGCTTGTCTCGGCGCTTGAGGCTTTCTTCGACCAGGGCTCCCTCGGTCGCCTCGGTGGCAAGCCAGGCTTGGCCATCGGCGCGCCCAAAGGCGTAGGCCAGCAGCGCCCGGCCATGGCCAGCCAGCTTGCGATTGTCTTCCAGAATCGCCTGCAGCACGCCGTCGCCGGCTTGCGCCTGGTCTGACAGCTGCAACAGAAGAGCTGGTGCGCCCACTTGCTCGTCAAACACGCGCGACAAAATGCCGAGCTTGCCCGATTCAAGAGTGACAACTTGGGTAAACCGTTCGGCGATGCGACCGCTCATCGATCGTTTTCCTGTGCAGGGCGGGGTACCCGCGCGACCATCGATCATAGGCCGGGTTTGTCAGGCGCGGCAAGCTAGCTGCGCCGAAAAGCACGGCGCCTGGGGCGCATGGTCCACCAGACACTCGTAGCCATGCGGAAGGCTTCCACCACGACCCGGCAGACTGGGGCGGCGCCTGCCCCAGCACTACAGCTATTTCAATACGTTACGATCATGAGGCGCGCCCAAAAGACGGCTGCAAGCCGCCGCCCAAGCCCGCGCCCGCCCCAGGCCGGCCGGCCCCCCCAAACAATCCTTCACATCCCAGGCGATCGCGAACAGCGGACGCGGGCCGCGACGCGCCGCCACTCAGGCAGTGCGCTGGCCGGTCGCGTCAAAGGGAAAGTGCGAAAGTCCAATGCGGTTGCCTTCTGGATCGCGGATGTAGATGGTCCAGGGGCTCTCATAGGCCACCTCGACCCCGTGGTGGGCCAGGTGCGCCAGCCAGATCGCTCGGTTGGCCCAGGGGATTTCCAGTGCTAGCAGGTGCAAGCCAGGCTGGGGCGAGCGCCACTCCGGCGGCACCGGCTCGCCTGCGCAGGTCTCCAGCGCCAGCACGCTCGCGCCCAAGCGCAGCCAGACTGCGCGGTCGGTGCGGCCATCTTCGGCAGGCCAGCGCCGCTCGACCCGCAGCCTCAACACCTTTTCATAGAAGCGCGCCATTCGGGCCAGGTCGTGGCACTGGATGGCGAGGTGATGAATGGCAAAGGGAGCAATTGCTGGAATGGCCATGGAGGCTCCGCGGCTCCTGCAGCGGGGCCGGTGCGTGCGCGGGTTATCCAAGACCGCGACGCCCAGGTCAAGTCGCCAGTGGGACAGCGGCTGTTGGCGACGTCGGCCCGAGATGGATAGGACGTGCAAGGCCAGTCCCTGCTTGGCGGTAACTGCAGTCGCAGCCGCTGCCGCGGGGTCGCGGTGGGTCGGGCCAAGTCGGCGGCGCAATTCGGCCGGCAGGTTGGGCGTTGGGCTGGCTTTGGGCAATCCCCCTTGGATGGTTGCGTCCCCTGCGGCGTCAGGCTAGGCTTGAAAGCCTGTTCGCCTCCCGCCCCGTCCCGGGGTGCATGGATGCCCCAGCCAATGGAAACCTCGATGATCCAAAGCAAAGGCGCAAGTCTACTGGGGCCCACCGCCTCCCGGCGCCAGTTTGGCGTTTGGCTGGCCGTCGTTTTGCTCGGCCTGACGGCCCTGTGGGGCTGCGGCAATGCCGAGTTCGATCAGGTCCGCGGCTATCGCGACTTCCTCAAGCAGACCGAGCCCAAGCTGCGCAGCATGAACCGCGTCCGCGAGCGGTTGGTCGGAGCCGAAGACGTCGATCGCATGCTGCAGCTGTTTGAAGACGACTTGGTGACCGTGGTCCAGGAACTGCACGACGCCGCCAACGGCCAGGCAGCTCCCGAAGGTCGACTTGGCGACATTCACGGCCAGCTCAAGACGGCCATGGACGACTACCTCAAAGCCACCACGGCCCTGGTGGTGCGGATCAAGGCGGCCAAGAAGGCCGGTTCGGACGACAAGAAAGTCGCCGCAGAGCTGGAAAAAGCCATCTTGGAGTGGGGCGCAAGAGACAAGGAGTTCGGTGATCGCATGACGCAGCTGGTCAGCGATCTCAACGGCTACCTGGACAAGCTGATGCGCTCTTAGACCGATAAACTATCTGAAATTACACCAGATAGTGCTGTGTCGTTTGAGGGCTTTGCCTGCCAAACCACTGAACATGGACCTGCCGCAAAGCCCGCAGTGGGGCTAGCGCGACCGCTTCGGCGGGCTTGCCTCCCCCTCAGGCAGGGAACCAACCGACCAGAAAACCTGTTGTGGATCGTTGCTCTAGCGACGACGGCGCCGGCGGCGCCGCCCGCCCCCGCCAGCCTGGTCCTGGCCTTCCTCATCGTCGTCGCCTGCGCTGGCTTGCACCGGTTGTTCCGGCGCAATCATCAGCTTGCGGCGCTCTTGCGGGCCCACTGCCTGGGCCGTGACCCCGGCATTGCGGCCAATCTGATTGGTCAAGAAGCGCAGATCGCCCTGGCCTATCGGACCCAGGGTAATGGCCTTGCCCAGCTGGACTGCCTTCTTGGCTAGCTCGGCCGCCACCTTGTCAAGCCCTTCTGGGCGGCGGCGGCGGAAGCCTTCGGCATCCAAAGACAAGCGAGTACGCTTAAAGGCCAGCTTGTTGACGGCTTTGTTCAGGATGAACTGGGTCGACTCCAGCACCCGCGTGTCGCCAGCAGGCTGCAGCAACGGGCTGACCCCTTGTAGCCGCACCACAATCTGATCTTCCTCTACGCCTACGTCGATCTCAGGTACGCCGGCGCCAAGCAACTCGAAGATGCGCAGGGCGGTGCTGCGCGCGATCTCGATCTTCTCTTCCAACGACACGTGGAGGCGCAGGCCGCCCCCCTCTTCGTCGTCGCCATCAGCGGCCGAGTTGGTTTCAGGATCTAGGACTTGGGGTTCAGCTGTCATGGCGGGCTCCGGAGGGCAGGCGGCGGAAAAAGACAAACCAGAACAACGCGAATTCAGGCGGGCTTGGCCATAGAGATGTCAGACCGCTGCATCACCACCGTCTGCACCACAGACAGGACGGTGTTGGCCAGGATGTAGAGCGTCAGGCCAGAAGGCAAGCCCAGCATCATCAAGGTGAACAGCACTGGCATGAAATACAGCATCATCTTTTGCTGGGCCGGGTCGCCGCCCGCCTGGGGCGTGATCTTTTGCTGAAGGAACATCACCACTCCCAGCACCAGCGGCAACACGTAGTAGGGATCTTTTTGGGTCATGTCGCCAATCCAGCCAAACAGCGGCTGGTTGTACAGCGAAACGGAGGCATTGATCGCACGGTACAGCGCAATGTACACCGGCATCTGCAGCAACAGCGGCAGGCAACCGCCCACGGGGTTGACGTTGTGCTGCCGGTACAGGTCAAAGGTGGCTTTGTTGACCTCCTGCGGATCCACGGCTTTGCCAAGCTTCTTGGCCTTGGCGTCGAGGTCGGCGCGGACTTTGTCCAGCTCTGGCTTGAGCTGGCTCATCTTCTTCATGGACCGCATCGACTTCATCGTCACGGGCCACAGCAGGGCCTTGACCAGCAAGGTCAGCAGCAAGATGGCCACCGGCCAGCTGCCAGACACGTCGTGCCCCCAGCGCAGCACCGCCAGCATCGGCAGGGCAATCGAGCCAAACCACCCAAAATCAATACCTTCCACCAGCTCGTGGCCGGCGGGCTTGAGCTGATCGACGTCCTTGGGGCCGGTGTAAAGGTCCCAGGTCCAGGTGTGCAGGTGCGGCGGGCGGTCCTTGTCGGCACAAGCCGGGCGGCCCAGATCGCCGGCCAGCAGCGCGGGCACGCAGCCCTGCGGCGCCATCGGCAACGTCTCGCGGGCCAGCGCCATGCGCGCCAAGACCACGCCATTGGGCAGGGTCAGCAGCGTGGCGTCGTTCTCCTTGGCAAAACCGTCGACCGGAGCTGAGGCCAGTAGAAAATAGCGGGACTCGACGCCCAGCCACGCCGGCAGAGTCAGGCGCGACCGCTCGGCCTTTTCGGCCGAGGCCAGGGCATTGGAGTCAAAGCGCAAGGTCTCTTCGCCGGCGTGCATCGCCGCGCCCTTGAGGTCGGGAGGGGCGGCAAACATCGAGAGCAGGCCGCCCGACTCCGTGCCAGGCGCCTGGAAGGTGGTGATATCGTGAGTGACTCCGACCACTGCGGGCGCGTTGCCCACGTTGACCGCGGTGACCTGAAGCTGCAGCGAATAGGGCTGCGCCGCCGGACCGAGCGAGTAGCGCTTGAGCAAATACAGCGGACTGGCATAGCGCTTCGGATCGGGCCACACCAGGGTGACGGCCTTGTCGGTCTGCTCGGCGACGCCCCAGCGCATCTCCGTCTTGGCGAGATCGCCCAGCCGCGCCGCCACCGCTTTGCCGCTGGTGCGCTCGACCACGGCTTGATCGCCGGTGTCCATCCGATCAAAGAACTCGCGGAAGGGGTCCCACTGGGCGTCCCATGTGCCCACTAGGTCCAGCGGGCCTGCGGCGACCTTGCTGCGCGCCCACTCAGGCATTTGCGGCGGCGCTACCGCTGCCGGCATCTGGAACTGCGGGTCAAGCAAGCGGATCGCTGCCACCCCGCCGTAGCACGGCGACAGCTGCCACTCGACCTTGGCCGACGCCAACTTGGCATTGGCGTCGCCGGGCCGGCAGCGCTGAGGCGCCTGCCCTGCCAAGGCCGGCGGGGCCGCAGGCGTGGCAAGGGCAACGACTGCCACGGGCGACGCCGGAGCAGCCAGGGTGGCTGGCGCGGGCAGTTCTGGCGCGGCGGTTTCGGTGGCCTGGGCCGCCCAGGGGCCCAGCGTCGCCAGCAGGCCGGCGACCGCCAGGGCAGAGGCGCCGGCTCGGTGGCGGGCGCGTACGGAGGAAGAAGAGAGCAAGGCAGCGGGTTGGTTCATGGTCGGTCGGTCTCCGAAGGGGCGGGCCAAAGAGGCAAGGGCCGCTGCACAAGGTGGGCGTAGGGGCCGGGGCGCGGCCAGTCGATACCCCCGCGACACAGAGGCTGGCAGCGCAGCAGGCGCCAACCAATCAGCCCCACAGCCACGGGCGGCCGGTGCTGCGCCACGGCCAACACCGCATAGTGAGCGCAGCTGGGGTGAAACCGGCAAGCCGGCGGCAGCCAGCGGGTGAGCCAGCGCCGGTAGGCGCGAATCGGCAGCAGCAACAACCACGCCAGAGGGCGCTGCCACGGCAAGGGCAAGGGCTGCCAGCCTTTTTCCGCCTGAATCTGCGCCGGGGACGCCGTCATGGGGTGCAACTCCGCGTCGCCGGCCGGCGCGGCTGGGGTGGCTGTCCCGCCGCAAGCAGAG
Organism: uncultured Myxococcales bacterium; assembly: GCA_903919145.1. Classification (GTDB taxonomy): domain Bacteria; phylum Myxococcota_A; class UBA9042; order UBA9042; family UBA9042; genus SXRM01. Next base: position 20,057 of record CAIXGW010000323.1, read on the forward strand.
GCAAGGGGCGTCATGGCTGGACCGCAGCCGCCGCAAGCCGCAGCCGCGTCAACAACGCCAGCAGTTCTCCCGCCACTGCGGCCATCTTGGCGTTGGGCCAAGGAGTCTTGGCGATGATCACCACGTCACAAGGCGCCTTGAGCTGCCAGCGGACCGCTCGGAACGCCTCGCGCAGCAGCCGCCTCAACCTCGCCCGCTGCGGCGAATTGCCAACCGCGCGGCTGACGGACAAGCCAAGCCGCCCAGGCCGCTGTGCCACCGCGTCACCTGGGCGATCCCCCGCAGGCGATGGCAGGCGCGGCGCCAGAGAGTGGCCATGGTTCGGCGGCGGATCCAGAGGACGGCCCTGGGCCGGCAGCGCCTGTGCTGCCCGCTGCGGCAGCGCAATCACCTGCAAGTGGTCTCCGCGCATTCGCTTTCCTGCCTTCAGCGCCGCCCGAAACTCCCGCTGCGCAATCAGCCGATCCCCATGGCCAAAACGACCGTGGGCGCAAGGCGCTGAGAGCGGCTGAAGATCGGTCAACGGTGCCACCGGGCTGCGGAGCGGCTGCGTGCCGGCCGTGATTCCCCGCCAAGAAAGCTGCAGGCCCCAAGCGGAGAACTGGGCCCGCTCTCGGCAGAGAACAGCCGAAACTTCAGGCAATTTAGCGGGTCGAGACGCTCAGGCGGACGCGGCCCTTGGCGCGGCGGCGGTTGATCACCGCGCGGCCGTTCTTGGTGGCCATGCGCGCACGGAAGCCATGGGTGCGCTTGCGGGAGATGATGCTGTGGTTGCTAAGTCCTTTCTTCACGGCGAGTTCCTTTGCAGATGGGGCGGCCTGTGGCCAGCGCGGGGCCCAGGAGTGTAGAGACAGGCTGGGCAAAGATCAAGGCGCAGCCCCAAGGCCCTGGCGGCTGGCAGCGGCGATCCAGGGCGAGCGGCCCTTGCAGGGGTACCCCGTCGCGGACAGGCCTATCGCGCAGGACCGACCACACATGGCCCCGAGTTGACAATAAACTTATAGATCTCAGGCAGATTCACGCCAAGCGGCGATCCAGACTCTCGGCAGGTCGGCTGCTCCAAGCCCCATTCAAGGCGACAGGACATGGAGAAAGCGGACCATCTTCAATGGGTAGCCGCCGCAGCCGCTGCAAAGCCGGCGGCACCTCTCCAGATTTCATGTTTATTCTCGGCGGGCTACACACACAGCCACCAAACTCGCGGGGTTGGCTGCGCCGGCTGTTTTCCGCGCTCACGCGGACATTGAGTTGCCATCCACGCCTCCGTCCTTTCCGGCGCAGCGGCATAGCCTTGCCCTGCTGAGCGGTCATCATTCCACCTAGCGCGACGGTCAGCCTGTGCACGCATCTGCGCAACCCCTTGGATTCGCGGGCCCAAACCGCCAAGTCGGCTGGACCCCTTGTGCCCCCGCCGTGGCCGCGGTACCTCTGATCAGGCAAGAGCACAGTCAACCGACGGGTGCTGCATGGACTTGGATCTGTTTTTGGCCCTCTTTGGCCCGCTCACAACAAGCCCTTAGAAGTAAATAGCTTTCCCAAGACTGCCTAACCGCAGCCCCAGGGAAGATCTGCCCCCACCTGCCGCCGCCGTTTCCTGGCTGTATTCCGCAAGAGGCCCTCCGATGCCCCCAGTGTGGCCGCTCCAATCTAGCAGCACAGCGGCGCCTTCGGCCTCAGATCCGGGTTCCTTGGCTCTGGCCCAGGGCGGAGCTTCAACTGCTCTCCCAGCTGGATTTTCGGCTTATTCTGGAAGCGCCCTTGCCGGCGGCCCTGCCGGCCGACAGTACTTTCCGTTGGATTCCATGACCGCAATTGCCCCACCCTCTGAGTATGCGCCACCGCCCTTCCGCGCCGAGCCTGCTCCGGCCCAGACGCCGCCGGCCTCCCGCAACGCATCACAGAATCCAGCGCTTGGCGATCCCGGCAGCGAGCTGGGCGAGTTGTGGCAGCAGGTGCTGCGGACGCTGCGCCAAAGTGCCAGCCGGGCCGTAGTCGATGCATGGCTAGAGCAGGTCGCCATAGCCGAGATCAGCGCTGACCACCTGGTGCTGAGCGTGCCCGATGAGCAACTGGGTGAATTCGTCGATGCGCACTACCGCCAGCCCATCGCCCAGGCCCTGCACCAGGCCTTGGGCCGCAGCGTGTCAGTGGAACTGCGCGTCGATGCCGGCACTCCAGCCGTGCTGCCCGGCAGCCATCGGCACGCGCCGGGCCAGCTTGCGCCAGTCTCTCCAGCCGGAGCCTTGGCGGTGCGCCCGACTCCACTGGCGCTATGGCCAGCCAACACCGGCAACCGCAGCTCTGGCGCCTATCCAGCCGACAGTGCGCAAGCCACCCAGCCGCTCAGTGCAGGCCAAGCCAGCTCAGCCGAAACGCCGCGCCGACAGGCGGCCTTGCCCCTGGGACTGGACGAAGACACAGAAGCGGACGACCGCGCCTGGCAGGACCTGACCCCGCGCCTGACCTTTGGGTCCTTTGTCATCGGCGGGGCCAATGAGCTGGCCGCCTCTGCAGCCCTGGCCGTGGCCGACAACCCAGGCCGCATCTACAACCCCCTGTTCATCCACGGCGGCGTCGGGCTGGGCAAGACCCACCTGCTCCACGCCATTGGCCACCACGCCCGCCAGCGCCACGGCAACCTCAAGGTCCGCTACGCTGCGGCCGAAACCTACATCGACGACACCATGAGCGCTTGGCGCTCGCGAGACGGCTCTGCCCGCGCCGAAGTGCGCGCTCTGTACCGCCACAACGTCGACCTGCTCTTGGTTGACGATGTGCAGTTTCTGCAAGGCAAGCCGCAGATCCAGGAGGAATTCTTTCACCTTTTCAATGTCCTGCACCAGGCCGGCAAGCAGATCGTGCTGTCCTGCGATCGCTTTCCCAGCGAGCTGCAGGAATTCCATGACCGGCTGCGTTCGCGCTTTGAGTGGGGCCTGGTTGCCGAGCTGACGCCCCCCGACCGCGATCTGCGCCTGGCCATCCTGCACCGCAAAGCCAAGGACATGGGCCTGTCGCTGCCCCACGACACCGCCTTGTACCTGGCAGAACATTTGCGCAACAATGTTAGGGAACTGGAAGGATCGCTGACCAAGCTGTCTGCCCATGCCCGCATCGGCAAGCGCGGCATCGACCTGCAACTGGCGCGGTCGGTACTGGGTCCGGTCATCGAGTTGCCCAGCCGCAACTTGACGGCAGAGGTCATCCAGAGGGTGACGGCGCAGCACTTTGGCCTCAAGCTCACCGATCTCAAGGGCCAAAAGCGTCACCGCTCGGTGGTAGTCCCGCGAATGATCGCCATGTTCCTGACGCGCAAGCACACTTCGCTGTCCTATCCTGACATTGGTCGCGCGTTTGGCGGCCGCGATCACTCAACGGCGATCCACGCCTGCCAGAAGATCGAGTGGCAGATCACCTCTGACAGCGAGATCCAGTCTGCCGTGCAGGCCGTCGAGACAGCCCTGGGCAAGTAGCCCCCGCTGCCCGACGGCCCCCTCCGACGGCTGGCTGGCCTTCCGCCAACCCCGGGCGGCAGCAGGCGGCCATTTCGCCGGAACTCCGTCCATTGACACCTGTAGAGAAACAGCCTGGTTCTGCAAGGCCTGTTGTCGAGGGCGCCAGCTTGTGCCATGATTTGGCGGCTACCGCTTGCCAGCTCAAGCAGGGCGGATTGAACCAAAGTGCTCTTGAGTCTCGCAGCAACGGCGCCTCGCCAGTTCGAGGATTCGTTGAACCCTGATAGATTCTGATCGGCTCCCCACCCTGCAGAGTGAAAACCCAGTTCTCGTGTGCAATGGCCAGGTGGCCGTGCAGTAGCGGGCCTGGCTGCCAGTTGTACTTCTGCCCCGGGCGCCTTGGCGCACCAAGAGGATTTCTGAACCCATGAAGCTGTACTACCGCGTGACCCTGGCCGTTGCCGCCCTCTCCATTGCCGTCGCTGCCACCGGCTGCTCCAAGGATCCCACCAAGGACGTGCCGGCCGCCAAGGTCGAAGAACCCAAGAAGGAAGAACCCAAGGCTGAGGAGCCCAAGAAGGAAGAGCCTGCCGCGATTCCGGCTGCAGCATCGCCGGTTGCGGCCCCTGAGGCTGCCAGCCCGGCCGCCGCAGCGCCCGCCGCCTCGGCCCTGACCTTCCCGGGCGTCGCCGTAACCGGCTCGATCCACGCCATTGGCTCCAAGGTCACCGGCAGCCACGACCTGAACTTCAAGGAGTGGAAGGGCTCGGTCGAGCTCAAGGACGGCAAGGCAGAGGGCGGCAAGCTCGAGTTCGAAGTGCGCATGGCCTCGCTCGAAGAAGTCGTGCCCCAGCGCAATCAGTGGGTAGACAAGCTCGAAGGCCACCTCAAGAGCCCCGACTTCTTTGACGTCGAGAAGTTTGCGACCTCGACCTTTGTCGCCCTTGAGATCAAGGCCGGCGGCGATCCCGCCGTGGCTGGCTCGACCCACACCGTCAAGGGCAACCTGACCCTGCGCGGCGTGACCAAAGAAGTGACCTTTGCCGCGACCATCGCCATCGCCGGCAAGGACCTCACTGCCAAGACCGAATTCAAGGTCAACCGCAAGGACTTCGGCATCGTCTACGCCGGCCAAGCAGACGACCTGATCCGCGACGACGTCGCCCTCAAGCTGGACCTCAAGGCGACCCTGCCGTAGTGCGACTGCGCGGCAGGAGGCTTTCCCCGCGGCCGTAGCTAGAAGGCTGCGGCCGCGGCTAGTACCCCAAACCCCAAGTTCGTTCCGGGTTCCGGAACGGACGTGGTTTGGGGTACGGAAGAAGACCCAGCAGTAGGACCCAAGACCTGTGAACAAGAACCGGGTGCAACCCGGATCGAATTAACG
>CAIXGW010000324.1 GCA_903919145.1 uncultured Myxococcales bacterium
CAGGTAATTGGCCTCGGCGGAGGGCCAGTCTTCGTGTTTGGCGTAAAGTTCGCCGCGTTCGAGGTAGAGGGAGGCGTCGCTGGGTGTGGCCGCGAGGGCGGTCGTGAGGCGGTCGAGCGCATCCTGAATCTCAGGATGGGCGCCGGCCGTGGTCGCGCCCAAGAGGGCGATGACAAAGGCGAGAACGCGGGGGAACATGCGGGCGAGCGAAGCTCGGCGAGCACCGGGAGGCAATGGCGAGTTGCGCCGGGCTGGTTGGCGGCATGGCGGATTTTTGCACGGAGCTATGTTTTGATGAGGCGCCAGGCTTCGCGATGCTGATGCCGAGCCATGGTGTTGTGAAAGTCCTTCAGCGTTGATTGGCGTTTGTTTGTGCGCGTGTCGCGCCAGGCATAGTATAAGCCCATCACGATGCGGCGCACTTGGCCGAGGACGCACAGACTGTTGCGGTGGCGCACGCGGCTGGCGTCTTCCATGGCGGTGACATCCAGCCGGGCGTGGTGCCCGGTCTCGATCCCCCAGTAGCTGCGGATCAAGAGCAGCAGGAGCATCGCCCGTTCCGGTATCAGGGGCAGACTGCTCACGTAGTAGACGGTCTCGCGGCTGCATTTGCCCTTGTCCTTGCCCTTGAGGATTTCGGTCGCGCGGGTCATTTCCACGACGGACTGGGCGCCCACACAGCAGAGCGTTTCCGGCGTCGTGCCCACCCAGCGCAATTGGCGCACTTCCTTGCGGCCGCGATTGATTTCCTCACTTGCGGCGGTAGCGCACGGGGGCGGCGGCAAACCCGGAGGGGGGGGGAGCGCCCGGGGTGGGCGCGGGGAAGCTTTCGGCGGCGGCTTGATGCAACGTCGGGTGATTGCCTTTCACTGGGAGCAGGAAATCGGCCCCGTTGTCCTGCGTGATCGTCCGCAGCGTTTCCTGGTTGGTATGCAAGGCATCGAGCCCGACGATTTTCCCGTCCAGCGGCCCGAGGTTTTTGAGCACCGTACGCGCGGCGGGGATTTCGTTGCTCTTTTCCTCCACCAACGCGCAGCCCAAGGACCGGCCGCTGGGAAAACTGACTGCGCCGACCAGTTGCGCCTTTTGTTCGTCGGGGCAATGCGGCGTGCTGCCACACTGGGCCTTGCCGTCGATCGCGACCAAAACATCGACCTCCGGCCCCAAGCAGGCCTCGGCCCACTCCCGCAGGACGCGCCCGAAAAGCGCGGCATCGACGTTGGTGAGGATCCGGTAAAAGCTGGTTTCCTTCGGGCATTGATAACGGCCGTCGCGCCCTTTGCGACAGAGCAGCGCCCGCAATTGCGCCTGGCTCAGCCCGCTGGCGAAGGCCGCCAGATCGCGCTGACCGCGCACGACGCCGCAGAGGGTCGCCAGCACGATCATGGCCAGGATGCCGGCCAACGGATAGTCGCGGCCCTTGGTGCCTCGCCAGTCGGGCACGACCCGGCACCGCTCCACCAGCGCATGTACGGCTTTGATCGGCACCGCAGCGCGCGGGAGTACTTTGTGCTCCACGGGCTGCAGGGCGAGGGGCAGGGCGGCGGCGCGCAGCGTCGCTCGCGCGTCGGCCACCAGTTCGCGCACCCACAGTTGCTTGGGCCGGTCGTGGGCCGTGTAATAATCCTCGGCGTGCCGGCCATAGCCCTGCGTCGCGCCCAGCTGGGTCCAGCCCTGCGCACGGTAACAGGTGCCGCGAAACAACTGGCCGTCGACAAAGCTCTCGACCGCCAGGATCGGATGGCCGTACGCCCGCTCCCAGTCCGCGCTCAGTCGCGCGAGGTTGAGGGCGAGGACGCGCGTGGCGAGATTCGGACAATCGACTCCCGGCAAAATCGCGAAGCGGCTGTTGTTGGCGACCAGCGCGAGCCGGCGTCGGCGCTGGCTCGCGCTCCAGCCGACCCAAGCGTCGCGATCCTTGAGGTGATAGGCCGCCGCACTCCAGCTCAACAACGCCAACCATTCCCCATCAAACACGGCCACGTAACGGCGCCGTTCGCCCACCAACTCGCTGTTATGCAAGTAATGATGAGCCTCCATCAATGCGTCATAGCGCGCCAGCTGCGCTTCATCCTCCCCCACCAAGATGACCTGGACGCGATCCAAGATCGCCTGCTCTGACGGTGCCGGTTTGCGAAAACGTTTCTCATCCATCCCGTGGACGAAGGCACAACGCGGGAAATTTGTCCCGTCTTATTTTCCAACCATCTGCCTAAGACCTATCAACCCAACTAGAAAAATCCGCCGTGCGTGCCGCTAAAATCGCTGATTGTGCTCAAAATGCATCGGCTGTCGGCGGCCATGACTGTCGTCAGGGGCCGGCGCCGCTCGCAAAGCCGTCCTCGGAGGCCGCGCTGCGGTAATATTGACCCGTCCTGACCCGATCGGACAGGAAGTTGTAGAGCTCGATAACCCGGAGGAGTTCGAGCAATGCAATCCGGCCGTCCCGGTTGGTATCAGCACTGTGGTATCTGGTTAGCGCCGCGCTTTGGCCCGCGGCACGGTCGAAGGCGGCGGCAAAGCCGTCCTCGCCTTGGGTGTTCACGGCATAGGCCCCGGTGCGGCTGGTGCCGTTGCG
>CAIXGW010000325.1 GCA_903919145.1 uncultured Myxococcales bacterium
CGACCGGTTCGCGTCAACGATCGTCGGTAAATACGAATGGTTGTGGCCGGGCGGAGGGAAGCCCGGGCGATGAATGGCCGGGCTATCATCGCGCCGTCCACCTGCGTGGACGGCCTCGCCGCGCTGCGGCGATGGTGGAGGTCGGCCGTGGCGGGCCAGGGCCTGGGCGCGAAAACGGGACTGTTGGGGTCCCCAACAGTGGCGGTTTCGGGGGGTGGTGCGGGAGAGCTGTCGGCAATTGTCGACGGAATTCAGGTGTGTGGGCCCAAGCCGGCGGTGTCAGGCCTTGGCCAGCCCGCGGGTGGTGGCGGCGGTGGGCAAGGGTTCGAGCAGGGCTGGAGGAAGTGGTCAAGGGTGAAGTGCGGGTGCGGGTAGTTATGCAGGGACGGTGGGCACTTGGCTAGGGCGCTTGCGATTCGGTTGCGGGCACTTGCGCAGTGCACGCGGAACTCCTAGCTTCGACTTTGTCGCGGCCGCCGAGGTAGGCCGCATCCAGCGGAGAGCCCGTGGCACGTCCAGGCAAAGCATCTTCCTTCCAGCCCCACGACTACCGCCTCGCAGCGGCTGAACGGCTTGAAACTGTGGCTAGTTTGCTGGCGCGCGGTGAACACGCCATCGCGTTGTACTGGGCGGGCGTCGCCGCCGAATGCGCCATTCGAAGCCGGATCGATGCAGGAGCCTCATTCTCAGGGCGGCATGACCTCCTAGAGCTGGCACTTCCTACAGATTTCCTACCGCGCGCATCTGCGGCGAACGAGAATATTGTCGCCAGTATCCAGATGTTACACCGTGTTTGGCGAAACAGCTTTCGCTACATGCACACAGAGAAAATTGCCAGAGTCCTTGAGGAATCTGGGTTTGAACCCCAAGTGAGCAAGTCTGCACGCATCAAACGCGCCGCAGAAGCCGCGGAAGTAGCTGCCGCCCAACTGTACAGCCGGGCATTGAACCTGTCCGTCGCGAGGCCCCGATGAAGAACCAGAATCTCCAGGAACGAGTCGAGCTTGCCCTGACCGGCTCATTTGCCGATGGCAAAGCCGTGCTGGAAACAGGCGCGAACGGTGATGTGCATGGCCTATTCGTGTCCGGTTCGTTCGAGCGGCAGACCGACCGAGAGCGCCAGCAGGCCCTTTGGGCTGCGCTGCACCGCGCCATTGAAGCTGAGGAACTGACGCATGTGCGCTTCGTCTTGGCCAGCACTCCGGCCGAGTACCAGGCAGTCAGCGAATATCCTCTGAATGACGACTGACGGCTGCGCGAAAGGGCTGCCGATTGAGCGTGTTTAGCTTGTTTTCGGTTGGCTGCCTCGGCTCGTGTCGACCCGGCTCTTTTTGGGGTGCGGCCACGGTGGAGGCCCGGTCGTACCGGGACAAGGCTCGTTCGTAGCCGGCCGGGGCCTTGACGTACCGAAGTGCCCGGGGCGCGCGGCTGGGGCTATCAGGCCTTGGCCCGCCCGCGGGAGCCGCCGCGTGTAGGCAAGGCCTCGCGCAGGACGGCCTCGACGGCGGTGTCGGAACTGGCGTCGATGACGACTTGGCGCGGGGCGTAGGCTGGCTTGAGGCTGTCGAGCTGCAGGGTCAGGCGCTCATCGCCGCCGAGCTGGATGCCGGTGAGCTTCTTGACGGTCCAGGCGGTCAGGCCCGCACGGTCGAGCTCGCGGACTAGGCAGAGCTTGCCCAGACTGGTGTCCGCGGCGAATCCCTTGGCGAAGAGGCACCATTGGCCGTCGAGGAGGGTTGGCTGCATCGCGTCGCCGCGGATTTGGGCGAGGAAGAGGTCTGGGGTTGGCGGGGAGGCGAGGTCGGCTGGTGGCGAGGCCCAGGCGATGGCAAGGGGGCTGGGTGCGGCGCGGCTGGGGCTGGCGTTGACGTTCGTGGGCACATCGAACCGACGCTGCGACTGGCCTCACGGCCGGCCGAGCCGCACAACTAGCCCTGCTCTATATACTGTTATATTTCGTTTATTTATGTCGACATCAGTATCGCCGGCTACTTCAGTACCTCGACGAACTCGCCCACGACGTGTAGGTCTGACTCGTCGCGGATGTCGCGCCAAATCGCTGGCACTGCGGCGTTGGTCGAATCTAGACGCACTCGAATTCCCCCTTCCGCCAGCAACTCTAGGGCGCCTATCTGCTTGAGGATGTAGCTGGATGCGTCGGCAGCGGTGTCGAGGGCAAGCACGACCACGGCTCGCAGTTGCAGGCCAAGAACCGCTTGGCGAAACAGGCACCATGCCCCATCCGGCACAGCTGGTTCCATGGATTTACCAACGATTTTGCCGATGAAGACATGTTGGGTCGGGAGGCGCCAGCCGGGTGGCGGAGTGGCATAGCCCACGATTTCGGGGACGCTCAGACCCGCTGGCACGCCGGCTTTAGCCCTCAGGTCGAAGATCGGCACGGCCGTGCTGCCGTCCTGCGCCAAGCGCGACTGCACAACCCAGCCGAGAGACTCCAGTTGCTTGAGGCGTAACGGCGGCTTGCGCTGCGGCATCGGCTCGTCATTTGTCGTGTTGGCCGCAAAAACATCCAGCGGATCGACCTGAAGGCCTACGGCCACGCGCACCACTGTGCGCAAGGTCAGATTCTGGGTGCCGGCTTCGATTCGGTGGATGTTGGTCACCGCCATGCCGATGCGGCCGGCCAAGTCTTCTTGGGTCAAGCCGGCCGCCATACGCAAGGCCCGAATTCGCTGGCCGACGTGGTGGAGAAGGTGGTCCGGTGCGTGCGTCTTCATGACCACACCAGACCGCAGCGCGGCGCCGCTGACCACTACATCAAAAGCTAATCGAAGTAGCCGGACTAGATCTGTAAAACACTATGAAAGTACATACTGGTTGACAAAACATATCACAAAATGGTTGATCACCGCGCCTTGCAGAGTTCTGGGCGCGCTGGCCGATGAGCACGCGCCCGGAGCGTCGGCTCATGCCAGCGGAGACCCCATGCATTATCGCGACTTGTTCCAACTCAACCCGATCCAGACGGTCATCAAGTTGGAGGACTCTAACGCCAAGGCGACCGCACTGGAGTTGGTCCAGCGCTTTGTGGTGACCCCGAGCCTGCAGGACATGCTGCAGCGGGTGGCCTTGCCGGAACTCAGCAAGTCGGCGGCGGAGGGCAAGGGGATCTTTGTGGTCGGCCATTACGGCACCGGCAAGAGCCACGTGATGAGCTTTCTCTCTGCTCTCGCCGAGCACGCCGACGCTGTGCCGCAGCTGCGCCCTGCCCCCCAGGTCAAACCTGAGCAGTACATCGGATTTGCTGGGCAATTTCTGGTCCGCCGGACCCAGATCAGTGCGTCCCTAATGTCGCTTTACGCCATTGTGGCTAACGAGTTGACAGAGCTAGCAGCCCAACACGGCGTATCGTTTGCCTTCGCGCCGCAGAACCAGATCGTCAATGCCAAGAATGAGTTGGCGCGCTACATGACGGCGCTCGAGCCCGTGTTGCAGGGCCGCGGCGTGCTCTTTGCCGTGGACGAACTGCTGCACTACCTAGAGAGCCGCAATGACCAGGACTTGGTCATTGACCTCCAGATGCTCCAAGGTCTTGGCGAGTTCTGTGACGGCCACCGCTTCGTCTTTATGGCCGGGCTGCAGCGCAGCCTGTTCCAGCACCCGCGGTTTCACGGCATCGCCGCCGAACTGACCAAAGTCCGCCAGCGCTTCAATGACTTCCTTATTGATAACAAGGGGGTGGCGGAACTGATCGAGGGCTACCTCTTTGCCAAGACGCCGGAGCAAGCGGCGCAGGTCCGCAAGCTCCTACTGCCGCACAAGGACCTGTTTGAGACGCTGGGCCCTGATATCGAGCGCTTCGTCGCGCTCTTTCCCGCCCATCCGCTGTTTCTCGATGAGTTTTCTCAGGTCGCGGTGGTCGAGCGGCGCGAGATCCTCACGGTCCTTTCCGTCGAGGGTGCCCGACTTGCAGAGCGCGAGGTGGATCCCCAGTGGCCAGAGCTGATTACTGCCGACCGCTATTGGCAGCATGTGGCCGCTGATCCTGGGTTGGACGCCAACCATGCCGTAAAAATGGTCAAACACAACGCCCAGGTTCTGGCAGCGAAGATCGCGGAATCAGGGCTTGCGGTTGATGAGCGTGCGGTTGCTCTGCGCCTAGTAGGCGCGCTTGCGGTAAACCGCCTCACGACGCCGAGCATCAGCGACCCCGTGGGGCTCACCCCGGAAGCATTGAAGAACCGCTTACTGCCGCGCCTGAAACTGCCGATGCGCGACGCCAAGATGTTCACTGGCATGGTCAAGCGCCTGTTGGAAAAGACCCGCGAGGCGGCAAGCGGCCAGTTCCTCGCGACGACACCAGATGGCCTGCAGTACTACATCGACCCCCACCGCACTGTGGATTTTGAAGAGCAGGTGCGCGGCGATGCCAAGACCACCGATCGGCGCAAGGTTCAAGCCTACTTCAATCAACTGCTCCTGCAGCAACTAGAATTGGAGAACGCCCAGCCGACTCGGGAGGGGACGCTCTGGAGTTACCGCCTGAATTGGCGCGCCTGCAACGTCGAACGGCCCGGCTGGCTGTTCTTTGGCGTGCCGGGCCAACGGAGCACTGCTAAGCCGCCCAAAGATTTTTACCTATTTGTGCTGCCTTCGCCGCGAATCACCGGCACCGTGGAGCCCGAAGCGCTGATGCAGCCGGCCGATGAGGTCTACTTTGTCGCGGATGGCTTTCCGACGGCCCGGCGCGAACTCGATGACGCTCAGCAGCCCAACGCCCCAGAGACATTTCTCGACCGCTTGTGGCTGTACTCGGCGGCCAAAGAGCGGGCAAGCCTGTTTGTCAAGGACCGCGATGCACACAAGTCCTTGACAGACATCGCCAAGCGCTACCTCGACCTGCTCCGAGCCGACCTGGACCAGCACCTGCGCCAGTGGCTGCGGGTGCGCCACGGCGGCTTGACTCGGTCTCTTCAAGAATGGATGGCCGAACGCCTGCCGGGTGAGGCCCGGGCAGCGTTTTCTACCCAGTTTTCCAGCCTTGCCGAGCATCTGCTCACCAGCCACTTCGTCGAGCGCTATCCCCGCTACCCGGTGTTTTCCGTGCGTATTGCCGAACCCGACGAGGCCGGCCGCGGCGGTCGCAATGGCGCCGCCCAGTCGGCGCTGGAGATGATTTGCGAACAGGGAGCCGGTATCAACGGCACTCAAGAGGGGCGGGCTGTCCTTAAGGCGCTGAGCCTGACCCCGGCCAGCGTCGTCGACGCCAAGCCGGCCGACATCGACCCCGTGGATTCGATTTGGCTGCAGAGTGTGAAATCACGGTTGGCTGTGTTGAACCCCGGACAATTCCTTAACAGTGGCGACCTGTTTGAGCAGCGCGTTGACCAGCGCTGGTTCATGGTGGACGGCCCGCTCGAGGCCGAGTGGCTCCATGTTGTCTTGGCCGCTGGCGTGCGGAGCGGTGAACTGGTTCTGGCGGGTGACAGCAACAAGCAGTATGACGCCAGCAATTTGCCGAGACTTTACAATGAAATGCGCACCTTTGATCGGGTCGTGCGCATCCGGCAGCCCATCGACTTTCCCACGGAAGCCTGGGCCAAGGTGTTCGGCCTCTTGGGGCTGCAAAAAGGCCTACTCGCCACCGACGCCACCCGCGACGAAGCGGCCAGAAAGCTGTTCGACGCGGTGACCCTGCGCAGTACTGCGGCTCTAGAGCTGCGCCAACGCCTGCAGCAGCCGCTGCCGATGGCCAGCGGTCTGACACCGCCCCTTGCGATGGACCTGAGCCAGCTTGATGCAGCACACAAGACCTTGGAAGATCTGAAGGTCTACACGACCAAAGCCAAGATGATCAATCTCCGGCTGACGCAGGAGCAGATCGACGCCTTTGGCACGCAGCTCGCGCACGTGACCGCGCTGCAAGCGCTAGCCGACTTTGCCCGCGACCACGGTCCGCGATTGGCCGCCGTCGAGCGACTGCTGACGATGCTCCAGGGCCGCGCCGCAGAGTTTGAGGATGCCGCCCAAGGTCTGCGCCAGCAGCTCTTACACGTCTACCTGACCCCTGGGGAATTTGCCGGTCAGGGCGAGGCACTCCTGCAGGCGGCGCGCCAGACCAGCACGCTAGGTTGCCAGGCGTATAAGGCCCTGCACCGCCGCCGTCGCTTGACCCGTGAACAGGACCAGGAAAAGCAACGCCTTATCGCCAGCCGCACCTGGAAACAGCTGCGCGGGCTGACCGGACTGCGCCTCCTGGAAGGAGCCGGCGCGTTTGACCAAATCGCCAACGGCGTCGACCGCTTGCGGCTGTTCCGCGACTACTCGGACGACCAGTTGCTGGCCAGTGCAGGAACCCAGGCCCCGCAGGATCCCTTTGATCCGCGCCAGGAATCAGGCGAAGCCGCCGCCGACGAGCTGGCCCGCTTCGCCATCCAGGTCGAAGTGCTGGTGGACGATTGGGTCGGACGGCTACTCGCGGAGCTTGGCGATCCAAGCGTGCAGCAGTCCAAGAAGGCGCTAAAGCCTGAGGAATTCTCGATCGTCGCCGAGTTTGAGGGCGCGCGCAGCCTACCTGACCCGGGCCCGCAGCTGACACTGCTCGTACAGGTGCTGAACACTTTGCTAGAAGGCCTGAAGAAAGTCGATGTGAACGCTGAGGATTTGGCCGCCGCCCTGCTCGACGGCAAGAGCCCGCTCAAAGTCGGCGAAGTCGAAATCCGGTTCCGCAACTGGCTGCGCGAGATGGTGGGCCACGACCAAGAAGACCGCGTGCGGCTGGCGCTTGTCATCGCCAATCCGGAACAAGTGCAGGTGAAGCATGGCTAAGTCGCCGGTAGTGTCCAAGGAGCAGACGGTCATGGAGTTGAACATGCAGGCCCCGGCCAAGCCGGTCGATCCCGCTGAGGTGGCTAAGAAGGCCGAATACCGGCGGCGCTTGGCGGAGAAGCTCAAGGACCCTGAGTTCAGGAAGATCGAAGGGTTTCCGATTGGCACCGATGAGGCCATTTTGGCGCTGAGCGACCCGCCGCACTACACCGCTTGCCCAAATCCGTTTCTGGAAGAGTGGTTGGCTGAGCACGCCAAGCCGTATGACGCCGCGACGGATGCGTATCACCGCGAGCCGTTTGCTACGGATGTCAGCGAGGGCAAGAACGATCCGATTTACAATGCACATAGTTACCATACCAAGGTCCCGCATAAGGCGATCATGCGGTACATCCTGCACTACACTCAGCCCGGCGATGTCGTCTACGACGGGTTCTGCGGGACAGGGATGACCGGGGTGGCGGCGCAGTTGTGTGGGGACCGGGCGCAAGTCCAGAGCTTGGGCTACCACATTGATGCGCAG
>CAIXGW010000326.1 GCA_903919145.1 uncultured Myxococcales bacterium
AAGAAGACCTGCAGAGCAAGGTCGGCTGCCAGCAGCTTGTGCTCGGCCATTTCCTTGCCCTGGTCGTACGTGAGGGACTTGAGCAGGGGGGCCGGGAGGCCCTCGAGTTTGCGGGTGAAGGCTTCCCGCACGCTGGTCGCGTCTTTCTCCGGCAGGTGGCAGAGGAAGGTGTAGCGGGAGGTGCGCTCAACCAGGACACCGACGGCGGACTTGTTCCCTGCGCCGAGAATCAAGTCGCCTTCGTAGTGGCCGGGGATCAGGCGGTTTTCCACCTCAAGCGGTCGTTGATCGACCAGCACCATGTCCTGCAGTTTACCTTGGGTGGCAGCCACGCCCCGTCGGCGTGGCTTGCGCGTCCGGTGATGGCGGCGCAGACACGCCGCCAACTCCCGTTGCAGTTCGCCCCGGGCGACGACGTAAACGTAGCGGTAAATCGATTCGTGGGACGTGTGCATCAAGGGCAGATCAGCGTAGTCACGTTTCAGGCTGCCAGCGATCTCCTCCGGCGACCAGCCACGATGCAAGCGCGCGTGAACTTCGGCCCGCAGCGGTGGGTGCTCGTCGATGGCGCAATCGCCCCGTCGCGCCGCCCCACGCCGGCCCTGCGCCGCCCGGTGCGCCACGGCGGCGCGGTAGCAGCCAGGCCCGCCGTTGAGCGCCACCTCCCGACTGATCGTTCCGGCCGAACGGGTCAACCGGGCTGCGACGGTCGCCTGGGTATCACCAGCGCGCAACGCCGCTTCCAACTCGATGCGTTCTTCCAAGTTCAAATGGGCTTTGGCCATTGTTGCCCTCTGCGCGCGCGCCGCGGCGGGGGCAAGCTCAGGAACGGTCGGAGGACCGCCAAGCCGGTCCTCCGACCGTTCCTGAGCTTCGGGAGGAGGCTCGCCTGAGATGATCCTACAAGAGAGAACAGCTTCGTTATACATGGTGCTTTTCTTCAGATGAGATCTTCGAACTCATCCTTGAGCGCGCCCTGCCATGCCTTGTCGAGGCCCAGCGCGGAATGCCGGTAGGTGTATTGGCGATTCTGCTGGTCCTTGTATTCGTAGTAGCCAAGGAGCTGCTGGGTGCCCAGCCACTTGGTCCAACCCTTGTCTTGGGAGAAATCGAGCCGGTATACGGCCTGAGCGCGGGTAGTGTCCCAGAGCAACGGCTTGTCCCGCAAATAGGGTTCATTGCTTCTGAGATAGGGCCGGCCGAAATAGGGATTGGGGGTGCCATCCAAGTTTACTTGGTTCACGTCGACGAGGAGGCTCGGGTTGCTCGAGGAGCCCATGGGCTGGTTTTCCAGACGCTTGGCCTCTTCCCGCAAGAAAGTGACCTGCGCCGCCAAGGTGTGTTTGGGAGTGTTAAGAATAATTTGGTCGAGCTGAGCCAGGTAGGTGTTCACGTCGTCCCAAGCCTTGCTGTTGCCCGCAAGGTTGATGTTGGCCCAATCGTAGATGGACCGGTTACTAAGGGGTCGCGCCACAGAATTGTAGAGCGGCTGTTGCGCAGAGGTGTAGGTTTCCGAAGGACCCGTGGTCAAAAGGCCGATACCCGTATTGCCGGCTCCGTAGGGATCGGTGGTCGCCAATGCACCCGAGGAATACCGCGTCATCGCCCAATAGGGGGTTTGGCCGGGGGCTCCGATTTGGAAGATCGAGCGACTCTCCGCGCCGCCAGTGATGAAGGAGGTCGGCGCGACCGTATACGGCGTGGTGGAGCC
>CAIXGW010000327.1 GCA_903919145.1 uncultured Myxococcales bacterium
CAGCAGACATGGTCAACCTCGGGCTTGCGGAAAACTCGCGCTGGCAACCGGCCAGCAGGCGCGCCGCAACGCTATCAAGATGGTCTGCCAAGACCACCGCGACTAGGGGCTCAAAGTGGGATAGACTGTTGCTGCTGCGGAACAATAGCCAGCTGGAGGGGAGATTGTGCTACCGGAGGCGCCAATTGCCGGCGGGGCCAGCGACGTAGGCCTCGCGCTTCTTGCCATCGCCGTCGTAGAACTGCCGGGAGTAGAACCCGAAACCGGCAGCTTTGCGCCGCACCAGCAGCGATCCAGCGGTGCCCAAGAGCACCTGGGGCTGGCTGTGCGCAAACGCCTCGACTCGCCAACCCAACCCGCGATCCAGCGCTGACGGATCCCGCCCTTGCCGCTGTCGCCGCGCAGTCCATGCAGATTCTGGCGGTCCTCGGTAGAGCCAGTGCGCCAATCACCCGGGACGGCTTGGGTTTGCGGCGCATCCAACGGCGCAAGGGCGACGCGCAGGTGCACCAGCTGGGTTGCGGCCGTCGGCAGGGAAGGCAGGGGGAGTACGGTGGCGAGCCAGAGTGGCAGCAGCATGGTCACGAAGGCCTCGGCGGCTTTTCGGTGATTCTGGCGCGCGTCGGTCGCGGTCCCTGCCTCAAGGCCTGAGGGGCGGCCCATCTTTCACCCGACCAAATCGGCCAGCAGTCCCACCAGAGTATTGCGGAAGCCTTGCATTTCTGCTGCTTTTTCAGCGGACCAACCTGCAGCTATAGCCACCCGCTGCATCTGCCAACGGCGCAACAGACCAACCACGACCATACAGGAAAACCCGGCGTCATGTTCGGGCGCAACCGTCACCGCTTGCGCAAGGTCGCCACCCGCCTGCAGCAGTTGCATGAGGTCATCGAGGTCGCGGCCTTCTTCACGCGACAGCAACGCGCCAAGCTTGTCTACCACCAGCCCCTGCAACGACAACACCCGCACAGTCACGCCAGCGACTTCAGCCAGCACCACGTCGGCGCGGGCGGGTCCCGGATGGGCCACCAAATCGAGCAGAACGGTATCGACGCCGTCGTCGACGCGAAAGCGAACGAAGGTGGGGGCGCGTTGGACCGTGTCGCAGCGCAATCCGGCGGCCTCGACCGTAGCGGCAGTCTGGCGCGCCATTTCGACCAGATCCTCAGCCGGCTGCCATAGCAAGTCCAGGTCCCGGGTGGCGCGGTGCGCGCATACCGTTGCCAAGATGGCCGCGCCTCCAAAGAGAACTGGTGGCGGCTGTAATTGCTGCAATAGACTGACCAAACGGAGCTGCAGCGCACTGAGCCCGTTCATGGATGGTCACCGCGGCGCCAACGCTCCGCCCAAAACGCCCAAAATTCACGCTTGTCGCCCAATTGGGACGCCAAATATTGAAAGCGAGAGGCCACTTCGGCGCGGCTGACAAAACTCAACACGTCGTCCGGTTTGGCTTGCAGCATCAGCTTGGCCAGCAGCGCATCGCGCACCGGCGCCGGCCCTGCCGCCAGGCGGGCTTTGAACTCGTCAAGCGTCCAATCCACGTCCCATAAGAAGTAGGGGCGGCCCTTGCGGTCGACGAGCAGTTCGTCCGGCGTTGGAAATACGGCGTAAGTTCTAGCACTCATGGATACCTACGCGTGCCAATGACGTCGGCCGGGGCCGTCCCAGCCGTCTACGGGCAGCCTACGCCAGGCCGGTAAACCGGTCAACCGCGAAATTTCACGTCCGTTCAAGAGCCGCTGAACACCATGCGGGTGCAAGAGACCCCTGTGCCAGTTTGCGCACCGCTGGTGCGACGACGCGGTGCTGCGCATCGACAAGGTGCTGAAATGCAACGGCTGGCAGGACCGCGACGATGATCCCTTCGCGCAAGCCGAGCCCGCGCTGGCCGAGTTGTGGAAAGCGGCGCTGCTCGGCCGGCCCATCGACGACAGCGTGGCCCTGGAGAAGAAGGCCCAACTCCGCGGCCTGCCCCGGCCCCACGGGCGGAACTGTGCGCAAATGGATGGGTTTAGGCGACCTGGGGCCGACACCCACGGCAGCGGCCTGGAACGCCGCCGAGCCCAAGCGCTCTGACATCGAAGGGCAAATGACCGCTGGCGCCGTCGTGCTGGGGATTGGCGCCGTCGCGGCCACCACTGGCGCGGTGCTTTGGCTCCGCAGCGGCCCATCGGCCTCGGCGGCGCTTTGCCGTCCGGATCGATGGGGGCGCACAGGCCACCCAGGGGCTACGACCTGACGATCCTACCCATCCGGCCGGACTGGTAGTCTTGGATCGCCTCTTGAATCTCGGCCTGCGTGTTCATCACAAAGGGACCGTAGTGGGCAATGGGCTCGCCGTGCGGCACGCCGCCCAGGACCAGCAGCCGGGCGCCCTGGTCACTGCGCAACAGCAGCCGATCGCCAGGCGCCAGCACGGCCAGCTGACCGTCGGCCACCTTGCGCCTTCCCTCACCCACAAGGGCTGCACCGCCAAACACATAGACCAGTCCAGTGTGGTCCTGCGGCAGATCCACCCAGACCTCCGCGCCTGGCTGCAGCGTCCAGTCGAGGTAGACAATGGGCGTATGGGTCGCAATGGCGGCGCCGACGTCCAACGCTTGGCCAGCAATCACCTTGACCTCTGCCAGGCCATCGCTGCTGCGACCGGTAGGCATCGTCGCCGCCGGCACGGCTTGGTAGCGCGGCGGTGTCCTCTTGAGGCGAGCAGGCAA
>CAIXGW010000328.1 GCA_903919145.1 uncultured Myxococcales bacterium
CGAGTTGGTGCACGCGGCGTTGGCGCTGCAGTCGCCGTTGTTGGTCAGGCACTCGTTGACGTCGGTGCAGGTCTTGCCGTCTCCGCTAAAGCCGGTCTTGCAGGCGCAGCTGAACGAACCTGAGGAGTTGCTGCAAGTGGCGTCGGCACTGCAGCCGCCGTTGTTGGTCAAGCACTCGTTGACGTCATTGCAGGTCTTGCCGTCGCCGCTGAAGCCGGCCTTGCAAGAACAGCTGAAGGAGCCGGCGGTATTGCTGCAGGTGGCGTTGGTGCTGCAGCCGCCGTTGTTGGTCGAGCACTCGTTGACGTCGGTGCAGCCAGTGGCACCGCTGCCCGTGTAGCCCGCCGGGCAGGCGCCGCAGGTGTACGAGCCCACGCTGTTGGTGCAGGTGGTCAGCTTGTCGCAGCCGCCGTTGTTGGTGGCGCACTCGTTGACGTCGCTGCAGCCGGTGGCGCCGCTGCCGCTATAGCCCTTGGGGCAGGCGCCGCAGGTAAAGGAGCCGGCGCTGTTGGTGCAGGTGGTCAGCTTGTCGCAGCCGCCGTTGTTGGTCGAGCACTCGTTGACGTCGGTGCAGCCGGTGGCCCCCGTGCCGGTGTAGCCACCAGGGCAGGCGCCGCAGGTGAAGGTGCCGGGCTTGTTGGTGCAGGTGGTCAGCTTGTCGCAGCCGCCGTTGTTGGTGCTGCATTCATTGACGTCGGTGCAGCCGGTGGCTCCGGTGCCGGTGTAGCCGCTGGGGCAGGCGCCGCAAGAGAAGGTGCCCGGCTTGTTGGAGCAAACCGTCAGGGCGTCACAGCCGCCGTTGTTGGTCAAGCACTCGTTGACGTCGGTGCAGGTCTTGCCGTCGCCGGTGTAGCCGCTTGGGCACTTGCCACACAGAAAGCTGCCAGGCGTGTTGGTGCAGCTGGTCTGTGCCGCGCAACCGCCGTTGTTGACCAGGCATTCGTTGACGTCGGTGCAGGTGATGCCGTTGCCGGTGTACCCGCTTGGGCAGGCGCCGCAGGTAAAGCTGCCGGCTGAGTTGGTGCACTTGGCCAGCGGGTGGCAGCCGCCGTTGTTGGTGGCGCACTCGTTGATGTCGGTGCAGGTCACGCCGTTGCCGGTGTAGCCGGTCTTGCACGCACAGCTGAACGAGCCAGCGGTGTTGCTGCAAGCCGCGTTGGCGCTGCAGCCGCCGTTGTTGGTCAGGCACTCGTTGACGTCGGTGCAGGTCTTGCCGTCGCCCGTGTAGCCGGTCTTGCAGGCGCAACTGAAGGATCCCGTTGAGTTGCTGCAATTGGCGTTGGCGCTGCAGCCGCCGTTGTTGGTGGCGCACTCGTTGACATCGGCACAGGTCTTGCCGTCGCCAGAGAAGCCGGCCTTGCAGGCACAGCTGAACGATCCAGAGGTGTTGCTGCAAGTGGCATTGGTGTTGCAACCGCCGTTGTTGGTCAGGCACTCGTTGATGTCGGTGCAGGTCTTGCCGTCTCCCGCATAGCCCGACCGGCACGCGCAGGAGAAGCTACCGACTGAGTTGGTGCACTGCGCATTGACGTTGCAGCCGCCGTTGTTGCTGTCGCACTCGTTGACGTCGGTGCAGGTCTTGCCGTTGCCAGAGAAGCCGGGCTTGCACGCGCAGGAAGACGAGCCCGGGCTGTTGGTGCACTGGGCGTTGGCGTCGCAGTCGCCGTTGTTGGTCTTGCACTCGTCGACGTCGGTGCAGGTCTTGCCGTCGCCGCTGTAGCCGGTCTTGCACGCGCAGCTGAACGAGCCCGGCGAGTTGCTGCACAGGCCGTTGGCGCTGCAGCCGCCGTTGTTGTTGGCGCACTCGTTGACGTCGGTGCAGGTCTTGCCGTCGCCGCTGTAGCCCGCCTTGCACGCGCAAGCGAAGCTGCCCACGCTGTTGGTGCAGGTGGCGTTGGTGTTGCAGCCGCCGTTGCCCACCGAGCACTCGTTGACGTCGGTGCAGGTCTTGCCGTCGCCGCTGAAGCCGGCTTTGCAGGTGCAGCTGAAGGTGCCGGGGCTGTTGCCGCACAAGGCGTCGCTGCTGCAGCCGCCGTTGTTGGAGGCACACTCGTTGATGTCGGTGCAGGTCTTGCCGTCGCCGCTGTAGCCGGCCTTGCAGGCGCAGGTCAGGCTGCCGGGCACGTTGGTGCAAGCGGCGTTGACGTTGCAGCCGCCGTTGCTGACCAAGCACTCGTTGACATCGACACAGGTGTTGCCGTCGCCGGTAAAGCCGGCCTTGCAGGCGCAAGTGTTGGCTCCCACGGTGTTCTTGCACGCGGCGTTGGGGTCGCAGCCGCCGTTGTTGCTCAGGCACTCGTCCACGTCTTTGCAGGTCAGGCCGTCGCCGCTGTAGCCCACGTTGCAGGCGCAGTCGGGAGATAGGGTGCCGTTGTTGATGCACAGGGCGTTCTTATCACAGGGATTGAAGGACTTGCAGACGTCGGCGCCTTCGCCCTCAACGACACACGGCTCGCTGGTGGCAAAGATCGCAATGCTGCCGTCGCTGCAGCTGACCACGCAGACAATCTTGGCGCCGGCCTTAAGGATCTTGCCCCCCGGCAGCTTGATCTTGGGCAGATTCAAGCTCAGGGCGGTCTCGCCGACCACCTCTTCATTGTTGACCCACCACTGCGCAGTGTAGGTCAGCGGGTCGCCGTCCACGTCGCTCTTGGCGGCCGGCACGGCCTGCACCGTCAGCGTGCTCAGCAGGCCGATCTTGGCCGGCAGGACGGCCTTGAAGTCGGAAGGGGCCGCGTTGCCAATCAGAATCGTGGCCTGACCCGGCAGGCCGGCGGCATAGCCATCGTCGGCAATCGCAATCAGTGTCCAGACTTCGCCCTTCTTGGCTACGCCGGGGGCCAGTTCAGAAGCCACAAGGCCGGTGGGCTTGCCGTCTTTGAGCCACTGGAAGCTGTAGGTCAGCGTCTGGCCCTGATCGACGTCGGTCGCTTTCACCTCGACCACTTGCACGCCGGACTGCACCGTCGCCTGCGCGGGGCCAAGGGTGACCACCGGCGCACTGGGCGGGGTGTCGGCGAACACACTGGCGGTCTGCTTGGCCACCACGGAGCCGGCCGCGTCTTTGATCTGGATGGTCCAGCCCTGGGTGCCGGTGAGCAGGCTGCCGCTCAGGTCTACCTTGCCATTGGTCACTTGGCCCGACGCCAACACTTTGCCATCGGCGTCGATCAGCTGGGCAACCAGCGGGCCCTGGGCACCGCTGCCAACGTTGACACTGACTTGGACCTGGGTTGCCTCTCCGGCGATGCCGACGCTGGGGAAATTGGCGCTCATGCAGACCACGCCATTGCCGACCAGCGGCGACTTGCACTCGCACTTGGGAGCGAAGCTGCCATTCTCGGTGCACTGGGTGGCCACGGCACAGGGGCTGTTCTTGGAGCCGCAGATCAAGTCGCTGTCGACCACTGCTACGGTCACGGGCAGCGAGCTGACCTGCGAAGCGCCGTCGGTCGCGGTCGCCACCACAGAGATCACCGACCCGACCTGGATTTTGGCGCCGGCCTTGGCCAGATCCTGCACTGAGGCGATGGAGCCCGTGACGCCGCTGACGACCACGCCGTCGACCTTCCACGTCAGCGTGGTGGTGACCGGCTCGCCGTCTGAGTCCACGGCCTGTGGCTCGGCAATGGTCACCTTGACGGTGCCAAGCAAGCCCACCTGTGCCGAGTCAACGCTCAGGACGGGCGTCTTGGGCGGCGCGTTGCCAATGGTCACCACCGCGGTGCCGGCCGGGCCGGGCTCTACGCCGTCACTTGGGGTCGCCGAGACCTGCCACTGCTCGCCCTTCTTGGCGATGCCGGCGGGGACGGTGTCGCCCGTGTAGACCGTAGCCTTGCCGTTGACGGTCCAGGCATATGCATAGGTAATGGGCTGCGACAGAGCAGAGTCGACATCCTGCGAGGGGCCGGTGATCTTGGCGACCAGAGCCTCGCCGGCCTGGGCCGGGCTGGGCTGGATGGCCACCTCTGGCGCCGTCGGCGGGGTGTTGAGGTAGACGTCCGAGGTCCAGCTGCCGATGATTTTGCCGTCTTTCTTGACGACCACGGTCAGGTGGTTGACGCCAGGGGTGGCCGGCTTGGCTTGGACGACCTGGCCGCTGCTGATGCTGGGGAAGCTGGCGGAGCCGACGATCTTGCCGGTCTCATCGGTGACTTCGACGTCAAACGGGCCCACAGCCTCGGTGCCGTCGCTGGTCAGGCCCACCGCGGTGGTCGCCGTAGAGGCCACTACCGGGGTGCTGTCTTGGGGCAGCCCCGAAATGGTCAGGCAGATGATGCCGTTGCCCAGGGTCTGCTTGTCGCAGCTCAGGTCGGGGGCGGTCGTGCCGTTCTCAGTGCAAATGACGTGCGGCAGCAGAGTCAGGGTTGCGCAAGCCGTGCCTTGACCCACGGTGACCTTGCTTTCTGCAGAGCTGGCAGTCGCTTGGCCATCGCTGACCTTCTGCGACACACCGACTACAGCGCCCACCGCGATGGGCTTGCCCAGGGCGGCAGCCAACTGGGCTACGCTGGCGGTTGGGCCGGTAATGCCCTTGACTTCCTGTCCGTCGACCGTCCAAACCCAGGTCAGGGTCAGGGCGTCGCCGTCGATGTCGGTGGCGGGGCCAGCTTCCGTAGCGGTAATCGAGCCTTCTAGCCCAACCGTTGCGGCCAGTGGCGCCAGGGCGGCCGGCTCTGGAGCGGCGTTGCCCACGGTGATGCTGACGGTGGTAGGGGCACTTTGGCCCACGCCATCGCTGGCGACTACCGTTACCGACCACACCTCGCCCTTCTTGGCTTTGCCGACTGGCAGGTTGGCGCCGGTGTCGCCGGTTGGTTGGCCGTCTTTGGTCCACACATAGCTGTAGGTCACGGCTTGGCCGTCGGCGTCGGTCGAGGGGGTGTCGATCTTGGCCTGCAGACCGTCTTTGGCACTGGCCGGCTGCGGCTGAATCGACACGCCGGGCGCCGTGGGCAGGGCGTTGACTTGGAACACGATGTCGGCCGTGGCCACCACTGCGCCGGTCGCCTTGTTCTTGACGGTCAGCTTCCACTTGTGGGTACCGGGCTTGGCCGGTGCGGGCAGATCAGACGCGATGTTGTTGGTGTCGGTGACATCGCCGCTGGCCACCACTGCGCCGTCGTCATCGGTCACGCTGTACTCTAGCGCGGCCGCCTCGGCAGGGGTCAGTTTCGCGCGAATCTTCAGCGTTGCGTTGGGGTTGACCACAGCGGTGGGCAGCGGCTCGGTGATTTCCAGCTTGGCTGCGGCCGCGGTGTCGGCTGCATCGCTTGGCTGGCCGTCTGGTTGGATGTCGGGCACAGAGGCGTCGCCGGTGACCTCTTGGGCATCGCTGAGGGCGCTGTCTCCCAGCAAGCCGTCAAGGCCGTTGCCGCTGTCGGCGGCGGCAGAGGCCGAGTCACCGGCATCGTCGTGCACGCCGTCGCCGCACCCAGGGGCCACGGAGGCAGTCAATAGAGCAAGGACGACCCACACAGACCAACAACGGCTACGCATCACAGCTACCTCAGGGCAAGGGATGGGGGCACCCCACAAGCCGCGCATTGTAGACGGATGTTGCGTGAACTGTGAACTATATACGCAAAGTTTGCGCTATTTATGACGGCGGTGGGGCCAGGGGCCATGGCGAAGCCCGGAAATCATTGAGGCCCCAGCCACGGGTCACAGCCACTCCAGCGCGGCGCCGTCCAAGGGTGACGCGTCCACGCCGTGCAGACTGTCCAATTGTCCAGCAAGATCATTGGTTAGAGGGTCATCTTCCTCCGCCGACAGGCCCAGCCACTGGCTTTGATCGCCGGCCTGCTCGTCGGCCAAACCGGGCAGGGCGCTGGCCAACGCATCGTCGCCGCCGTCCGCGGCTGGCAGCGCAGAAGCGAGAGGAGCCGTTGGCTGAGCGACAGCCTGAAAACCCTCATACGTGGCTGCCGCGGCCGCGATCGGAGGCGCGCTGGCCCGGGTGCCGCCGTCGGTCCACCACCGGGCACCGACCACCCCCAGCAGCGCCGCCGCCGCAGCCACCAGGCCCAACACGCGCGGTTGGCGCAGCCGCCTAGGCACAGAGGCCCACCCAGAAGCGACCTTCTGGCGTCCGCTGGCCAACCCAGCGGCATGGTGGATCAGGCGTCGCTGGGTCAGTTCGTCCAGTTGCGGCGCCGTCTGATCAAAAAGGGATTGGGTGGCAGCCTGTTCTGTGAGGTCGTGGGCGTGGGCCACCAGGAGCTGCCGGCTCTGCAGGTCCAGCTTGGCCGCGGTGGCAGCAAACGCGGTCTGCAGGTCGTCGTCTTCGTCGTCGCGTGGATCGGTCATGGCAGCTCCTTGGCGGTGTCGCCGAGGGCCTGGCGCAGGGCCTTGGTTGCCTCGCACACCAGCTGACGCACGGCGGCATCTGAAATTCCCATCAGGGCGGCGATTTCGCTGTGCTGCAGCCCGCCGTCAAAGCGCAAAAGCGCCGCCTCTCTGCGCTTGTCGGTCAGGCCGGCCAGCGCCGCATCCAGCTTCTGGGCCAGGAGCCGAGCCTGCAGCGCCGCTTCTGGACCCGCGGGCCCCTCCGGCTGCGCCGAGCCCAGATCCCGCAGGTTGCGGCGCCGCTCAGATCGGGCCAGCGTGGCCGCACAGCGCATGGCCATCGCACACAGCCAGCCGCGCAGAGATGACCCCACCTGATAGCGGGCAAGGTCGCGGTGGGCCAAGGTCAGCGCCTCTTGCACGGCCTCTTCGGCCAGCGCCCGGTCGCCCACACAGCGCATCGCCAAGCGAAAGCAGCGGTCCAGGTGCGGCGCGACCAATTCCGCAAAGGCCCGACCGTCGCCGCGCAGGGCCCTGTGGACCAGGGCTGCCTCCAACGGCGGATCGACGGGGTGCGGGTCGTGGTCCATGGCCTGTCTTGCTGGCGACGTCGCCTGTCTGGACCAATGCCGCCGCTGGCCCAAGTGTGAGAGCGACAGCAGCGCTTAGGTCACGTGCATCCAATGGCTGAAATCCCAGGTGAACCAAAGGCAGGTCGCACCGCTGACGACCAGCGCCGGCTTGAAGCCGCGTTCGCCAAGCGCCATCGCCGCAGCGGCAAAAGCCGGAAACAGCACTGCGGTATAGCGTCCGGCCGCATTGAAGCCGGTCGAGGCCACCAGCGCCACAGAGACCGCCACCAGCGCCACCATGCCCCAGCTCAGCCGCCGCCGCGCCCAGACAACCAGGGCCAGCGCGCCAAAAAGCACCAGCACATACATCAGGTTTTGGAAGCGCAGCGCCAAGGGATCGTGGTCGTGGCGAATCGAGTTGAGGACGTCAATGAGGCGAGAGAGCCCCGGCCTCTTGTCCCACACTGTCGTGTACGTCTTGAGGAACAGCAGGGGTTCGCCGAATTGCAGCTTGAAGTAGGCAAACAGCCCCAGCACTGGCAATGGGCTGATCACAAAGGCCAAGCCATCGCGGCGCCACTTCTGCCAGTCCAGGCGCGCCACCGAGGCAAATTCGACCAGCAGCGCCAGGCCCAGCACCGCACCGGTCACCCGGGTGAGACCGGCCAGACCCACCAACGCCGCTGCCCCCCACCAGCGCTGCTCGCGAGCCAGCACAAAGGCCCACACGCTCAGGGCCAGAAACAGCGACTCGGTGTAGACAGCTGAAAAAAATAGTGAAAACGGAAAAAAAGCCATCAGCCACAGCGTCCGGCCGGTCACTTGCGGGCCCCAGCTGGCGTTGCCCAGTCGCGCCAGGCCAACCAGGGCCGCATAGAACAGCGCCAGCGACCAGCCCATGCCTGCGGCGTAAAAGGCCCTCTCCGGGCTCATCGCCAGCCGCAGTGGCAGAGAAAGGGCCAGCGTGGTCCAGGCATACAGCGGAAAGAAGTTGACGTTGCAGGCCTGGCCGGGAATCCACGAGTAGCCGTCCAGGGCCACGCTGGCGTACCAGCCTGAGTCCCAGCGCGCCCAGCCATCCAGCGCCAGCAGGTCGGCAAACTGGCGCCAGTGGTCGGGGGAGGGCTCTGGTGCCACCAGCGACAGGCCGATCCACGCAATGGCAAACAGCGCCAGTCGGCTGATCAACCACGGCGCAGCAGCCTGCCGCCAGGGCAGGGGCTGGGCATGCAATTGGCGGGGCTGCTGCATGCCGTGGGGCTACTGGGCCTTGCGCGCGGCCGGCTTGGTCCGCGGCTCAGGCGCCTCTGGCTCGGCGGGCGGCGTGCGCAGCAGCTGGACCGGAGCGGGCTCATCCTCTACCAGGTACTCATAGTCCTCGCGAAATTGCTCCAGGCCAATGCGGGCAGTGGCGGCGTACTTGGCTAGGGCGTGCGGATCCTCAAAGTCGTCGCGGCGCAGGCGAATCATGTAGCGGCGGGCGATCTTGTAGCGCTCTGCCTGGATGTCGACCATGCGGACTTTGGTCCGGCCGGTCTTGGGGTCCATCATGCTGGTAAACGGCAGGGGCGAAAAAGCGTCCTGCTGCATGGTGACCATCACGCCCGAGCCGCCTTCGTCCAGGTACTTGGTCGCGCAGTAGCCCAGGTCGCGGGTGTACTCCATGTCAAACGGGATGGGATCGGCACAGCGCAGTTCGTAGCCAATGTTCTTGGCGACGATGGTCGGCCTGATGTTGTACTTCTTGAGAGACTCCAGAACCTTGGCCTTGAGGATCTCGCCAAAGTCGACCTCAGCAATGCGCAGATTGTCATGGGCGTCGCGCTCGGCGTGACCGGCAAGGGTGGTCAGGTCACTTGGGCTCAGCCCTTCGACCAGGCCTTCGGCCAGGATCGCCACGCCGTCGGGGCGGCCGTCAGCCAGGCGCTTGATGATGGCGCCGGCCAGCGTGTCGACCACGCGCTTGAGTGTGACATGGCCAGCAAACTCCTCAGGAATCAGCGTCAAGCTGGCGCCCGCCGCCTTGCCAATGCCCAAAGCCAAGTGGCCGGCCTTGCGGCCCATGGTGACCACAAAGTACCAGCGCGAGGTGGTCTTGGCGTCGACCATCAGGTTCTTGACCATCTCAACGCCGATGTGGCGGGCGGTCTGGTAGCCAAAGGTCACCATCTGCGCCGGAAGGTCCAGGTCGTTGTCGATCGTCTTGGGCACGTGGACCACGCGGATCCGGCCCTTGCTGTGTTGCTCTAGCTGATAAGCCGAGAATGCGGTGTCGTCGCCGCCAATAGTAATCAGCTTGTCGATGTTCAGGCGCAACAAGCTGATCACAGTGTTTTCCAGCAACGCTTCGGTCTTGGTGGGATTGGCGCGGCTGATGCCGATAAAGGACCCGCCGCGAAAGTGGATGCGGCTGACGGTGTCGATGGTCAGTGGCGTGGTGTGGTCGATGTTGCCCTGCATGAGCCACTGGAATCCATCGCGAATGCCAACCACGTCAAAGCCGGCCAGCACACCGCGGATGGTGGCGGCGCCGATCACACTGTTGATGCCGGGGGCGGGCCCACCTCCAACGAGAATGCCAAGGCGCTTGATACTCTGGGTCATGTCAGTCCTGGGCCGCACGGGCAGCGCTGGGCGCGTAGGCTACGCCTGCCGGACGTGGCCCACAAGACCGGCCCGCCGCTGAGGCGCCCAACGGGTACCCGGGGCTTTGTCAAGTCGCTGCAGCCGCTAGAGAATCGCCGATCAGGGCCGGGGCGATGTCAGCCGATCGGGTCAACGCACCACCCAAGGCTGCCGGCGGTCGCCGCCAAGACCGCTCCCCTCGCCACGCCCTAGGGCGGCAGGGGCAGACGGGTACCCAGGGCTTTGTCAAGCCTTTGTGGATGCTGGAGAATTGGCGCGCAGGGCTGTGCCGATGCCGGCCGACAGGATCAGCAGGCCGCCCACGCCGGCGCGCCAGCCCGGTCGCTCGCTGAACAGCGCCATGCCCAAGAGGATAGAGAACAGCGGCGTCAAGAAGCTGTACACGCTGGCTTCAGAGGCTTCCAGACGCCGGTAGCCGCTGGTCATTAGCAGCTGCGCCACCGCAGCGGTGACGCCAGTGCCGACCAACAGCCAGCCTTCGCGCGGTGAGGGCACCAGCCAGTCGCCGCCGGCCAGCAGCAACGAACCAAGGGTCGAGACCGCGGCCAGCGCCCAGACAATCAGGACCGCGCGGTTGTGGCTGCCAGCTTTTTTGAGGGCCACCATGGCAATCGCGCCCGAAACGGCAGAAGCCGCGCCCAGCATGGCCCCTTGACCGGCAACCGTCGACAGGTCGCGCGCCCCTAGCAGCAGCCACAGACCGGCCAGGGCCACCAGCAGCGCGATGCCCTTGGTCCAGGTCAGGCGCTCGCCCAGCACGGCGACGGCGGCCAGAGAAGTCAGCACCGGCGAGGCGTTGTTCAACAGCACCGCTTCACCCAGGGGAATGTAGCGCAGGGCATGAAAGTACAGAGCTATTGCGGCAAAGCCGGCCAGGGTTCTGACCGCCAGCACCGGCAGCTTGGCAAAGCGCAGCGGCACCCCCAGCTGGCGGCGGATGCCCTCCATGACCGCCCAGGTGACCGCACTGCGCGCCGCCACCAGCTCAAAGGTCGGAATCGCCGAGCTCGCTGCCTTGGCCATGGCTCCCATCGCCGCAAACGCCAGGGCGCCACAGGCGATCAGCAAGACGGCATGGCGTCGCTGAGGGGCTGGCACCAGCTGAGAGATCTCCGCGCCCAGCTCCGCCATGGTCAGCCAGCCCCGCGCGCGTCGGCAGGGCCCACAGCCGTCAGGCCATCAGCGCCGGCTTGGGGTGGGTTGGGGCAGGTCATCGCTTCAGGCCCCCAGGGCCATGCCGCCGTCGCAGCGCAGCACCTGGCCGGTCAGGGCCCGCGACTCGGCGCTGCCCAGAAACAGGGCCAGCTCGGCCACATCAACGGGCAACCCAGGCTGCAGCAAAGAGCTGAGCTGCTTAGCCATTTCTTTGTTGAGCAGCGGCAGGTGCGCCGTCATCTCCGTCAAGATAAAGCCCGGAGCAATGGCGTTGGCGCGCATGTCGAGGTCTTGCCACTCTTCGGACCACAGCCGCGTCAGCTCAAGGACAGCCGCCTTGGCCGCCGTGTAGTTGGTCTGGCCAAAGTTGCCGGCAATGCCCATCACCGAAGACATCAGCACCGCAGAGCTTCCTGGCGTCATAAGGGGTTGTACAGCCCGCTGCACCTCAATCATGCTGCCCAGGTCGACCGCCAGTACCTTGCGCCACGCCAGCAGGTCCAGCCTCTTGAGCGTGCGGTCGCGGGTGATTCCGGCGTTGTGGACCACCAGGTCCAGCTGCCCGCCGCGGCGCAGGGCCTGGCCAAGGGCGGCCGCACCGCGCGGATCGGCGCAGTCTGCTGCCACAAAGTGCGCGGTGGCTCCGATCTGCCGCAGCTGCGCCACGGTGGCGGCGCCAGCTTCCTCGGCCTGGGCCACGTCATTGACCCACACTTGGGCGCCGGCCTGGGCCAGCCGCAGCGCCACTGCAGCGCCAATGCCGCGGGCGGCGCCGGTCACCAGTGCAACTTTTCCTTGCATCGGCGTGGGGTTCCATAAGGGTCCCCCTGAAGCGGTGGCCGGGCGGCTGGCCGTCAGGGTCAGGTCCAAGCCGGTCAGAAAGGCCGATCGCGGTCCCAGCAAGAACGCCACCGCGTCCACCACTGCCTGCGGCTCGGCACCGGCCAGGGTCAGGCGATGCGCTGTCGAGCCAGAGGGGCCCAGCTCCTTGTGTACAGAGCGCATGCAGCCCAGAGCCGCCGCCGCCAGCAAGCGCCCAACCGGGGTCTGGCCCAGCTCGGCATCGCACAGCAGGATCCACCGCGAGCCCTGCGGCGCCCGGCAGACGGTCTGGCCCACCTGCTGCAGGCGGTCGGTGGCATCGTTGACTGCCAGGTCCCCAGCCTCGGGCAGACGCAGGCGGTCGATCACCAGCAGCGGTCGCCGGTCCAAGCGCGCCGCGGCGCTGGCGACCACCTGGGGCAAGTCGCTGGCCCAGGCCGCCGTTCGTCCACCGGCCGCGATCACCGCCTCTGCCAGGGCGGTCGGCAGCTGCGACTCCACCACCAGCAGTGCCGCCCCTTGGCGCAACAGCCCAAGGGCCAGCTGCAGATCCAGGTCATCGCGCATCCGGGTCAGCAGCGCCCGCTTGCCGGCCAGGGGCCGCTCGGCATTGTCGGCGCTGTGGCGCTGCAGAGGCGTTGGCAACTTGATAGGCAGCGGCAATTTGCCCAACACCCCGCGCAGCCGCGGGTCCAGACTCCAGTCGATCGCGCTGCCCATGGCATCCCCCCGCGGCGCCCTTGGGTCCGGCGCCGGTCGAGGCGGCAGCGTAGTCGCGCCCAACAGCGCCCGCAACTGCCGCCGACGCAAGCGTGACCAAAGACCGCAGACCCTGGCGATTTGGCGCTTGCAGATGGGAGCGGGCGCTCCGACAATGCCGCCATGACTGACGCACCCGCCACCGCCACGCCTTCGCAGCCTCCTCTGGCGCCGCTGCAGCGCCCCTACGACGCCTGGCCGCCTCAGCAGCTGCAGGAGGCGTTGCAGAACAATGGCTTGAAGGCGGGTCAGGCGCGCCGCGCGGTGACCCTACTGGGGCACTCGCAGTGGCGCGACTGGCTGCCGTGGCCTGAGGCGCTGGCGCTGGTAGGCGGAGCCGCGGGGCCCAAGGTGGCCCAGCTGTGCGCGCCGCCGACCGAATTGACGGTGCTGGCCGATGAAGTCAGCGTAGACGGCTCTCACAAGCTGCTGTACCGCACTGGCGACGGCGAGGTGATTGAAAGTGTGCTGATTTTGGCAGAGTCGGGCCGCCGAACCACCCTGTGCGTCTCCAGCCAGGTCGGCTGCGCGCGGCGGTGCTCTTTTTGCCAGACCGGGCGGCTGGGGCTGGTGCGCAACCTCAGCGCTGGCGAAATCGTGGCGCAGCTGCGGATTGCCCAAAAGCGCTGGTCAGAGCAGCGCGGCGAGCACCCGCCGATCAGCAACGTGGTGTTCATGGGGATGGGAGAGCCGCTGGACAACCTGGCCAACGTAGCCGATGCGGTGGCGGTGATGACCGACGACCTGGGGGCAGGCCTTTCCTGGCGGCGGGTGACCGTCAGCACCGTTGGCGTTGCCTGGCGCCTGCCCGAGTTCTTTGCCACGGTGCAGGCCAACCTTGCCCTCAGCTTGAACGCGCCGGATGACAAGCGCCGCTCCTGGCTGATGCCCATCAATGAGCGCTGCGGCCTCTCAGAGCTCAAGACCGCGCTGCAAGCGCACCTGCCGCAGGGGCGCGATGTACTGGTCGAGTATGTGCTGATGGCCGGCGTCAACGATGCCCCTGCGGACGCCGATCTGCTGCTCGCCTGGCTGCAGGGGCTGCCGGTTCGGCTGAACCTGATCCCCGCCAACGCCGGGCCCGTGCCGGCACTGCGCGCGCCAGATCGCCAGGGAATCCAGGATTTTCAAAAGTATCTGCTCGACCGCGGCGTGCGAACCATGGTCCGCTGGTCCCACGGCGCCGATCTGGGCGGGGCCTGTGGCCAATTGGCGGGCGAAGTGCGAGAAATGCTGCGGCGCGGCGAGCGGACCCCTGCCGGCGGCCTGGTGGGCATGCGGCGGGCGCAGACCGCGCTGGCTCAGCCGGCTGCCTAAAGCCAATAAAAGCAAAGGCAATTCATGACTGAGGTTCCTTTGCTCCAGGCCATCGGTCTGGTCAAGCGCTATGACGGACGGGCGGTTGTCGACGGCCTGGACCTGCAGCTGTACCGCGGCGAAGTGCTGGGGCTGCTCGGGCCCAACGGCGCCGGCAAGACGACCACGCTGCGGATGCTCTACGGCTTCATCAAGCCAGATAGCGGCCAGATCCTCTACCAGGGCCGCGACTTTGCGGCAGAGCGCCAGGCGCTGCGCGGGCTGGTCGGCGTCTGCACCCAAGAGGACACGCTGGATGCAGACTTCTGCGTCCGAGACAACTTGCGCATCTACGCCAGCTATTTTCGCCCCCAGCAACCCGACCTTCAGCAGCGCATCGAACAGCTGCTGACCCAGTTTGGCCTGCTGGAATTCGCCGAGCGCTTTCCACCTGAGCTGAGCGGCGGCTACAAGCGCCGGCTGATGATCGCCCGATCGCTGATTCACCGCCCGGCCGTGCTGTTTTTAGACGAGCCGACGACCGGCCTGGACCCCGCGGCGCGCCTGGACCTGTGGCGGCTGGTGCTGCGGTTGCGCTCTGAGGGCTTGGGGATTGTGTTGACGACCCACTACATGGACGAGGCCGAGCGGCTCTCTGATCGCATCGCCCTGCTGGCCAAAGGGCGCACGGCGGCGCAGGGATCGACACGGCAGGTGCTGGGTGCCGTGCTGGGCGAGCATATCGTCGAGGTGAGCCGCGAGCAGCCCCAGGCCGCAGAGGTCCAGGCGTGGAGCCGTCAGCACCTGGGCAAGGCACCGGGCGAAGCGCTGGACGGCTGGCATCTTGCTTTGACTGGCGCACAGCTGGTCGAGTTCACCGCCCAATTTGCCGAATTGCGCTTTGCGGTGCGCGACCCGACGCTGGATGACTTGTTTCTGGCCCTGTCGCTTGACCCCACGCCCACCGCCGCGGAGCCCTAGATGCCGACGATTCCCCTATGGCGGCGCCTCAATCCGCACCTGACCGACCTGTGGGACTGGCGCAGCCGCGCCGTGTTCTGGCGCAATGCCCAGGTCTGGGGCCGCAACTGGCGCACCGCGCTGATCCCGCCGGCCATGGAACCAGTCGTGTCGCTGATGGCTTTTGGCTTTGGCGTGGGATCCTTTGTAGGGTCGATGACGTACACCAAGGAGGGCGCGGTCCACGCCATCGACTACGCCAGCTACATGGCGCCGGGGCTGCTGGCCTACGCCATGTTCACCAGTTCGTTCTTTGAAGCCCTCTACTCCAGCTATGTGCGGATGTTCTATCAAAAAACCTGGGACGGCATCCTGGCTACCCAAGTGGAACTCCGCCACATCGTCTGGGGCGAGATCACCTGGGCCAGTGCCCGCGCGCTGTGGAATGCCAGCGTGGTCAGCGCGGTGCTGTTGGGCCTGGACCTCGCAGGGGTGCTTCATTTGCAATTGGCCTGGCTGCCG
Organism: uncultured Myxococcales bacterium; assembly: GCA_903919145.1. GTDB lineage: Bacteria > Myxococcota_A > UBA9042 > UBA9042 > UBA9042 > SXRM01. Next base: position 15,021 of record CAIXGW010000328.1, read on the forward strand.
CTGCTGCCGCTGCTCGGCTTTGTGGTCGGCTGGGCCTTTGGCGCCTTTGGCTTGCTGTTCACCGCAGTGGTGCCGTCGATTGATCACATGAATTACCCCGTGTTTCTGGTGGGCATCCCGCTGGGCCTGGTCAGCAACACCTACTTTCCGATCGATCGCGTGGGCCCGTGGGCGGTGCGGCTGAGCCAGCTCAACCCGGTGTACCACCTGTCAGAGACCTGCCGCGCCGTGCTGCTGGGCGGCGAGGTGACGGGGCCGCTGGCCATGACCCTGCTGACCTCAGGCGTGCTGCTAGTGGTGTGTGCCGGGCTGGTGCAGATGCTGATGCGCCGCAGGGTGTTGGGCGAAGACTGAAGCGCCCCGCGCCTGGGCTGGTCAGAGGGGCTGAATCACTGGCGCGCCCGCCGCGTTTGGACGGGCACCCGGGGCGCCTTGCCCCAACCTGGATGGCCATGAAGAAGATGCTGTTGAATTGCCTACCTTTGCTGCTTGCAGGGGCTGTGGCCGCTGGCACTCTGCTCCAGCCCGTCGCCGCTCGGGCGGCAGTGGCCTCCACGGCGATGCAGTGGTCGAGCTCTGCGTTTAGCGACAACAGCCAAGCGGTCGAGCACGTCACCATCCGCGGCCAGAACAGCGCCGGGCACGCCACTTTTGTGCGCTTTTCGGTAGCCAATGCCGGCTTCAAGCGCGGCACCCTGCAAGTGACTTTTCGCCAAGAGTCGCCCCAGGGCACGTTCTATGGCGAAGAGAGCTACACCAAGGGCAACTACACCGTGAGCGGCGGAAAGCTCAGCATTGTCGCCGGCAAGCACAGCCTCGCCGTCAATGCGGGTGTGCTGACGGCGAATTTTGACTACGGCCACACCACCGCCACCGTCACCTTGACCAGCGGGATGACGCCGTTCTCTGTGGTCGACAAGGGCGGCGACGGCTACATCTGGCGCGAGCTGTCGGCGCCGATGGGCAAGATCGCGGTCAGCTGCACCAGCGGGGCCAAGAAGTACGACGCCACCGGCACCGCCTTTGCCGTGCACGAGGCCTCAACGGTCACGGCCCACCAGATCTATGACAAAGCCCTGCGCGTCTCCAGCTTTGGCGGGGCGTTTGTCCTGGTCGACTACATTGTGCTGCCCAAGAGCCGCGGCAACCGCCCGCTTGGCTTCTTGGTGGTGACGGGCAAGGGCGCCTACTTTGCCGGCGAAGTGACCAAAGAGGTGCGGGAGGCAGAGAAGGTTGAGAGCGGCACCGACTACCGCGTGCCCTATCTGATCAACATCTTGGCCAAGCGCGGCGGTGCGCGGGCGGCGATCAAGCTGACGGGTGAAAAGCAGGTCGGCCGCGAAGACGATCTGGCGGATCTGAACTGGGCGGCCCGCAAGGCCGTGGGGGCGCTGATGCACCCGATCACCTATACCATCAAGGCGGCGGCGGCGATTGAAGTGCAGGCCAAGGCCGAAGAGCCGGCGGTGGTGCTTGACGCAGCGGTGCGCTACAAGTACGCCCAGACCCGCTGAAGTCGGGGCGGATGGGCCATGGGCCGCGACCAGTCTCTACAGGCGCCCCCTGCGCAACAGCCCACCGCGCAGGCCCTGCGTCCCCCTGCCTCTGGCCTGCTGCAGCGGCTGACCACCGCTGTTCCAGAGTCCCTTTATCATCAACAAGATCGACCGCCCGAGCAGACGCGCCTGGCGCTGCAGTGGCTGGGCACCGCCGGCTTTCGCCTGCTCTGCCAGGGTCACCACCTGTGGTTTGATCCGCACCTGTCTCGCCACAGCCTGAGCCAGCTGGCCCTGGGCCGCATCGCTCCTGACCCGCTGCGGATCCGCGCCGACGTCGACCGCGCTGACGCCATTGCCGTGGGCCACAGCCACTTTGACCACGCCCTTGACGCGCCGGCCATCGCCAAGCTGCACGGCTCGCGGGTCTATGGCGCCAGCGACACGCTGAACTACTGCCGCGGCGCCGGGCTTGAGGAAAGCCAGCTCTTTGAGATCCAAGGCGATGGTCGCGTCTATGCCGAGGGACCCTTTCAGCTGACCGGCTACCGCTCTGAGCACAGCCCGTTTCTGGCCGGCAAGGTCCCCTTTCCGGGGCGGATCGCCAAGCCCTTGGTGGCACCGGCGCCGATCTCGGCGTGGCGGGTCGGCCAGGTGCTGACCTTGCACGCCCAGTGCTGTGGCGGCAGTGTCCATCACGTGGGCTCGGCGGCGCTGGTGGAGGCCGAGCTGCGCGGCGTGCAAGCCGATGTGGTGCTGGCCTGTACCATCGGTCGCCACGCAACGCCGCAATTTGCCAGGCGCTTGGTCGAGTGCCTGCGCCCCAAGGTGTTGATTCCTTGCCACTGGGATCAGTTCTGGCGGCCGATCGATGCCCCGGTCAAGCAGATCCCCGGCAACGACCTGCAGGGGTTTCTCAACGAAGTCGCGGCGGTGCCGGGAGCGCCAGAGGTGCGGGTCCTGCCGATGCGCGGCTGGACGACGATTGCCGCTTAGGCTTGGCGGAGGCAACGTGGAGAAACTGCTGATACGTCTGGTGATCGCCGGTCTCGCCGCGCTGGCGGTGGCTTGTGCCCAGGATCCAGCGCCGCTACAGCCCACGGCAGCGCCGGCGGATGCCCTGGCCGACGCCAACAGCGCCGCCGAAACCGCCGCGGAGATCGCCGAGGTGGTCGCTCCACTGCCGGCCTGCAACGGCTCGCCGCTGCTGTGCGACCGCCCGCTGGACCAGGTGGCCTTTGCCGCGGCTCACAACGCCATGTCGGCCGCCGACGCCGGCTGGGCCCTGCCCAACCACCCGCACGGCATGATCCAGCAGCTTGAAGACGGGATCCGGGCCTTCCTTATCGATCTGCACACCTATGACGTGGAAGACGGGGTCATGCCGATGGGCGAGACCGCGCTGTGCCACGGCTACTGCGTGCTGGGCGCAGAGAAGTGGAGCGACGCCGCGACCAAGATCAACACCTGGCTTACAGTTCATCCGCGCGAAGTGTTGGTGTTCATCATTGAAGACGCGGTGGCGGTGGCCAAGATCCAGGAGGGCCTGGGCGCTGGCGGCCTGCTGCCGCGGGTCTACGCCCACCCGCCGGGGCAGGGCTGGCCCACCCTGAACCAGCTGATCGCCCAAGAGAAGCGCGTGGTCGTGATGACCCAGTCGTCGCCCAAGCCCAACGCACCGGCCTGGCAGCACGGCTACCACGACGTCCTGTTTGACAATCCCTATGCCGCTGAGAAGGTGGGCGATTTTTCATGCGAGGTGCTGCGCGGCAGCTCGACGCATGCCCTGGCGTTACTCAACCACTTTCTTACCAAGGGGTTAGAGAGTCACCAGACGCTCTCCGCCGTGGCCAACACCCAAGCCGAGCTGGGCGCCCACGCGGAAAAATGCCGCAAGCAATGGGGACGCCAAATCAATTTCGTGGCGGTCGACTGGTACACCACCGGCGCCGTGCTGAACGTCGTGCGTCAGCTCAACGGCCTGCCCAATTGAGGGCGGCACATCGACAGAACCGGCATGGCAGCGCAGGAACCACAGCGCAGTCTACGAGCTTGCTATTTGTCAATTGACATCTGTCAACTTCGGCAACCCACCCGCCGGCAGCGCCAGCAGGGCCAGCGCCACCAGCTTGGCCCTCTCGACGATCGAGTGCTTCTGGATCCGCTCTTCCAGCGTATGCGGGTGCTCGCCGACCGGCCCCAGCCCATCGATGGTCGGGATCCCCAGCGCCGCCGTGAAGTTGGCGTCTGATCCCCCGCCCGTGTCCTCGCTACCCAGGGTGATGCCGTGCTCGGTCGCCACCCGCTGAAAGTGGCTGATCAGCTGGTCGCACGCGGCATTGCGCTGCCACGGCGGTCGGCCAATGCCCCCCAAGACGTCGACACGGGCGCCTTTCACCGGCGGCTGGCTGCAGATCTCGCGGATCCGCCCCTCTACCCTCAGGCCCTCGGCCACGGTAGAGACGCGCACGTCGACCTCGATCTTGGCTTCGTCGGGGACCACATTGCGCTTGGTGCCGCCCTTGATGACGCCGACATTGACGGTAGTGCCCGCCGAGCTGTTGCTCAGGTCGTTGATCTCCAACAGTAGCTTGGCGATCCCGACGATCGCATTGACGCCAGCGTTGTGATCCATGCCGGCGTGGGCCGCCTTGCCGTGGACGGTAATGAAGAACCGCCCGACGCCCGAGCGCGATCGCACCACCGCCCCGGTCTTTCGGCCGATCTCAAAGTCCAGACACAGATCGCGGCCGACGGCGTGCTGCTCGATCAGGTCGCGCGAAGTCGGCGACTGCACCTCTTCATCGGCGTTGTGCAGGCACAGCCAATCGAAATCGCCCAGCTTGCCCGCGTGGTTCAGCGCGTCCATGGCCGCCTGCGCCACAACCAGGCCGCCCTTCATATCGCCAACGCCCGGACCACCCAGCCAGCCGCCCATCTCCTGGTAGGACTGGAACGGCGAAGTGCTGTCATACACGGTGTCAAAATGGCCAAGGATCAGCAGCTTGGGGGCGTTGGCCCGGGTCGCCGCCCGCCGCGCCAGCAGGTGGACCATGTCGCCAGGGCGCTGGATTCGCTCGCAAGAGAAGCCCAGACCGCGGTAGACCGCCTCCAGTTGCTCCAAACACGCCATCCGCCCAGCGGGATTGTCCAGGCCGCTGTTGGTATCGACCAGCTTGCGCAGCCGGCTCAGGTAGGTCTGCTCGCGGTGTTCTAGAAAGTAAATCAGGGGATCCATGGCTTCCTTGGTCAAAAGTGGCTGCGCCGGAGCAAGAGAGTCGGCGTCGTGGGGCGGCGTGGGCTGGGGACGGCTTAGCGCTGGGCGCCGTGCGGCGAGATCGGAATGCGCTCTGGCTGGCACTGATGGGTGTGGCCATCGCTGTCGAGGTAGAGGGTACCCTCAGAGATGGTTGCACTCCAAGTCATGCTGCGGTTGCCCACGGACTCCAGCCACTCCATGAATTCGCGGGGAATCAGATAGATCTCGACCTGATCCAGGTGGCGCGGCCGCTGGCCAAGGATTTCCTTGCGCAGGGTCGCGGCCTCCGTCTCGTCGGCAAATAGCCCAATGAAGCGGGCCGTCTTGGTGCGGCCCAGCGCCTTGGTCAGGCGCTTGATCGGCGGCGGGCCGCACTCGATCCACAGGCTCAGGGCCCCGGTCAGGTCGTCGGCCTGCAGATCGGCCTCGTGGGCGTCGATCCAGCCCTGGGTGTCGCGCAGGCGCTCGTCAAAAAACAGCGTCCAGGCCAAGAAGCGCAGCAGCACATGCTCATCTGGCTCGTCTGGGTGCTGGGCGGTAGAAAGAACCTTGGTGGCGTAGACCTCGCGATCGAGATCGGAAAGGATCAGCCGCACTTGACAGCGAAACGGCGTGCCACTCATGGCTGGCTCCCCGGTCGCACGGGGCGACCGAGGCGGCAGTCTACACGATCGGCACAGCCTGCAGCGGCCCTGGCCGTGGGCTGCGGCCATGCTGTGTCAGCAATTCGTCGGGCGCAGCCGTCGGCCGGGCATTGCATCGGCCCTCCTTTGAAAAATGTAGGGAATATCAACAAGTAGTGCATGGCTGCGCCGGCATTGAGCTTGGGGTGGCCCCGAGCGTCGCGGCCGCAACAGCGGTCACAGCCTGATCTCTGGACCGGGTCAGACCGTTGGCGGCAGCAGCAGCTGGGGCGCCACCAAGCCCGACCCGCGGCGGCTTGGGCTGTGGCTGGCTGCCCTGCAAGTTGCGCTGGACAACCCCACGCCTTTGCGCTACTTCACAGGGAATCCCAGTCCACTGGGCGGGTCGAGGGTCGCTTGGGCAACCGCAAGGGCATTTCAGGTCGGCGCTGGTGGTCTATTGGGGGGGCGCTGCTGGCCCTGCTGCTGATCGCGGGCACGGCGCTGGCCGATGAACCCGGCGAGGTCGAGTACCGCCGCAGCCCCCACGCTGGGTTGGCCGAACGCGCCGCCAAGGCCTACCTGGCCAAAGGCAATCTGGGCCGGACGATCAATTGGGTGGAGCGGATGGTGCGCTCGCCCGGGGTGACACCGGATCAGCTGGCGTGGGCGGCCAAGGTGCGCGGCGATCTGCGCTGGCGGCTGGTAGATCTGGGCCTGGGCCCCTTCAGCATCACGGTTTCTCCGCCCACGGCCAGTGTGTCGATCGACGGCCGCGACTTGTTGCCCATCACCGGTAACCACCTGGTATGGCTGCAGGAAGGCTCGCACCAGCTGCTCGTCGCCGCCGCCGATCACGCCCCCTCAGAGCAGATGGTCACGGTGGCGCGCGGCGAAAAGCGCAGCCTGGACGTGCGGCTGGCAATCTCGCGGCTGCCGCTGCTGCGCCTGAAGGTCACGCCCGTTGCCAACCTGTGGATCGACGGCAAGGCGATGGGCTCCACCGCCCGCGACTCGGTGTCGGTGGCGCCGGGCGAGCACATTGTAGAGCTGCGGGCCAGCGGTTATCAGTCTTGGGTGGGCACGTTGCAGCTGGCCATGGGTCAAGAGCAACGCCTGGAGATCAACCTGCAACCTCTGGAGCAAGCCGCGGGCCAGCCGGGCAGGGTGGCGTCTGATGTGCGCCGACCGGTGACCCAGCAAGAGAAGGTCGAAAGCGCCGAGCGCGGTCCGGAGCTCACCCGCGGACCCCAGGTCGCCTCGCGCTTGGACGGTGGGACGCTGGGCAACCAAGCGGCCGGAAAGACCATAGAGACCCCAAAGGCCCGGGCGCAGGTGGCCAATGGCGATGGCGCAGCCGCTGACGTCGACGCGCCGGCGCCGCCTGCACAGGGCCAGGTAGCCGATGTCGAAGTGGAGCAAAGCAGCCCAGAGCCTGCAGGATCGGCGTGGTCGGACACCACCAAGGGCTGGCTGCTTGGCGGCACTGGGCTGGCGCTGCTGGCTGGCGGGGCGGGTTACGCAGTCCTGGCCACGCAAGAGGCCGAGGCAGCCAACCAGCTGCCCTACGGGGACCCGACGTATGAAGAGGCCTACAAAGCAGCGGCCGGGCGGACCTACATCGGTTATGGCGCGCTGGGCACTGGCGCCCTGCTCAGCGGCTGGGGAGCCTACTATCTGTTTGGCAACCAGGGGTTGTCCAGGTCAGGCAAGGGGCTGCTGCTGGTGGGCAGCGGCGCCGTCGCGGCGGGGCTGGGCGTGTGGATGCGCGCCGCCGCCGCCACAACGCTGGCCAGCGCCGGCGATTTTGCCGCCAGCCACCCAGAGTACCAGCGCCGCACCGAGCTGGCCGCGCGCGACCTGATCGCGGCCTATGCGGTGGCCGGAGCCGGTGCCGCAGTCGTCGGCGCTGGTGCGTGGTTGCTGTTCACTGGTAGCGGCTCCAGCACGGCCAGCAGCGACGCCAAGATCGCGCCAGAGAGCGCTGGGTTGGTGCGCAGCTGGTCGGTGACCCCCCTGTTCAGCGCCCACAGTGCTGGGGCGATGCTGGGCGTCACCTTCTAGTAGCCCCCGGGCACCCTTATGGGCTACTTCGATGCCAGGCTACTTGACTTCAATGCGCAATCCGCCGGCCTTGAGCGGCAAGACCGCCGTCAGGTTGGCCTTCTTGGACACGCGCAGGACTCGCAGCGCCTCGTGGCCGGTCAGGGCGTCCAGCGTCTTGACGCCAGTGCCTGTGAGGTCCAGATAGCGCAGGCCTTTGAGCTCGCTCAGCGCCGCGATATCGACCAAGGCCTTGTTGCCACTCAGGTCCAGGTGCTCAAGCTGGGTCATCTTGGCGGCAAAACTGGCGTCGGTCACGCTGCCGCCGGCCAGCTCGACCTGGGTCAGGTTGGCCAGCCCAGAGAGGGCCACCGCCTCGGCCGGGGTGGCGCGGTCGATGCGAACCTTGGTCAGAGACGGCATGTCTCCCAGTGGCGCCAGCGACTTGAGCTTGAGGCAGCCCTGGAGGTGCACCGTCTGCAGGGCTGGCAGCTTGGCAAGAGGGCTCAGGTCTTCTACGGCCACGCCCAGCAGCTCGATTTTTTCTAGCTGTGTCAGGCCTTTAAAGGGGTCCAGCGAGGTGGTGCCCGGCTCGCTGGCCTTCATGGTGCGCTTGGCGGAGGCCACCCGCGCCGCCCGCACATGGCCGTCGGCAGTCCAGTCGAGGATGACATCGTTCAGGTCTGGCTTTTCTCCCTTGGGACCTTTGGGAAAAATCTGCAGCTCGCGCAGGGGGGCACGCTCTGACTCCTTGGTCGTCTCGACGGCGGGGTCGGGCGCAGCTTTGCCCGCCGCCCAAGCTGGCGCTGGCGCAGCAGCCACACCGGCCAGCAGCACCATCCAACTGCCCACTGCTGCGGCGTTGATCTTTCCGTTCTTGCCTTTGACCTGCATGTGCGTACCTCCAAGCGTGCAAGATAGCGCCTCTTGCGCCCTGGTATCAACCGCTGTGGGCGCTTTTTCACCCAGCCTATGCCAAATGCTCTGCTATTTTCAGCACTGGCTCTTGCGCTCGACCCCGGGGAGCCCTACACTACTGGGGCTGCGGATTCGAGCATTCGGCTGAGCCTTACCTCCCGCGCTTCCAGACCCCGGTTCCATGCCCCGCCTGGTACCTGCCCGCACTGGCCAACGCCCGTACTTGCAGCTGCCGCAAAGCTGGTGGTTGCATGAGTCTCGAAGCACACCGCAGCAGTATCAGGTGATTGGTCACCCGGGGCGAGCGATCGCCCACTGCCGACCCGGCCCGCGTCCCTTGCGGTTACCTGCCGGCCTTATTGCCAAGCCCCCTGGACAATCAGCCGTGCCGCCAGCGAACCGTGCTGGCAGGCCCAGCAGCCCCGCCGATCCGCAGCGAGCATGTAGCTCCGCGGTTGGGCTGGGATCGTGTCGCGTTTCGCCTGCACCGCAGGGGGGCGCGCTGAAATTGGATGGAATGTCAGAAAATACTAGTAATTTTGAGTCCCTTGGCCTGGTTCCCCCGCTGCTTCGCGCCCTGGGCGAGCTCGACTACCTTACCCCCACGCCGATCCAGACCCAGGCGATCCCGCCGCTGCTGCAGAGCCGCGACGTGCTCGGCTGTGCCCAGACTGGCACCGGCAAGACTGCGGCCTTTGCACTGCCGGTCCTGCAGCTGCTGATGGCGGCTGGGCCGGTGTCGCCGCGCGAGCGCCTGCGGGCCCTGGTGCTGGCGCCGACCCGCGAGCTGGCCCTGCAGATTGAAGAGTCCATGCAGGCCTATGGCCGCTATACGGCGATCCGCTCGACCGTGATCTTTGGCGGCGTGGGCCAAGCGCCCCAGGTCGCAGCGCTGCGCCGCGGCGTCGACGTGCTGGTGGCAACGCCAGGGCGCCTGCTTGACCTGCACGGCCAGGGCCACCTGGACCTGCGCTACGTGCGCTTCTTGGTCCTGGATGAAGCTGACCGCATGCTCGACATGGGCTTTGTCCGCGACGTCCGCAAGATCGTGGGCTTTCTGCCAAACCGCAAGCAGACTCTGCTGTTCTCTGCGACGATGGCCCCAGAGATTCGCAGCCTGGCTGACGAGCTGCTCAAGGATCCGGCCGAAGTCTCTGTGGCTCGCGCCGCCACCACTGTCGAGCAGGTCGAACAGGCGATCTTTCACGTGGCCAAGGCAGACAAGCGCGCCCTGCTGGAGAAGCTCATCGCCGACCCGGCAGTGCAGCGCTGCGTCGTGTTCACCCGCACCAAGCACGGCGCTGACAAGGTCGCCCAGGGCCTGGAGCGCGCCGGTGTGCGTTCGGCGGCCATCCACGGCAACCGCTCGCAAAATCAGCGGGTGCGTGCGCTAGACAGCTTCAAGAGCGGCGAGATCATGGTCCTGGTGGCCACCGACATCGCCGCCCGCGGCCTGGACATTGACGGCGTCAGCCACGTCATCAACTACGAGCTGCCCAACGAGCCCGATAGCTACGTCCATCGCATTGGCCGCACCGCCCGCAATGGCGCGACCGGCGTGGCCTGGGCCATGTGCGATCCCGAGGAACTGCCGCTGTGGCGAGACATTGAGAAGCGGATCCGCCAGACCGTGCCGTGGACCCAGCACTCCAACCTGACGCTGCCGGCCCCGCCAGCGCCAGGAGAGCGGCGCAACGAGCCCGCGGCGCGTCGCCCAGAAGGGCAAGGTCAGCGCGCCCCGCAGCCGGGCAGCCGCGCCCGCGATCAGCGCCTGCGCCAGCCCCACAGCGCTCCGCAGGGCGCTCCGCGCGGCGACGGCCAAGCCCGCGCACCCCAGGGTTCGCAGGCGCCGCGTCAGGACCAGCCGCGCCAAGAGCCGCGCCAGGACCAGCGCCAGGACCAGCGCCAGGGCCAGCAGGTGCAGCGGCTGGATCACAGCTCGCGCCAGGACCACAACACCCGCACTGGTCAGGGCAACTCCAACAGCCAGGGCCAGCAGGTGCCGCGCCGCGCTCCCCGCGACGTGGCCGCCGCGCCGCGCCCGGTCGAAGCGCCGCGCGCCACCGATGCCAGCCAGCGCCTCGACCGCGACTGGTACTGAGGCAGGTCTGAATTCGCCTGGGCCTGCGCAGGGTTGGCGCTTGCGACCGCTTGCCAACCCTCGCCCACAGCGGTGCGGCGAATCTGCCACGGGGCGCCCCCGCGCGACTCAGCCAGCTGGCGAGTAGGGACTCGGAAAAGCGCATAGATCTTGAACGGTTTGTTACTTGTCCTCGGCGGGGCGATCCGCCGGGGGCATCTCTTTGCGCACGTCCTGGGCCTTGCTCTCTAGCATCCAGGTGCGCTGCAGCGCTTTGAGCACCACCACCGCTTCGCGCAGGGTGAGGTTGAGGTCGCGCACCATCCTGGGAATCTCTGGCCCGACCTTGGCCGTCTGCTCTGCCAGAATCGCCAAATTATCCAGAATCCGCCCAAGTTTCTTCTCGTCGGTCAGCCGCTCGATGGCGCCGATCAGCCGGTCCAGGCGCTGGTCGCCCAGCATCTTGGCCACGCTGCTCATCAGGCCGATGAGCGGCCCCTGGGCCGAGGTCAGGGCGTCCACCCCGGCCATGGTCGCCTCGGTCTTGGCCAGGAACTTGCCGATTCGCGCCGGGTCCAGGGTCTCGCCGGCATTGCGGTAGGCTTTGCGAAGGCCCGGGTCGTGAAGCAAGCTGTTGGCTCCGGCGATGGCGCCGTGCAGCGCGGGGTCTTGCAGCAGCGCCTCAGCGCCAGCGATCGCTCCGGGGATGGCAGGGTTGGTCAGCAGCTTGACCAGTGGCTCGTGGGTTTGGGCCAAGAGCTTGTCGAGGCGGTCCATCGTGGGTCCCAAGCGATCCAGGGCTTCGACCATCCTCTCAAAGCGCTTGTCTTCCTCCAGCTTTTGCAGCATCACCTCCATGACGCCCACCGCCCGGTTCATGGTGCGCAGGTAGGCGCCCAGGTCGACCTCGCTGACCACATCCAAGACGTCCATGGGCTCATGGGCCGGCAACAGGGCGCCAGCGGGCAGCGAGGCTCCCTGGCGGCTCGCCGCGGTCAGGTGGATGCGCTTTTCGCCAATCCCCAGCAAGCGCCGGACGCTTGCCTTGGTGCCGGCCTGGATGCGCGGCGCGTGCTGGGCCAAGACCACCAGCTCAATGTCGACCCGGGCGTCATCGCGGATGCTCAGCTCGCCGATCTCGCCGACTTCCACACCGGAAAGCAGAATGGGCGAGCCGCTGCGCAGGCCCTCGCCGCGCTCTACCAGGGTGTGAAAGCGCACCCGCGGCGCCAGCCAGCGATTGCGCACGGCCGCGCCAATGAAGAAGGCGACCACCAACGCCGCACTGGTCACCAAGAAGATGCCGGCGACGCGTTCGCGAGTCGTCAAAAAAATCTTCATGTTACACTGCTTCCTTGGCTGGCGCGGCTGTGCCCAGGGTCACCTCAGCCACGGTGGCGCCGCGCTGTCGCCACCAGCGCTCAAAGGCCGGCTGCGGCTTGCCCAGGCACACGGCCACGGCGCAGGTGCCGGCAGCCGCCGCCGCGGCAAGGGTGCGCCAAGCGTGAGAGCCGTCGGATTCGGCTTCAAAATCGCCCGAGCCTTCCACAACCAGCAGCTCGGGGTCCAGGATCAGCGCCCGCGCCACGCAGGCGGCAAAGCGCGCTGGGCCGTCAATGGCGTGGGGGAAGCGATGGGCCAGATCGCCGATCCCCAGCCGATCCAAGGCCAATTGGGCCTGTTCTTGCTCGCGGCTGTGGTCGATGCCCGCATGGACAGACAGCGGCAGCGCCAAATTGCCCAGCAGTGTGCGGTTGGACAGCAGCCCGCCCCGCCCCGGCACAAAACCCAGCCGCCTTCGCAGCCGGCACAGCTCCAGATAGCTGATCTGCCGCGGTTCTAGACCCAGAATCCACAGCCTTCCCTGGTCGGCTGGCTCCAGCGTCGCCAGTACCCGCGCCATGGCTGCCGCTGCGTCGCCGCCACCCTCTGCCCCAACCGCCAGCGCAGGGCTCAGGATTGCCGCGCCACCCCTGGCGATCTGCAGCTCCGGCAGCCGCAGCGCACTGCGACCGCCGCCAAGGGTCAGCGGCTCGCAGGCCAAAATGGCGCGGTCGGCAGACGCGGGCGGGCTGTTGAGCACGGCAGGCTGAGCCATCGTCTCCTGCCTTGGGGTCGTGGGACCTGGCGGTGGCTCAAGGCTAGAGCGATCGCGGCCAAGCGGCAAGCGCTGGCAACTTCTGAACCGGTTTGCGGGGCTCTGCGGGGCTGCGTTGACCCGTGTGGCCCGGGCACGTACGCTTGGGGGCAGCGGTTCAAGGGTGCGCCATTGGGGCAAGGTGGTCGGCGGCGATGGTACACGGGCTTGGACCCAGATGGCTCGACACCTACCCTCCGCAGTGGCCCTTGGCGCTGTACCGAGGCGAGCGCCGCCCAGCGGAACCCAATGCCCACTGAGAAGGCCGGCAAGACCATAGGTCGGGACGATCCTCCGCCGCCTCAGCCGGTCGATCGAGACCTGCCTGGCCGTGGCCATCCCCACGCGCCCGCCGCCACGCCGCAGCAAGTGCAAAAGGCGCTGCAGGAAGCCCAGGGGGTGACCGCGACCCAGCACGGCGGCCAAGTAGAGCTGCAGCTTGGGCATTTCTGCAACAATCGCTGCGTGTTCTGTGGCAGCGGCCAGCTGACAGAGCGCGGACTGGCCGACCCCATCCCCGAGGCTGCCGTGCTGGCGGCGCTGCAAGCCGTGGCTGTGACAGGGATTCGCCGCGTCACCTTCCTTGGCGGCGAGCCGACCATTCAAGACAGCTTCCTGCCCGGGCTGCGGGCAGCCGTGGCGCTGGGATTTTCAGAAATCGTTGTGTTTACCAATGGTGCAAGGCTGTGGGATGCCCGCTTTGTGGCCGCCGTAGAAGCCGCGGCAAGGGGCGGTGCTGCGCCTGTCGATCTGCAGTGGCGGGTCTCGCTGCAAGGGGGCGACGCGGCGAGCCACGATCTGGCTGTCGGTCGCAAGGGCGCATTTGCCAAGATTCTTCTTGGATTGCAGCTGCTACGTGGCTACCAGCGCGAGGTGACGGTCAACATGTGCCTGACGTCCGGCTCGGTCGCTACCTTGCCAGACCTTGCTGGGGTGCTGCTGGGCAACGGGGTACGCCAGGTCTGCATCGACATGGTCCGGCCTATCAGCGCCGGCGAACGCACCGAGGCTTGGATGCGCCGGATTCTGCCGCGGTTGTCTGATCTTGCTGCGCCGATGCGCCAGCTGGTCCAGCGGCTGCAGAAGGCAGACCCGGAGTTCGACGTCAATCTGACCCATGTGCCCTATTGCGTGGCGCCGGACTTGGCAAGGCACATCCACCACGGCGGCGAGGCGACGGTCACCTTCACCGCCGACCTGGCAGAGCGCCAGGGGGTGATGGACAAGTACGCCTTTCAAGCGACCGATCGCCGCCTGATGGAAGGCTGCAAAACGTGTGTGTTTGCTTGGCGCTGCACGGGGGTCACCCACCAGTACCTGGAGTGGCACGGCCAGGGCGAGTTTGCGCCGCAGACGGCCCAGAGCCTGGAGGCGGCGGGGCTGGTTCCCCTGGCCATTGTCGATGTCGTGCGCACCGCACTGGGGGACCTGGCGGCTGGTGTGCGGGTGGGAGCCTGGCGGCTGCTGTCGGCCAGCTTTGACCCTAGGCTGCCGCGGGCCGAGCTGCGCTGGCGCGGGCCAGACAAGGCCGAGTTTGCCATGGGGATTGGAGCGGGGCGCGGCTCGCCCCTACCGGATCGGCTGCCGTGGTGGCGATTTGCCAGCGGCTGCGTCGACGTGGCTGTGGGGGCGGGCCTGCCCAGCCCGGACCAGCTGCAGGCGTTTGCTGAGTGGCTGAGCCAGCGCTTGGGCCCTGGGCAATTGCTGGTCGACCATGCAGCCCTTCGGCACTGGGGACAGCACCACAGCTGGCTGGCGCGGGCTCTGCTGCGCTTGGTGGCGCGGCAGCCCGGGGTGTCGGTGCAGCAAAAGGACGGCGTGTTTGAGCTGGCGTGGAGCGGCGAGGCGGGACCTCAGTGGCTGCGGCTTGCCGCGGGGGCCAGCTCGCCCGTCGCCCACCGGCAGCTGGGCCCGGCCCTGAGCAGCCCGGCGCCAGGAGACGCGGCGCAGCTACAGCTGGCTGAGCTTTCTAGCCTTTTGGGGCAGTGTCTGAAAGAGACCCGCCCTGGGCGGCGCGGCCCGCGGCCGGGGTGACTGTGCCGGGCGCAGTTTTCGATCGCCAAATTGACGGTCGTCAACAGGGCCGTTGGCGGCCACAAGGTCAGGCACAAGTTATTGAATCTTTGATGGGAGCAGCCGCTACGGCAACAGGGCCAGGCCCAGGGGCTGCGAGCCCAGCACGGCCAGCAGAGAAATGCCCGCGTGGGTCAGCACCAAAAACACCAGGGCATTCAAGGCAGCATGCGACACCGCCACCGGGATCTCGCTGGGCGAGCCGCCTACGTCCATGCCGTGGTAGCAGGCAATGACAAACACGCCCAGGCCACCCAGCAGCGTCTTGGCGGCAAACACCAGCACGTCGATGGGCTCGGTGGCGGCCAGCACAGCAGAGAAGAACACCTGGGCCGGCAGGGTCACCAGCAGCCGCGCCAGGGCAAAGCCGCCGACCAGCGCCGTAGCGCTGAACACCACGCTCAGGCCAAAGACGGACAGCAAGCCGCCAAACACCCGCGGGGTGACCAGCTGGCGGATCGGCGGAATCCCCATCACCTCAAGGGCTTCGACCTCGCGGTGCACGCGCATCGTCCCCAACTCGGCGGCAATAGCCGTCACCGACCGCACAATGACCACAATGCCGGTCAGCAGCGGCGCCACTTCGCGAAGAACCACCACGGTGACCATGCGGCCCAGGTTGTCGGCGCCAGACAGGGCGCCAATCCCGCCCACTCCCTCGGCAATGGCAAATACGCCTACGGCCAGAGCCAGGACCATCACCGGAGCGATGGCCTGCACGCCAGTGAAGTACACCTGCTGCAGCACCTGGCGCAGAAAATCGCGCTGCCCCAGGTGACCGCCCACCCACAACATCTTGATCGACAGATACAAAAATGCAAAGAGGAACCAGAGGTAGGTGACCAAGCCCAGGGCGCGCGCTCCGATGGTGTCAAGCCAGCCCACCGGACCTCCAGGTGGCCCCAACAGCCAGAGAGCGGCGGCGGGCGGTCACGGTTCGGCGCCCGTGTGCAGCGGCCAGCCAAGCTTTTTCCAATACAGAATCCCCTCGTCCAGCACCCGTACATGGGGGTGACCTTGCTTTTCCAGCGCCTCGGCCAGGGCGGTGCTCTCTGCGTGGGGGCAGGCACAGTAGGTCACGGTCCAGGCATTCTTGGGCAGCTGCGGGCCAAGGAGCTCGGCTTGGTAGAACGGGATCGACACGGCGCCGGGCAAGTGGAACGGCGGATAGTCGCCCGCCGGCCGCGCATCGACCAACACCAGCTCTGCCTTGGCGTCCAGGGCGGCTTTGACATCCCACGCCGACACGTAGCGCCCTGACTGCGCGGCAAAGGCGGGGGCGGGCCCACCGGGATTCAACAGCGCAGGAGGCAGCTTGGCCGGGGGCAGCACCGGGGCTAGCTTGTCAATTGGCTGCTGCCAAGAGCGCAACACGGCCACCAAGTCGTCCAGGTGGTGGGGTTCGACAATGCCGCTGAAGCCGGGCATGCCGGTGCCGGGTCGCCCTTCGGCTATGACTTGCCGCAGCCAGTGATCCGAGACGCCAGCCAGGAAAACCGGATGGGTGACGCTCATGTACGGGCCGCCCTTGCCCAGCTGGCCGTGGCAGCCGGCGCACTCCATGGCATAGACGATCTTGCCGCGCTCGGCGGAACCAGTGGTGATCTTGGCAGAGCTGACGGCCCGGTTGGGCACGGTCTGTTGCGAGCGCAGCCAGCCGATGATGGCCTGGACATCGCTCTCGCTGAGGGGGCCGCCATAGGCCTTGCCCCAGCTGGACATTGGGGTGCCAGGCCGGCCGTGGGCGATGCCATCGCGCAGAAAGGCGTCGCTGACAGAGGCTAGAAAGCTCTGGTTGGTCAAAGCGTTGGCCGAGTCGGCTTGGTAGCCCTGGCCTTTGTCACCGTGGCACAGCGCGCAATAGCGGGCATAGGTGGCTGCGCCGTGGCTGTGATCGACTTCCGCCAGGCCATCGCCGCAACCTAGCAAGGCAACACTGCACAGCGCTATCGCCAAGGTACGGATACAGCTCATGGTTTTGCGACCGCCACTGCTTTCAAGACGGCGCTGCGCAACACTTGGTAGCCGTTGGACATCTGCAGGTTGGTGTCGCGCTCGCCATCATTGGCCAGAAAGTCAAACAGTTTTCCGTCTTTGCCGTAGATAAAGAAGTCGTCCTTGTGGCCGCCAAAGGCGTAGTCCCAGGCCATCACGGTCTCCAAGTCCTGCAGGACCGGAAAGGAGATTTGACTGGTCAGCGCGGACTTGGAGTCGGCGGCGTCGGCCTTGTTGATCGTTACAAACGCAACGTCATGGCCTGCTTTCTTGAGCTCAATCCGCATCTTTTCAAGTGACCCAGCCTGGGCCACGCAGTAGCTTCACCAACTTGCCAGCAGCGCCACCACCGTGACGCGCCCGACAAAGGGCTTGAGGCCGTAGTGGGCCTTGTAGCTGCAGCTGATGGGTTGGACGTCGGGCAGGGCAAAATCAATCGGCGCCTGGCCCACGGTGGGTGTAGCGACCGCGGCCGTGCCAATGGCCGGTGCAGGCACTGCCGAAAACGCCGATGCGCTGGCCGTGGTTCCCGCGCAAGCCGTTTGTTCGCCGCCCGTTGGGGCCGCCGGCGGATCCTCGGCCTGGCAGGCTGCTGTCCACTGCAGCGCCACCGCAGCCAAGAGCAGGCTTGACGCCACCCGCCATTGTCTCACCACACTCATGCTTGTGCTCCTCTTGCGCCAGCCGCGACCGCGCAGCTGGATTTCGCCAGATCCCGCCGGAATATGCCAGCGCCGCCGCCAGGCCCCAGGCCTTAGCGCAGGCTAGCGCGCAGGCGCTCGCTGAGCACGACCAGC
This sequence comes from uncultured Myxococcales bacterium, assembly GCA_903919145.1. Lineage (GTDB taxonomy): Bacteria > Myxococcota_A > UBA9042 > UBA9042 > UBA9042 > SXRM01. Next base: position 32,442 of record CAIXGW010000328.1, read on the forward strand.
GCCGGAATCTGCACACCTTCGGCGGCGATCTGGTTGGCCAGGTCCCAAAGGCTGCCGAGCTTGAGCTCGTCGACCAGCACTTTGCGCACGGCGCCGCGCCCACCGATGGCCGCCGGGTTCTGCGCAACGCGCACCGCTAGCCGCGCCAGCGTATCACCCAGGCCTTGGCTCAAAGAGGCCAGCGCCGTTGCTTCCCAGCGCGTCTGCGCAGCCACGCCGGCGATCTGGCTCAGCAGGCTGGCGATGCCGGTCACGTCCGCCACAGCAAAGTACACCGCTGCAGCCTGCTCGGCGGCCAGCCCCGTGCCCTGGCCAACCTGCCAGATGGCAAATAGGCGCGCCCGCTGATGGCTGGACGCCACCGCGAAGGCCAGCTTGGGGTCCAGGCCGCGATCCACCCACTGGCGGGCCTTGGCCTCGGCTTCGGCGCGCCCGCTTTCAGCATAACGCGCGACACCTTCGACCAGATCGCCTGCCCAAGCGCTCAGCTCAGCGGCGCGGGCCAGATAGCTGCCAAGGGCGTCGCCGGGCAAATTGGCCAGCAGCCACTCCGTCGCCGCCGCCGCGGCATCTTCCAAGGTGCTCAGGGCTTCGTACTGCACCTGGGCCGGCACCTTGAAGTCCAGGGCCATCAGTGACTTGCGCAGAGGTGGCACCCCCAGAGCTGAGCACGCAAAGGTGTACGCTTGGCAGAGCTCGCTGACCGTGCGCCCGTACTCGAGCTGCAGGCGCGGGATCAGCAGAGCCGACCCAAAGTCGACGATCGCATTGGTCCACAGCGTAGTCACAATCTCGTGGCGCAGCATGTGGCCATCGACGGCCTGCGGGTACTGGTCGCGGATCACCTGGGGAAAGTAGTACGCCAGGTACTGGCCCTCGACCATGGTCGCCGAGCCGCGATCCGCAGTCAGGTGGTTGTAGATCCACATTTTGACAAAGGCCGTGATCCGCGCCAGCTCTGGCCGGGTCAGCCCCACCCCCTGCTTGCGCCGATCGCCAATGGTGAGCTTGCTGGGGAGCATCTGCACTTGCTGGTCGACCTGCATCTCTTCGACCAGGAACTTGACCACGTCGCCCCACAGGCGCAGTCGCTCTGCTGCGCGCAGGGCCGCCACAGACAATCCTTGGGATTGCTGATAGTTGTTGTAGAGCACCAGCTCGCACACCTGGGTGTCAATCTGCTTGAGGAGGATGTCGCGCTGCGCCTGGGTCACCCTGCCGTCCTGCATGAGCGGGGCAAAGGCAATCTTGAGGTTGACCTCATGGTCAGACAAGTCCACGCCGGCTGAGTTGTCGATGGCGTCGGTGTAGAGGTGGATGCCCGCCAGCGCCGCTTCCACGCGAGACGCCTGGGTAAAGCCCAAGTTGCCACCTTCGCCCACCACCTTGCAGCGCAGCTGACCGGCATTGACCCGCACGTTGTCGTTGGTCTTGTCTCCCACGTCGGCGTTGCTCTCTGTGCTGGCCTTGACGAAGGTGCCGATGCCGCCGTTCCAGAAGAGATCAGCCTTCATCTGCAAGATGGCGTGCATCAGCTCGTCGCCCGACATCACGCTGCGATCCACGCCCAGCATCTCGCGAACCTCTGGCGTCAACGCAATCGACTTGGCTGTGCGCGGAAAGACCCCGCCGCCTTGAGAGATTTTGGCTGCATCGTACATCGCCCAGTGGCTGCGCGGCGTGTCGAAAAGGCGCTGGCGCTCGGCAAAGCTGACTAGCGCGTCCGGGCTTGGGTCCAAGAAGATGTGGCGGTGATCGAATGCCGCGCGCAGCAGGACCGCCTGGCTCAGCAGCAGGCCGTTGCCAAACACGTCGCC
>CAIXGW010000329.1 GCA_903919145.1 uncultured Myxococcales bacterium
CTCGCGGCGCCGCGCCAACAATTCCGCGGTGTAAGCCGGCCGCTGGGCGGGGGCGAGGGGCAGCGCTGCCACAAGCTCGCCCAGCAGGGGGCCGCGGCCAAGGCAGAGGTCTTGGCGCAGGCAGATCTCTGCCACTTTGCCGGCGCCGGCTGCTCTGGCTGTGATTCTGTACGACCCATAGCTCGCGCCGAGAGCAGCCACGACTGTGACGACGCTAAACACAATGGTGGTCATCTCTGAGTCGTTCTTGCTGGCGGCGCCATTGCCGGAGCCCTGACTGCTGTTGTCGCTGCGGCTGCCGCCTTGGCCAGCGTGGGCACACAGCGGAGCGCTGAGCAGGGCCGCCAGTGCCCACGCCAGCGCGGCTCGCGGGGCCGCAGAGTCGCTGGGTAGCCTCATGGGTGTGCCTCTCCTGCCGACGGCCCAGTTCTGGGCCGGCACGTCAGACTTTCGCGCCTTGGGGCGAAGTGTCGATCCTATAGTCCCTCGAGCGCCAATCGGCGTTGCGCTGCGCCCATCCCGGCTCCTACCATGCAGCGATAATCACTTGTTGTCAAGGGTGGTTCGGTTGGCCAGTGCCGTACTGGGGCGCTGCGGCGAAGGCAGAAGCGCAGCCCAGATCGCGCGCGCTGTTTGCGCCGCAGGAGCACCACGCCAGCCCGTCACCGTCTGACTGCTTGAAAAAGCCAGATGGGCGGTTGCGGGTGAAACGCATCTGCCGGCAGCGGGCATAGACCCCATGGTGCTGGGCAGCGGCGCGCACGGCCGCCGCGCTGGCGCCACCGCCAGCGCCGCAGCGAGAAAGGGGATGGGAGGATGAATCCAAGAGCTTTTGGTTGGACCCGCTGGGCCCTGTGGGGATGCGCCGCGGTGGCCTTTGGGGCGGCGACCCGTGCCCACGGCGCCCCGGCCCAGGCTGCGCTGGTGGCCAGCGGTGGCGCGGTGACGGCGGCCCAGGGCCGCGGCGTGGTGGGCGACCTAGCGCTGCGCTATCCGCTGGGCCAGCACTGGGGTGTGCAGGTGGTCGGCAGGTCGGGCTGGCTGCAGGCCCAAACGCCGTGCGAAAGCACGGGGGGCCGCCAGCGCTGCTCCAGCCAGGGGCAGCTGGCCTTGCTGGTCGGCCCGACCTGGATCGCCCCGTGGGGCGAGCGCACCCTGCACGCCAGCGTGCTGCTGGCGCATGTGCACCACACTGCGACCGCCGATTGGCAAGCCCGCCCGCTAGCCAACGCGGCGGGCGACTCCAGCGGCGATGTCCAGCACCGCAGCGGCGGCGAGGTGCGGATCGGCGTAACCTCGGCGCCGTGGCTGACCACCGCCGGCTGGGCGCTGGCCGGTGAAATCAACGTCATTGCCAGTGCCTTGCCGAGCTCAGAGCTGCTGGCGTGGGCGGCCGGGGTGCAGCTGGGCCTGGCAGTGACCCGGCGGCCGGTTCTTGCACTCGCCGCCGTGACCCCCTAGGCTGGCCCAGCACCGCAGGGAGCCAGGCGTCGCAAACATCCGGGCGAGGTAGGCAGGCGGTGCAGGTCGACTGGGCAGGGCGACAACAACCGGTCGGCCAGCGAGCTCGGCTCGGGAGGGCATATGACGGCTGCCGAAGTCATCGAAAAGCTCCTGGCCGAGGGGTGCCATCCGCGGAATTTCCAGTTGGGCGGCGGCGGCGACGACTGCCACTGCTTGGAGCAGGCGGGCGGCCTTTGGTCGGTCTTCTACGCCGAGCGCGGCCGCGACAGCGCGCCGGAGTTCACCTCTGCCTCTGAAGAAGAGGCCTGCGCCTACTTCTATTGGCTTATCATGGGCATGGATCACTGGCACATGGTCGGCTTCTTCGCTGACCAAGCCCAGGCCAGCGCTCTGCAGGCGCAGTTGGCCGCCCTTGGGATCCGGGCGATCCGCAACGACATGCCGTCTTACCGTTCGGTTGGCGACGCGCGCTATCGGGTTTTTGTGGTGGGCAAGGATATCTTCAAAGTTCGCGAGGCTTTGGGAGCCGTCGAATTGCCGCTGGGCTGAGATGGGCCGGGCGACGGGTCTTGGGTCTTTCTGGGCCGCCTCTCCTCTCGCCCGCCTCGCCGCCCGCCGCCGGCCTCTGCGAATTCCTCAACAGCCAAGCGGATCAGACATTGCCTACCGGACTGTTCGCCGCCCGTCGCCGCCCGTCGCCGGCTACCCGCGCACCCGCTCGAGCCACTGGGTCAGCACCTTGCCTGCCTCGTAGCCCACCGCCTGCGCCACCCCTTTTGCCTGCTGGCCCACCCGCAAGGCTCTATCACCTCTGCGCGACTGAGGAATCGGCCAAATAGACGCCCCGTGGTCGGTCCGCGGCGGCAGCGGTGCGTCGCGCGGGCCCAGCAGGTCCGCCGCCAGGGTGGTCTCGGCCGCACGCACCAAGAAGTGTAGGCGATTGAAAGCATTGGCCTCGCTGACGTTGTGGTCCATGTCCAGGAACAGCAGGTTCAGCGTGGGGTGCAGCTGGCGCAGGCGCTTCTCTATGCCCTTGGCCACTACTTGGTTGGCGATGCAGCCAAAAGGTTGGACGCAGACGATGTTGTCGATGCCGGCCTCGGCCAGCTCGACCATCTCTCCTGTCAGCAGCCACCCCTCACCGTATTGGTTGGTCAGCGCCACAATGGGCTCGGCGCTTTGGGCCAGCGCCCGCGGCAGGCTCAGCGGATGGGCGTGGGGATAGGCCAGCAGCGCGCGGTTGATGCGCTTGAGCAGGGTCTCAAAGTGGCTGTCCAGCAGTCTTGCGCCTAGCCAGCTGAGGTCGGCTGGGGCGATGCCGGCGGCGGTATCCGCCTGCATGTTGATGACGCTTTGGATAAAGAAGGTGGTCAGGTTGGGCACCACCGCTTCTACGCCGCGGTCGGCCAGCCAGCGCACCACCCCGCCATTGCCATAGTCGCAGTACTTGACGTAGATCTCTCCGACCATGCCAATGCGCGCAAAGGGCCCGGGCTTGACCGGCAGGCGGGCAAAATCCTCTGCCGCGTCGGCGATGATGCGGATGCACCGCTCTGCATTGCGCAGCGGACTGGCCACCCACCGCTCGACATACTGCGCCGCCAGGCGGCTGGCCGATCCCGGCTCGACTTCGCGCACCAGCATCGAGCGCTCCAGCATCGCCAGCACGTCGGCCACCAGGATCGAGTACAGGCCGCGCCTGGCGAGCTTGAGCCGGTCCAGCTCAAAGCCCGGCTGGTCGTGCAAGCCGTCGCCGCCCAGGTGCAGGGTGACCACCGGCACATCGGTATAGCCGGCGGTGACCAAGGCCTTGCCGATGAGACTGGCGTAGCAGCTGGCCCGACACTGCCCGCCGGTCTGGCTGATGATGACCGCAACCCGCGGGCCGTACTGGCCGGAGTCCAGGGCGCGCAGGATGTCGCCGACCACCAGGATCGCCGGGTAGCACATCTCATGGTTGGTGTACTTCAGGCCAAAAACGCGCGAGGCATCGTCTGGCGGCGGCAGCACGTGCAGCTGGTAACCCTGCTCGGCGAAGGCGGCTTCGGTCATGCGGTCGAGCATGGGAAACCAGCTGGGGCCAATCAGCACGCGGTCGCGGTCGGCGGCGGCAAAGGGCGGCGGGCGCAGGCGCGGCACGGCGGCGGTCTGGCCCTGGGGGCGGATCGCCAAAGTCTCAATCAGCGTGCGCAGCCTAAGGCGGATCGATCCGGGGCTGGCCGACTCATCGACGCGCAGCACCGTCAGCCTCTTGCCGGCGGCGGCCAGGATCGCCCGCACTTCGTCGATGGCCATGGCGTCTGGGCCGCAGCCAAACGAGTTGATTTGCACAACTTCTACGTGGGGATGGCGGGCAGCGAACTGGGCCGCGTGGTACAGCCGATTGGGGAAGGCCCACTGCGTCAGCACTTGCAGGCCGTTGAGGTGCTGGCCCACCGGGACCATCTCGGTCGTCAGCACGTCCATGCCCAGGCCTGCCAGGATGTCTGGGATGCCGTGGTTGATGTAGCGGTCCAGGTGGTACGGCCGGCCGATCAGCAGCACCACCCGCCGGCCGGCTTGCTGCGCCTGGTCGACCAGCTGCTGACCTTCGCGCTGCTGTTGGGTCCGCACCCGCGCCAGCTCGGCCAGGCCGCGCTCAAAGGCCAGCGAAAAAGCTTGCTTGCCTACGCCCAGCTTATCAGCTCCCAGCGCCTGCACCGCCTTCCAACAGCCCTGCTGCAGCAGCGCCCGGTTGCGAAACGTCAGCACCGGCGCGTGGTAGGGCACGCCGTGGTTGGCCAGCGGGTCAATGGCGCTGCGAATCACCTCTGGATAACCGGTGACAATCGGGCAGTTAAAGCTATTGAGCGCCTGGCCCTCTGGCAGCTCGTAGACCACCTGCGGGTGAAAGATGTGGTCGACGCGCTGCTCGATCAGCTGCAACACGTGGCCGTGCACCACCTTGGCCGGCAGGCACAGGCTGTCTGACATCAGCGTGCCAATGCCCTGCTGGTACAGCTGCGCGGTCGTCGGTGGCGACAACACCACCTCAAAGCCCAGGTCTGACAGCAGCGTCCGCCAAAACGGCAGACTCTCAAACAGGTTGAGAGCGCGCGGCAGGCCGACCCGGATCCTGGGAGCCGGCGCTGGCGTTGCAGGCTTGAGGGGGGGACCCAGCAGCAACTCTTCACGCCGCTTGGCCAAATTGGCGCCAGGCTGCACTTTGTTGCCGCGGTTGGAGCTGACGCGGTCGCAGCGGTTGCCAGAGAAGTAGGCCGCCTTGCCCGGGTAGCGCAGCCGCCGGACGCTGCACTTGTTCTCGCAGGCTTGGCAGGTGAAGTCGTTGTGCTGGCACTGGCCGACCTCGGCCATACTCGCCAGCGAAAGAGAGGGGGACCCTCTTGCAACTGTGCCCAGCCGTTGGTGATCCATGGCCACCAGCGCTGCACCCCAAGCTCCAATGACGCCGGCGACGTCGGGGCAGATCGGTCGGGTGCCGGTCAGCAGCTCAAAGGCGCGCTGGACCGCCGGGTTGAGAAAAGTGCCGCCCTGGACCACCACGGTGGCGCCCAGCACCGCCGGATCGTGAATGCGCAGGACCTTCTCCAGGCAGTTGCGGATGACCGAATAGGCCAGGCCGGCGGCCAAATCGTCGACGGTGGCCCCCTCGCGCAAGAACTGCTTGACCCGCGAGTTCATAAAGACCGTACACCGCGAGCCGAGCTGGCAGGGCACCCGCGCCGCACAGGCTTGGTTGGCAAACTCAGCGATCGGGATGCCCAAGACCTCTGAGAAAGTCTGAAGAAAGCTGCCGCAGCCAGACGAACAGGCCTCGTTGATCTCAATGCTGCGGATGTCGCCGCCGTCAATGAACATGGCCTTCATGTCCTGGCCGCCGATGTCCAGAACAAACGTGACACCGGGAGCCAATTCGCGGGCCGCCCGCAGGTGAGCGATGGTCTCTACCAGGCCAAGCTCCAGGCCAAACACGTTGTGGACCAGGTCTTCGCCATAGCCCGTTGCGGCACTGGCCAGTATCACCGGCTGAACTCCGGCCTGGTCCAAGCGGTCTTGCAGCTCGCGCAGGCCGCGCTGCACCGCCCCCACCGGGTCGCCGTGGTTGTAGGCATACCAGTCAAGCGCCAGCCGGCCGTGGCTGTCGACCAGCGCCATCTTGGTGGTGGTGGAGCCTGAGTCGATGCCCAGAAAGCACGGCTGACCGTCCAAGCTGTGCAGGTCGGCGCGCGCGACTTTTTGAAAGCGCTGGGCTTTCCAAGTTTCGAAGTGGGCGGCGCTGTCAAACAGCGGCGGCTCGCGGCGGGTGGCCGTTTCGCTGCCCTCAAAGTCGCCGGTCAGGCTCTCTAGCAATCGGTCCAGCGTGACCGGGTGCCCCTCTGCCTCGCGGGCCAGCGCGGCGCCCAGGGCCGAGAAAAGCTCTGTTCTCTCTGCGGTTTCTACCTCGTCTTCGCTCAGCTTGAAGCAGGCGATGACCGCGGCGCGCAGGCTGGGCAAGAAGGTCAGCGGCCCGCCGGTCAGCAGCATTTTGCCGCGCACATTGGTTGCCCGCGCCAGAGCCCCCACCGTCTGCGCCGCCACCGCCGCAAAGACCGAGGCGGCAATGTCCTCTCTTGGCACCGAGCGGCTGAGCAGATTCTGCACGTCGGTCTTGGCAAACACCCCGCAGCGGCTGGCGATTGGCACGATCTCGCGGTGGGCTTGGGCCAACAGCTCCAGGTCCGCCGTCGCCACGCCCAGCAGCGCCGCCATCTGATCGATAAAGGCCCCGGTGCCGCCGGCGCAGCTGCCGTTCATGCGCATGTCGGCGCGGCCGCGGTCGTCCAGCAGCACCAGCTTGCTGTCTTCGCCGCCGATGTCGAGCAAGGTGCGCACCTGGGGATGGCGGGCCCGCACCACCTCGGTGGCTGCCACCACCTCTTGCACAAAGGGGATCCTCAGCCTCTCTGCCACGCCCATGCCCGCCGAGCCGGTCACGCACACGGTCGCGTCGCCATGGCCCAAAGCCTGCACAATCTCGCGAAAAACCTCTTGCAGCGTCTCGCGCACCTTGGCGTCGTGGCGGCGGTAGGTCGTGTAGACCGGATCCCAGCCGTCGGCGGCGAGCACAACGACCTTGGCCGTCGTCGATCCTACGTCGATGCCGACCCGCCACCGGGCCACAGGAGAGTTATAGGTCGATTGATGGGGCTGGCCAAGCTGGGGTTCCTGCATAGGTTCCTTTGGTGGCGCGGCGCCAAGGGTCAACAGAGCTGGCCCTGGCGCCGGCTCTTGCGCTCAGTTCAGCCCAATCGCCAGTGACAACAAGCCAAGCACGACGTGCACGATCGTCACCCCCAGCAGCGAGCGGTGGCGGTGAAACAGCCAGCCAAAAGCCAGGCTCACCACAAACGTCGTCACCGCAAAAGACACAGAGACATAGAAATGGTAGATGCCAAACAGCGCAGAAGTCATCAAGATCGCCGCGATCGGCTTGGAATCGGGCATCAGTCGCGCCAGGGACGTCTGGATGACGCCGCGGCCAATAAACTCCTGCAAAAAGCAGTGCGGCAGGTAGGCCACAAAGAACACCTGCTGTTCCAGGGGGCTGTAGTTGGCCACCGAGCCCCAGCTCAGCAGCGGCTGGCCGGGCTGGCGCGTCGCCCCCACGATTGCCGCCGCTACCAGGGTCAGCCCAACCGAAATTACCGCCGCATCGCGGAGATTGCGCTGCCAGTGCTGCCAGGTCAGGCCAAACTGGCTGCGCGGCAGCCGCTGGCGCAGGGCAAACCACGCAATCGGTGCAAAGGACAGCAGCAAGAAGCCCCACGAGTACAGCATCTGCCATAGCGGCGGCAGGCCAGGGTGGATGAGCTTCTGCACCGTGCTGGCAATGCCAAACAGCACCATCGTCACCGTAAAAAACCTGGCGAATTCCACGCGAAGCCGCGACTGGACCAGCTCCTCTTGCAGCGCCTTGACATGGGTGGCAGTCAGCTGGCGCATGCGACGGATCACGGCGACCGCCACCCCAGCCGTCAAGCGCTGCTCCAGCAACGCGCCGTCCAGCGCCTTTTCCAGTTGTTCGCGCTTGCACACCAGCAGCACGCACTGGTCGGCCGCGCGCACGGTCGCCGAGGTCGGCATTCGGTCGATGAAAGACATCTCTCCAAACAGCGCACCGCGTTCCAGGCGATTGATCTTGACGTGGTTGTCGTCCATCACTCCAGAGCTGCGGGTCAGCTGAGCGGTCGGCGTCAGGTCTTCGGGGTTGGCGTGCTTGAGCACCTCAATCGCGCCGCTCCACACCACATACAAGGCGTTGGACGGCTGGCCCTCTCGCAGGATCACTTCGCCCTTGGGCACGGCGCAGATCTCGCACAGGTGGGCCAGTGCCATGCGATCGGCCGGCGCCAACCCGGCGGCGAAGTCCAGGCGCGCCAGAAAATCAGCTATCTGCTGGGGATTCAGCGAAGCGGCGCTGGGCGCGGGTGGTGGCGTGGGCTCGGTGGACATGGCGGACAGCTCCCCAGGCGCTGCGACGGTAGCCCCACTTGGCGGTTCGCGCAACAGGCTGGCAGGGGGCCGATTGTCCGGCGTCTGTCACACGGGCGGGTGCCAGCATTGACCGCAGACCGCCGGCGGGCTAGTTCAAGGCGGCGGCTTTCATCGCCGTTGGGGATCTGAATCATGAAGCGCCTTGTTGTCTTTGCCTTGACCAGTCTGCTTGCCCTGTTGTCGGCCAGCCCCGCTTTTGCCGTCATCGCCGATCGGGTGTTGGGCGTGGACGTTGTGGGCCATGTGCCAGCAGGTGACCTTTCCGACGCTACCGGCTTGGGCTTGGGCGCCATGCTGCGCTACGAGGGCAAGCTGCAGAACTCCATGGCGCTAACGGGCCGCGCCGGCTACGTCTACGGCATGGAGAAAGAGCTTGACCTGGGCATTGCCAAGATCTCCTACGGCATAGACTTTATTCCGGTCATGGTCGGAGTCGTCTACCGCACCACTGGCACGCCAGATGGCTTCTTTGTCACTGGCGAAGTCGGCGCCAACTTTGTCAAGGCCCACGCCAGCAGCGGCACCATCGACGACGCCTACAAGACCAAGATCGGCGCCAACCTGGGCGTGGGCCTGCGCGCCGAAGCCTTGAGCTTTCGCGGCGGCGTGAACATCTTGGACCTGGGCCATGCCGACACCGGCCTGGGCTTGATGGTGTCTGTTGGCTGGGATTTCAAGCGGTTGTAGCCGATCCTGGCGCTGCGCAAGCGGCGAGGAGACGTGGCCGCCAGGGTTGCGCGGATAGGGCCCCTTTGTCCTACCCCGCGGCGGTGTTTGGCGGGCGTTGGCTTGTCTCAGCGGCGCAGCGCGGAAACCGTGGCGGGAGCCTGGCGATTCTGGCGAGGTTGGGCGCATCCGGCAGTCCGCTGCCCTCGCCCCGCTGGGGCGAGTCGCGCGGGACCGCCGGACCGGGCTCTACTCGGGCTCGCTGCCGCTCGCCCTCACGGAGACGCGTTTGGGGCCACCGTTTGGCGCTGCTGGACGCACGGGTCGGTGGATGTGGCCCCAAATCGCGCCTCCGCCCTGCGGGTCACGATCCCGTGCGCAGAGACACCCTTCCATTCCGTGTAGGGATCCGTATCCAGGGTTGCGCCGGGCCCAGCGACGCTGGGCCCGCGCGGGTGGAGACGGCGGTGTGTGAGGCAGTGTTCAGAGACAAGTGTCTCAGCCCATGGGATGCGGGTTTGGGAGATGGTGATTGGCAAGAGTGGCGCCGTGTAAACAGGATGTGGCGCTGGCCTGTGGCGGAGTGCATTGTAAATACGTTAGAATACGGTCCGGCCGTTAAGCGCGAAAGATAGTGCTTGACAGCCGCTGGCAGGCTGGCTACGGTGAAGTCTCCCCAGCGGACCGGCTCGTAGCGAGCCGGCCCTCACGAGCCAGCCCTTAACGAGCCGGCGTATTCAAGCGCGGATCTAGTTCCGCGGACCGGAGTTAGCCGATGGGTTCCTGCACCGATAGAGAGTTCAACATCGTCAACGACACCCAGTTGGACGCGGAGCCCAATGGCGACCCGATGATCTATTGGGACGGCCAAGCGCACAAACTCGCTGCCGTTACAGCGCTCTTGTCCAGTGTCGAGATCCTGAAGTTGACCAGTGGCGCCATGGTTCGCCTGCTGGCCCGCTACAGCATGGACAAGGTCAGCTGGTACCCCATCGGCACCGACGGCTTCATCGACGGCACCTCTGCCGGGTTGGTCGCAGTGACTGACACCGCGCCGTATCTGTACCAGTTCACCTGCGATCCCAAGCAGCTGGCCAACTACGTCCAATTTGGCGTGCAGGTCGAAGACGGTGCTGCCCGCGCGACCGTTCACATCAAAACGCTGGCGGTGGCGCTGCCGCAGACGATGGCTGCGCAGACTTCAGCCATTGGGACGTCGGCTGTCGACATCTGGGCCGCCCGCGACGTGTCTGCGTTCGACGCGGCGACGGTTCAGGTGTCCTTGACCTCGGCCCTGACCGGGACCGACAACTTGGTGGTGACCATTTATGCTGTAGCAGACTGCGGCGTGGTATTGGGCACGATTCGGACGCCCCTGGAGAGCCAGACGATGAGCGTGGCCAACGGAAATCCGCAGTATTTAACTATCCAACTCAGCGGGTTGCCTCAGTCGCTGCAGATCAAGGCGCAGCGAGGCGATGCCAACTCCACATCGACCGTCACCTGCGCCGTGCAGCTGCGTGCGGCGCGGTAGGGGGGGCGTCATGGGCATTCGATTGCTGATGAACAATGGGTTGCCTGAGGCGGCTCCCACCCTTGAGGTGTTGCAGGATTTGCGGTGGCGGGAAGAGTTCCGAGGGCAGAGATCCGACCGCGCCAGACTTGGGCGACTTGCAACCAACCAGCCAATCGGCTACTCAGGCCATAACTCGTCAAACTTTTTCAATAGTTCTGTGCCAGGGGACAGTGGCTCGAATGGGATGCTGGCGGGGGAGTGGTACCAGCGGGAGCGGAAACTTCATCCAAGAATGGTGACCCCTGAGCCGAGGGCGCCGTCAATCGTAGAATGCGACGAGAAGAAGCCACTTGGGCAGCAGGGCTGTGCGGAGGGAAAGCATTGCTGCGGGGGATTCTGCGTTCCAGAGCAAGAACTTGTGAATGAGGCGTGCGATGGCAAAGATTGCGGCAAGGGCTATGTGCCGTGTACCAAAGGCACCTACGTGGTGGAGTGTGGCGCATGCAAGGGGCCCAAGCAATGTTGTGGGGGCTCGTGCGCTTGTTGTGGGGTAGATGGGGATAGCTGTGATGGCGACTGTAAAGGCCTGTGCTCGGCTGGATATTACTGCCATTACGAGCGCGATGGTAAGCGGCGATGTCGTAAGAAGGATATCCCTGATTGTGCTGGAAACTGCATTTGGCACTACAAGCCCTATCCGGGAGATGGAATGGGCAAGATTTTCAAGGCTAAGGTTGACTTCGACACATGCTTCAAGTACTCACAGGACCCGCTTAACGCGTGGGTGTTCTACAACTGCGGGCAGCTCAAAGGTGACAATCATGAGAAAAAGTGAATCGCGCCCCAACAATTGAGGCCCAATGCGCACTCTACGCCTGACCCTGACCCTGGCCGTGGCGCTACTGACCAATGCTTGCGCTGGCAAGCCGCTGACCCGCGGCCCAGCGAGCGCTGGTCGCCAGCCGCTTTCGCTCTCCCGCGTGGCCGCCGCTTCCGACATCGACTGGCCTCGCGACGGCGAAACCTGGCAAAACCGCGGACGAATATCGCAGATGATCCGGGTCAGCACAAACCTGGTGCTTGGCGGTCGAAGACCTGCGCCAGCTGTACCTGGGCAGGTGCAGTCCACTCCAGCTCTGATGGGTGAGCTTCAGTTGCGTGCGGGCGATACCGGTGCTGTGATGGTAGAATTGCTGGACGATCGGGTCGAAGAGTTTGACTTCCTGGCCACCACAACATCAGAGAACGCCTTCTTGGTCACAGCGAAGAAGGACAACGACCGCATGGTCTTTATTGGCGAGGCAGTAGGTGGTCCGCAGCCCCGTTTGGCAGTTTCACAGGTTGAATTGCCAGCGCAGGCGACGTTTGTCTTGGCGAGGGCGGGCGTCATGGACGCTGGACAGCATTGGCTGTTGCTCGCGTTGCGCCCGGCGCTCAAGACGGGCGAGGAGATAGTGCCGATGTGCCACCGCCTCATCGTGGGCGAGCGTAGCAAGGTGGTCGCTGGCATTGACCTAAGGCGGGACGATGCCTGGCGCTCAGCCGTCGAGGTGGCACTCAGCAAGACGGGCTATCTGGTCGCAGGTAGCATTGGCCCCGAATACGACAGGTCAAATTTTCAAGGTTGGGTTATCGGGCTGGACCGCACCGGCAGGCAGCAGTTCGAGACGATCGGCTGCGGGGGGTGGACCGGTAGCTGTCGAATCCTGGGCATCTCTGCAGCGCCTAACGGTGACCACTTGGTGGCGGGGAAGGCATACGACGAGCCGCACGCTGGCTACTTTTTCGCGACCCTCAATTCAGCTGGTCACTGGACCCAAACCACCCCTTGGCAGGCGCCGGATGGAGAGACACCAACCTACTGCGATGCGCAAAACCTGACTGGCGCTCCCGGCGGCCCACCGGTCTTTGCCGGCGTATGTGCAGACCCATCACGCGGGCAGGACAGCCATGACATGTTGCTGTATTGGCGCGAGGCCACCGGCGCGGTTATTTGGAGCCAGTCGTGGCGCAGTTCGCCCTTCGTGCGCAGGTGGTTGTGGGACCGGGCTGGCATCACGCTTCTTCGCGACGTGGACCCAGAGTCGCCGGAGCGGCGCAAGCAGCGGCTGCTGATTTGGCGGGTGCTCGGCGTGCCGGGCTCCGCGAGGGCGCCGGGCGATTGGTGAGTCGGGACGGGCGTCAGCGTCGTCAGCCGCTTGTATGCCGACCCAGCCCAGATGCGCTTTGGCCGCCCAGACACAGCCCCACGCCCCTTGACCTACCCCATAGCCAGCGCTGCCGGAGCCGCGTACACTCCAAAGCCACGCCCGCCTTCACCTCTATGCACTCGGCGGGCCGCGGAGGAGAGCCATGCGCGTCAACGGTCAGAGGTTGTGGGATTCATTGATGGAACTGGCGCAGATTGGCGCCACTGACAAGGGCGGCGTCAAGCGCATCGCGTTGACCGAGCTCGACGGCCAAGGCCGCGACCTGGTGGTGCGGTGGATGCGCGAGGCCGGCCTGACCGTTCGCGTCGACAGCATTGGCAACATCTTTGGCCAGCGCCCGGGCAAAGACCCCAAGCGCGCTCCGGTCGGCACCGGCAGCCACATTGACACGCAGCCCTCTGGCGGAAAGTTTGACGGCAATTACGGGGTGTTGGCCGGACTGGAAGTGGTGCGCACGCTCAACGACCTGGGCATTGAGACCGAAGCGCCCATCGAAGTCTGCGCCTGGACCAACGAAGAGGGCACGCGCTTTACCCCAGTGATGATGGGCTCGGGCACCTGGGCCGGGCTGTTCAAGCCCGAAGACATGCACCTGCGCCCCGACTTTGAGGGGATCACGGTGGGCGAAGAGCTCAAGAAGATCGGTTACCTGGGCACGGCGCCCTGTGGCCCTTCGGCAGAATACCCAGGGTTTGCGGCGTACTTTGAGGCCCACATCGAGCAAGGGCCGGTGCTGGAAGACGCGGACCTGCCGATCGGCGTAGTGACCGGGGCGCTAGGTCAGCGCTGGTTTGATGTCGAAATCGTTGGCCAAGAGGCCCATGCCGGGCCAACGCCGATGCCGCTGCGCCGCGATGCGCTGCTGGCCCTGTCTCACCTGGTGCAGGCCGTCAACCGCATTGCCCTGGCCGAGGCGCCGCATGGCCGCGGCACCGTTGGCTTTGTGCAGGTGTCGCCCAATTCGCGCAATGTCATCCCAGGCTCCATCAAGTCGACCATCGACCTGCGCCACGCCGACGACGACGCGCTGAACCGCATGGAAAAAGCGGCCTACGCAGCGGCCGAAGAGATTGCGGCGATGGTCAAGACCCGCTCGGGCGGCGTCTCGGTCAAGGTCACGCCGGCCACGCAGTTTCCGGTGTGCAAGTTTGACCCCGACTGCATCAACGCGGTGCGCCTGGGCGCCAATGCCTTGGGTCTGGCCAACATGGACATCGTGAGCGGCGCCGGCCACGACGCGGTCTACGTCGGCCGCACCTGCCCAGCGGCGATGATCTTTGTACCCTGCAAAGACGGCATCAGCCACAACGAGGTAGAGGACGCCAAGCCAGAGCACCTGGAAGCCGGCTGCAACGTGCTATTGGGGGCGATGCTGGAGCGCGCAGGTGTGGTCGTGGCCAAGGAAAAGGCAGCGGCGGCAAGCACTTTGGCGTGATCTTGAGCATGGGGGTGGGCCGCACCGGGGGCGTCATCGCGACGTGGGTCGCCGCGCTTTGCCTGTGGGCTGGGCCCGCCGCGGCCGCCTGCCCGCCCGGCACCGAGCCCACCTGCGCCAAGGCAGCCGTTGACAGCAGCGGCTGCTGCCCGGTGGCCGCCGAGGCACCCCAGTGGTGCGCGCCTGGCCGGGTGCTGCAGGGCCACTGTTGCGCCGCCGGGCGGGCCTGGTCGGTCAAAGCGGGAAAATGCGTAGACGCCGAAGGCGGGTGCAAGCGCGGCAATGCCGAGGCCTGCCTGCTGGCCGGCGAAGCCGCCCGCGCGCTCGGCCGGCCCGCCGACCTTGGCCAAGCCGAAAAGCGCTACGCCAAGGCCTGCGCTGCCGGGCTGACGCGGGCCTGTGTGCGCCAAGCCGAGGTGCAGTTTCCCAACGCTCAAGGCCCAGAAGCCCAAGCGCGCCTGCGGGCTGTGTTCGAAAAGGCCTGCGCCGCTGCGGATCCGCTGGCATGCAGCGACCTGGGGGTGTTCTACGCCTATGGGATCGGCATCCCGGCGGATCCGGCCAAGGCGGCGGCCCTGCGCAAAGGCGCTTGCGCGGCTGGCGAAATCGACGGCTGCGTCGACCGCGCCCGCCAGCAGGACTAAGGCAACGGCTTGCCCGAAGACCCGACCGCCGCGCTGGCGACCTGGCTGCAGGCCTGCCAGAGCTGGCACGCCGACGCCTGCTATTACGCTGGAGCCCGCAGTGGCCAAGGCCGCGGCGCGCCTGCCGATCCGCGCCTGGGCACCCAGCTGCTGCGACGGGCCTGCGAGGCGGGGCAGGGCCAAGCCTGCTACCAGTTCAGCACCGCCCTGTTCAACGGCCGCGGCACCGCAGCCAACGAGCCCGCCGCGGTGGCGTGGATGGCAGAGGCGTGCACCCGCAGCGACTGGGAAGCGTGCAGCGACCTGGGCTGGGTCACGGCCCACGGTCGCGGCGTGGCAGCTGACCCCGCAGCCGCCCGGCCGATTCTGCAGCAAGCCTGCGACCATGACACCGCCTCGGCCTGCGTGTACCTGGCTGAATTGCAGCGCGACGGCCAGGGCGGACCGGCGGATGCCAAGCTGGCGGCGGCGCATTTTGCCAAAGCCTGCCCAGCGGGCAACCAGGACGGCTGCGCCGGCCAGCGGGCGTTGGGCGAACAGCGCGCGGGCGAGCTGGCGCAGCAGGCCAATGCCCTAGACAAAGCCGGTCGCTACCTAGAGATTTTGCCGTTGCTGGAGGAGCTGTTGCCCCTGCAGGAGCAGCGCTACTGCCCGGCCCACCCCAAGGTGCTGGACCTGATGTGGCAGTTTGGCGAGCTGGCAGACAGCCAGAGCCAGTATGCCAGGAGCTATGAGCTGTTTGACCTATTGCTCACGCGCCTGAGGCCTCTGGCCGAGCCGCTGCCGCTGCCGCTGCCGCTGCTGGAGGTGGTCGAGCAAGCCCTGAGCACCGCGCTGAAGCTGGCCAAACCAGAGCCGGCACTGGCGCTGGTCCAAGAGGCCCTGGCGCTGCGCACGCAACAAAAGACCCCGGCGGACCACGACGATTGGGCGGTGCTGCGGGTCCGCCAGGCCCAGGCGCTGGTGCTGCTGCGCCGGCCCAAAGAGGCGGCGGTTCACCCGTCTGCGCTGGCTGCTGGCCCGACCGGCGCTGCGCCAGCGGACCCTTGCCTTGCTGCGCCGGGCCCTGGAGCACGACGACACCCGCATGGCCCGCCTGATTGCCACCGGCGAGGCGCTGCGGACCCGTCGCCCCGACCTGATGCTGCGGCTGAGCCTGTGGCAGGCCCTGGACCTGCTGCGGATCAGCCATGAAGTCGCAGAGGATTTGCTGCCGGTGGTGGCCGAGGCCGCGATCCGCCGCAAAGGCGTCTTGGCCGAAGGCGCGGCGCGCTGGCAGGCCTGGAGCCAGCAGAGCGCCCGCGATCCCAGCGGCCAGACGGCGCGGGCCATGCAATTGCGCAGGCAGCTGGCGGCGTTGGCCCTGGGTGGCTCGGGTGGCCTGCCTGCCGCAGAGGGCAAGAAGCTGTCTGACCAGCTGCAGGGCGAGCTCGAGCGCATCGAGGGCCAGCGCGGCACGGTGCTGACCGCCCCGCCGGTGCCGACGCTTTCCCAGGTGCTGGCGGCGCTGCCCCCAGACGCCGCGCTGGTCGACATTGAGCCGACCGTGGCCATCGATCTGGCCGCCGCCGCCACCCAGCTGGTGGCCGATGTGGGGCCGATTGCCCTGATTCTGCGCAGGGATCGCCGCCCGGCCTGGGTCGACCTGGGCAAGGCCAAGCTGTGGCAAGACGATGTCAAGGCGCTGCGCCGCAACCTCGCCCTGCCCAGCGGCCAAGTCGACGAGCTGGCGCACAAAGTCTACCAGCGGGTGTTTGCGCCGCTGCAGAGCCATCTGACGGGGGCGAGCGAGCTGATTGTGGTGCCCGACATGCCGCTGCACCTGCTGCCGTGGGCGGTGCTGCAGGCCCCAGATGGCAAGCGCCTGGCGGACTTGTATGCGATCCGCTACCTGGACCACCCGCGGGCGCTGCTGACCCCCGCTTCAGCCGCCCTCTGTGCCAACATAGCTGAGACAGATCGGCGGTTGCAGTTTAGAGTAGGGCGCGGAGGGAAGACTTGGGCTGAAGCTAGCACAGATGAATCACGCTGTCTTGGGCATGGACGGCGCGCGCAATTCGGCTGGAGCTCGCGCTGGCGCAGCTCACCGCGCCGTTCCGCCCGCATAGGAAGGGCCCTGGCGTTTGTCTCTGTACGGTCAGTAGTCGCACCAGTAGTTCGAGCAGGTGTCGTAGCAGGCGTCGCAGCAAGTACAGGTGCAGCCCGACAGGTACGTAGGACCCCAAACCCCAAGTTCGTTCCGGGTTCCGGAACGGACGTGGTTTGGGGTACGGAAGAAGACCCAGCAGTAGGACCCAAGACCTGTGAACAAGAACCAGGTGCAACCCGGATCGAATTAGGGGTCTTGGGTACTAGAGTCGCTTTGCCGCTGACCGCGACGCCAATCAGTGGGTCCTCAATGCGCTACGCGAGCTGGCCGCCCGCCGCCCCAAAATGCAGGCTCGGCTGGCATCGCCGCTGGGCGATTGCTACACTGACGGCCAACCGCCATCTCGCGCGGCCCCTACTTGGACGGGCCGATGCTGAGGCAAGCAAAGTTCACTGAGGTCCCAACATGATCCGAATTCGCAGGCTCGCCGCGTTGGTGGTAGCAGTTGCCGCTGGTAGTGCAACGGTTGCCGGCCCAGCAGCCGCCGCAGTACCCACCCAAACTGCCATCGAAGGCGTGCTACTGTCCTCTGGCGGCGGCCCGGCAGCTGACGGCAACTACACCGTCACCGTCGGCATCTACAGCGCGGAGACCGGCGGCAATCCCGTCTGGGCAGAGAGCGGCGTCACCGTGGCCGCCAAGGGCGGGCAGTTCAGCTACCAGCTCGGAGCCAAGACCCCGCTGGCCGCCGCCGCCCTCAGCCTGCCCGCCGCGTGGATCGGCATCCAGATCGGCTCGGACCCCGAGCTGCCACGCAAGCCCTTGGGCTCGTCGCCCTTTGCACTGCGCGCCGCCGTCGCCGAAGCCCTGGAGTGCTCGGGCTGCCTCAAGGCCGGCAACCTGGACGCCGGCGTCCTGCAGCCCTACGCCAAGTCGGCCGACCTGGGCGCCTATGCCAAGACTGCCGACTTGAGTGCCTACGCCAAGGCCAGCGACCTGGGCGCCTACGCCAAGACCGCCGACCTGTCCAACTATGCCAAGGCCAGCGATCTGGCCGACTACGTCAAGGCCAGCAGCCTGGCCAAGGTCGCCGGCACCGGCAGCTATGCCGACCTCAAGGACGCGCCCACCCTGCACAAAGTCGCCACTACCGGCTCCTACGCCGACCTGACCAACCAGCCGGTCATGGCCAAGCTCGGAGCTTCTTGCGGTACCAACTTGGTGCTCAAGGGCATCAAGCTCGACGGCACCTACGAGTGCGTCAGCGCCGGCATCGGCCCCGACCTCATCAATGAGATTTCCAACGACCTCATCTGGAACCAGTTTGTCGACTCCAAGTCCGGCACGGCTGACGTGCAGATCAAAGACGGCTTCTCGGCCGGTGTCACCGACACCCTGACCTTCCCCGACGTGGGCTTGGCTGAAAAGATCTCGGTCAACTTCTCTGGTCTGAACTCCGACATGACCAAGGTTGTGGTAGAACTGTACGGCCCGGGCATGAGCAGCCCGTACATCCTGTACAACGGCGGCAAGACCGGCACCGCCCTGGTGGCCAAGTACAACGACGGCGATGCGCTGGTCAGCGGCGACATGAACAAAGACTGGCTGAACAAGAACATCAAGGGCAACTGGTCGATCACCGTCAAGGATATCGCGGCCATTCAGGTCCCGCCTGGCACGCCGCCCTTCACCTTTGATGGCAAGTTCAACTGGAGCATCGCCATCCAGACCCTGTCTAGCAAGAAGATCCAGATCAAGGGCGACCTCATCGTTGACGGTGAGTTGCTAGGACAAAACGCCAGCCAGACCCGCGGCTATCGCCAGGTAGTCTTTACCAATAGCCAACTCGACATGACATCTGGCTCGTTCGTCAATGCCCGGTCGATGCCCTACGCCAAGCAGAAGGACAACACTGCGTTAATCATCGATTATACCGAGAACGCCACGATTCGCGCGTACGCTGGCGGGTGGAATACCATTGTGATGCGGATCCTCATCGACGGTGCCGAATGCACCAGTCCAGGCAAAATCGAGAGAGGGTACCCCCACTACTCTCCAGGCCAAGACATCTACTTCACGGATAATCTCTCGGAGAGAGCGATCTGCAAAGCCACCACCGCTGGCCCAATCCTCGCAGGCAACCACACAATCACAGTCCAGGGGCGACGCGGCTACTGTGGCGGCAACTGCTGGGGGCCGTATTGGTCCTACAATATCAACAGTGACGAGTCGCGGATTGCGCGGCTTGGCGTCGGTGAGATTCAAGACAACCAGTAGGTCCAGTTGCCCAGTGGCTGGCGAAGTGCGGCTCCTGTTCGCGTCGTTGCGCTGGTCAAATTGCGCATCCGCCGACTGGGCCGACGCCCGCACCGGACCGCACGCCGCCACCAGCCCATCGAGCCTGACGGACGACCTGTTGGACGGCGTGCCCCCAGAGCACCGTGTTCATCTCCGGCCGATGTCTCCGATCATGCCGCAGTGGTCCATATCAAAGCTGGATCCTGGCGTCTTAAAGAGGCCACAGAGCATCAGGAAGCCAAGGCGGCGGCAAGGGCCAGGCCGTAGTCACCGGCGCCGTGGCTGTGGTCGCGGGGTGCGCCGCAGGGCGGCGGTTTCATTCCGTCAGCGGAATGAAGCGGCCAGAAACGGCCACGCTTGACGAGCCCCTGCGCCTGGGTAGACTCGCTGCGGCGGGGGATGCAGCAAGAAAATTTAGAAGACGTGTCGATCCTGCCCCCGCTCATTCGTCGTTGAGTTGGATGGCCGCTGCAACCCACTGTGGGTACGCCAGCTGGCCGTTGATCGCCAAAACCCCAGCAGGAGAGAGCCGATGCGCGTCGTTGTCTTTGTCAAAGCAAGTCCAGAGTCCGAGGCGGGCATGATGCCCTCGACCGATTTGCTTACCGAAATGGGCAAGTACAACGAGCAGTTGGTGGCTGCCGGCGTCATGCTTGCCGGCGATGGACTGCACCCATCGGTGCGCGGCAAGCGGGTGCGGTTTGACGGCAAGCTGCGCACCGTCATCGACGGACCCTTTGCCGAGACCAAAGAGCTGGTGTCGGGCTACTGGATTTGGCAGGTCAATTCGATGGAAGACGCGGTCGAGTGGCTCAAGCGCGCCCCCTTTGACGGCGGCGTCGAAGTCGAGCTGCGCCCAGCGTTTTCGCCCGATGACTTTGGCGAAGCCTACACGCCTGAGCTGCGGGCCCGAGATGAAGCCCTAGACTCTGAGATGCAGCGGCGTCAGGCGACCCTGTAGCCTTCTCTACACGTTTTGTCATGCCTGGCCAGGGCGGATGTGCCATAAGGGCTGTATGCGCCACCGCGCATGGAACAGCCCCCACGATGGCCAAGCCGCAAATTGCCCCCTCCCCCCGTTCAGGCGCGACCCAGCCGGTCAAGCAGCCCCAGCCGCCACTGATGCCTGCCGCGAGCCGGCGGCGCACGGGCGGCAAGCTGGCGATGCTGACGGCGGTATTTAGCGGCGGGCTGGCCCTGGGCTGGGCAGGCCATGCACACCAACACGGCGCGGTGACAGTGGCGCAAGCCCCGGTCCAGCCCCAGCTGCTGCGGCGGCCGCGCCTTGGGATGGTGCACCCATTGCTGGCCTGCGAGAGCGCTGCCGACGATCCGGCGACCCAAGGGCTGCGCGCCGAGGTGCAGCGGCTGATTGCCGCCGCTCAGGCCGCGGGCCAGGCCAGCGCCGTCAGTGTGGTTTATCAAGACTTGGAGGCCTGCCGCGGGTTTTCCATTGATGCGCCAAGGGTCTTTCGGCCGGCGAGCCTGCTCAAGCTGCCGCTGGCCATGGCTGTGCTGCAGCGCGCTTCGCGAGACGCCGGCTTTCTAGAGCGGCAACTGCGCTTTGCCGGCCCCACGCAGCGAGAGGACAGCGGCCCCCACAGCTTGGCCATTGGCCAGCCGTACACCGTGCGCGAGCTGCTGGGCCGGATGATCCGCTGGTCGCGCAATGACGCCAAAGCGCTGCTGGCCGAGGTGGTAGGGCAATCTGAATTGCGCAGTGTTTATCAAGCTCTGGCTGTGCCATGGCCCTTTGGCAGCGAGACAGAGGATGCGGCGATGTCGGCCCAGAGTGTGGCGCGGATTCTGCGCACGCTCTACGACGCCGCTTGGCTCGACGCCTCGGCATCCGACCAGCTGCTGCACCTGCTGGCCGAGTCTGAGCACCGGGCAGCCTTGCCCAGCGGCGTGCCGGCCGGCGTGGCGGTATCGCACAAGTGGGGGCACCGCTTGGTGGCGGGCCAGCCGGCCAGCCACCAGTTTCACGACTGCGGCATCGTCCACCTGCCGTCGCGGCCGCTGCTGCTGTGCGTGATGACGGCAGGACCGCAAGAGGCTGAGCTGCACGCGCTGATCGGCCGGATCGCCAAAGCCGTGGTCAGGTAGGCCCGGTCTGACTACGCCTAATCAAACAAGATCAGCCGCGGCAGGTGCGGGGCCTTGAAGACCTGGGCTTCAAAGCGGGCTTTCTCCATGGCGAAGATCTCTTCGGTGCGCTTCTGGCGGTCTTCGTGGTCCAGCAGCAGGGCGTCTCGCAGCAGGTTGCGCTCCATGTGGTCGCGGCTGCGGTCGAAATCCAGGCGCTTCTCAAACTGCTCGGCCAGGCTCTGCTCGCGGATCCGCACAAAGATGGCGCGCACCGCGTAGCCGACCTCGCCCGTGCCAAACAGCAGGTACAGCAGCGAGTTGACCAGGGGCGTGCCGCTGTCCAGCAGGCCAATGACGACCTCTCTCACGTTCATGCGCAGGGCCGTGAAGGCAATGGCGTTGGCCACGGCCACGGCGTCGCGCACCTCGATGATGTAGTCGTCTTCCCTGCGGCGCACGGCAATGGTCACCGGCGAGTCAAATTGCGACGGGTCTTCCAGCAGATAGACGTGCAAGAACGCATAGCGCGACGGCGTGTTGTGGTGGTGCTGCAGGTGGCGCGCTTCAGTCTTGCGGCGCGCTTCGTCGCTGTTGGAGCGCAGGGGCACCAGCACCACGTCGTGGGCATCGGTCAGGTTGGCCCACAGGGTCTCTGACTCTTCGTCGGCAAAGCGGATGCCGTTGACGCGCAGCTCGGACGCGCGCCGCCAGCGGCTCCACACACTGGCCACCAGCACCGCCAAGATGAACAGGCCGGCGATCTTCAAGCCATCGGGGCGCTCGGCGGCGTTGACCACCAGCACGTAGGCAAACACCGCCAGGATCGCTGAAAACAGCCAGCGGCGCCACGGCTTGTCCCACTCTGCCAGCAGCACGGCAAAGGCGCCAGAGGCCATCAGCACCAGCACGCCGGTGGCGTAGGCACTGCCCTGGGCCTCGACGTCGGCGTCAAAGGCGAAATTGACCGTCAAGCACACCGCCGTGATCGTCAGCACCAGCGGCCGGCGGAACTCCAGCCAGGCCGGCGACATACCAAAGCGCGGCAGGTAGCGCGGCAAGATGTTGAGCAGCCCGGCCATGGCGCTGGCCCCGGCAAACCACAGGATAAGGCACGTGACCACGTCGTAGGCGGTGCCAAAGGTGGCACCCAGCGAGTTGTGGGCCAGATAGGCCAGCGCGCGCCCCGCAGCCTTGCCCGCCGGCACTCCCGCGTGGGCAAAGTAGAATTCCTTCTCTGGAATCAGCACGGCCGAGACCAGGTTGGCGCCCAGCAGCTCCACACACATCAGAATCGCCGCCGCCAGCAGCAGTTTTCGGGTGTTGCTTACCCGCTCGGCGGCACTCTTGGCGCTGATATGGGGCATGACCGAGACGCCGGTCTCAAAACCCGACATTCCCAGGGCGAGCTTGGGAAACACCAGCAAGCTGACCGCGATCAGCATCATGGTGCCGCCGCCGGTCAGGTGAGCGACTGGGCCGGCGCCATCCTCGGACATCAGGGTCAGAGACGTGCGCAGCTGCTCGATGTCAAAGTTCTGCACCTTGGACAACCACGCCTGCAGCAGCGCTGGCTCAGCCTGGATCTGCAGCAGGCCGTTGCCGATGATGATGGCGTTGAGGATCATGTACGGCAGGGCGATGGCGACGCTGAGACCCACGGCCTCTTTGAAACCCTTGAGGAACACCAGGCACAGCGCGCCGATGAGCCCCGCCGTCACCAGCACCGGCCGGTGCGGCACGTGCTGCGCAAACAGCGGATTTTGCAGAATGTGGTGGGTGGCATCCGCCGCTGACAGGGTGATCGTAATCACAAAGTCGGTCATCGCAAAGCCCAGCAGGGCCAGCACAACGGTCTTGCCAAACCAGCCAAGGCGGCCCCAGCGGACGGTCAGGCGCTCGATCATCTTGATCGACCCCTCGCCCTCTGAGCTGTGCTTGGCCACCATTGCGTAGACGGGCAGCGCTGCGGCAAAAGTCACAAACACCAGGATCAGCGTTGCCAGCGGCGCCACAAAGCCGGCGGCCATGATCGCCAGACCGGGGGCGTAACCCAGCGAACTGAAGTAGTCCACACCGGTCAGCCACAGCGTGGCGTACCAGGGCGCGTGGTGCGTATCCGCATGGGGAGTCACTTCGGGGGCAGCGTCGCCGCGCAGGATCGGCGTGTGAACGGGGATCACGCCTTCGGGCAGCGGCGGATCGCGGCCTTCGCGCAACCACCGCCCCATCAAGGAGCCTGCGGACAACAGCGATAGCATAGATGACATGGGCTTGACCTCCAGCGCCTACCGAAGCATCCGCACCGCCGGCTTGGCGGCTGGACGAATCCAGGGTGTCGGGAGCGGAGGGAGAACTCCTGGCCTCTCGGCCCAATCCCCTAGTCAGTCCGTGCGGTTGCTCTGAAGGCCTGGGGGCCTTTGGGGCGGCGCGCCGGTACTTTCACCTGGCTTCGATTCCCGCAGAAGAGCGGGACTCAGCGGCTCCGCCCAGCGGCAGAGCCGGGGGATCTTACTCCTGGCCAGCGTCGCCGGCAATTGCGCCTTGACGGGCCGGCGGTTCGCCCACCCCAGGCTTGACGCGCGCCAACCGCGAATCATAGGCTCGCTCAGGCGTTACTGCAGGCCAGGCCGGTGGGCAGTGCCGGCTGGCGGTCAGTAGCGCAGAATTCCCTGCGACGCTTGGAGAGGAAGATGCGCATCCCCGTGCGAACTAAGGTCTGTGCCTGCCTGTGGGCGATGGCGATGATGGGGCCTGCCACGGCGGCCCAGGCGGCAGGTGGCCGGCCGCCGGCGGCTTCGCCGAGCCCCGCGCCCTCTGCACCCGCGCCGGCTGCGGCTGCGGCGGCGCCTGCTGCTGCGGTTCCGGCGGGCATTGTCGGTTGGCTGGGGCCGCTGCCGGCGATGGCGCCCCCTGAAGCGCGGCGGCTGGCTGCCGAGGCGATTGGCCGCATCGATCTGCCGGCGGTGGACGACGGCGAGACCCTGCGGATCGCCCAAAGCAAAGAGGTGGCGCGGCGCTATGTGTATGCCGATGGCCGGGTGGTGGGCGGCGGCACCGTAACGGTAGTGCGCGACTGGGTGGCCAAAGTGGTCGACGCCGGCACGGTCGACGGCAAGCCATGGATCGCGCTTTCGATTGAGCGCGCTGCCAGCCCACCGGCGGAGGCGCCTCCTCCTCCTCCGGCCGGCGCCAGAGAGGTGCTGGATGCGCCGCCCGAGCCGGCCTTTGCCTCGGCCTCCTTGTGGCTGATGCAGCGGGCCAAGGTAGACAAAGACGACCTGTGCGCCAAGCTGGGCGGTCTGCACGGCGGCGTGCAGGCCCATGCCCAAGCGCAGTGCGACCAGCCCTGGCTGGCCGCGCCGGGCAGCCTGACCGACCCAGAGCTGCTCAGCATTGGCGACGAAGTGCGCACCGGCTTCTTTGCCGGGCAGGCTGGCCTGGCCATTCCTGAAAGATCTGGCGGCTTGCAGGCGCTGGCTCAGCTGCAGTGGTTTCGGACCTCGCGCCAGAGCGGCTGGATCACCTCTTCTCGCTTGGAGGTCGGCGTCAGCTACGGCGACGGCATGGAGATCGCCGGCCACTTGATGCTGGGCCTGGGCGTCGGCGGCGACCGCGCCGGGCTGGCGCTGCTGGGGGGCGTAGGTCTCTCAGGAATCACCAACGATCGCGTGGATTTTGGCGGTGAGGCGGTGGCAAGGCTGCAGGGCCGGGCGCGCACCGCAGAGGGCGAGGTGCTGCTGTGGTTTGAGCCGGCCTGGATCGCCGGCGGCAAGCGGGCGGGGGGCTCGCCTACGCTGCCGTGGGCCGACGGCCTGCGCGCCGGCCTGTTCTACGGCCGCGATGGCATGGGCGTGCACACCACTGGCATTGGCGCAGAGCTCTGGGAAGTTCAAGGGGTGCGGATGGTGCAGGTGGTGGTGGGGCTGGCCTCGCTGTTCGGCAAGTGGTAGCTTTGCCGCCGCGCTGCTGCCCACGGAACTGGAGCCTTGCCATGCCCCTGCTCGCCAAAGCCCCGCCGCTGTTGGATTGTGCGCTTGCCGTGGCGGCTGTAGCCCTGGCGGCGGGCTGTTCGCTGGGCGGTGGGGCGTCATCGCCCCTGGCCATCCCGACCGCGGTGGCCCAGGCTGGCGACGAGCGCCTGGACCCAGGGCCCCTGGAAGCGGTGCTGGTCTACCTGGCGCCAACCAAACCAAGCGTTGCCAAGGCCGATCCGCCCAAGCCCGCCGCGCCCAAGGCCGAAATCCCCAGACCCGATCCGCCCAAGCCCGACCCCCCCAAGGTGCCCAGCGGCCCGTCGGCGGCGCTGCTGGCGGCCCAGCGCGAATTGGCGGCCCTGCGGGCTGACAGTGCGGCGATTCAGGCGGCGCAAGCCGAATTGCAGGCCGCCCAGGCAGAGCTGCGCAGTGCTGGCGGCGCGGTGGCGGCACAGCTGCAGTCGGCCGAGACCCAGCTGCAGGCCACCTCCCTCGCCCGCGAGATGGAGATCCAGCAGGTGCGCAACAACCAGTGCTGCAGCGTCTGCGGCAACAGCAAGACCGAGCTGGAGAAGGGCGGCAAGCGCTTTATGGACCACCTGCTGGAGGTCAAGGGCACGGTGGCCCGCTGTGCGCCGTCCAAGCTCTCTGAAGTAGAGAAGAAGTACGAGTCACGCCTGGCCAGTCAGCGCGCCGCCGTCCAGCAGCTCAAGGGCCAGGTGGGGCCGCAGCGCGCTGTAGCCCAGGCCAAGGTCGATGCCGCCCAAGCCAAGGTAGAGGCGGCCAGGCGCGACCAAGCGGCCAAGGTCAAGGCCGCCGAAGACAAGGTGGCGTCGCTAGAGAAGTAGCCTCCTTTGGCCCTCTCCCACCGGCCAAAAGCTTTGCCCGCAGCCCTATTGGCAGTAGACTTCGCCGCCGCGCTCGCCGACCGAGCCGCCAGAGCGCCGCGCAGCAGCCCTGATGGGGGCCAGTCTGCCGCGTGTCGGGCGGGTTGCCGAGCGCGCCAATGCGGTCGCAGTGGCTCCATTGTTTGCGAATTCCGGCAGTTTAGTCCGGTGCTCTAGGAGTTCTTCATGGCAACCCCCAATCGCCCCAAGGTCGCGGTCATCCTCTGCGGCAGCGGCTACAAAGATGGCAGTGAGATCCGCGAGTCCGTGGCGGTGTTGTGGGCGCTCAGCCAGCACCCGGTAGACGTGCAGTGCTTTGCCCCCGATGCGCCGCAGGCCGACGTGGTCAACTGCCTGACGGGCAAAGTCGCCGCCAAAGAGAAGCGCAACATGCTGGTCGAGTCGGCGCGCATCGCCCGCGGCCAGGTCCTGGCGCTTGACCAGCTCAAGGCAGAAGACTACGCGGCGGTGATCCTGCCCGGCGGTTTTGGCGCGGCCAAGAACCTGTGCGACTTTGCCACCAAGGGCGAAAAGGCCAGCGTTCGCCCAGACCTGCAAGAGATCCTGGAGCACTTTCACAACCAGAACAAGCCCATTGGCGCCGTGTGCATCGCGCCGGCCCTGATTGCGCTGGCCTTCCAGGGCCGCGGCTTTGACCTGACGCTAGGGCCCGCTGGCGGCGCCGCAGCTGCAGCGGTCGCTCTGGGCCACCACCACACCGTGTGCCGGCCCGACCAGGCGCTGGTCGACATGGTGCACAAAATCGTCAGCTCGCCCGCCTACATGTATGACGACGCCCCGCTGCACCTGGTGTTTGAGGGCGTCCGCAAGCTGGTGGCGTCGGTGCTGGTGATGGCCTAGGAGCCTGGCGGGGCGGTGGGCCGGCGCAGGCGATCCACAGACAGCCCACGCTGCTTACTGCCGATGATGCTGCGTGATTTTGAGGTGCCGTCGTCAAGGTCCAGCCGGGGTTTTAGGCTCTTGCTTGACTGGCCCGAACGCGGCCGGTAGGGTCAAGGGGCGCCGGTCAATTTCTGGCGCAGACTGGCCGGGTTGCGTGGAGCAGCCCCAGCACTGGTCTGGGAGCCGCCCATGGTGATGAGCCTGCCGCCGCGTCGATCCCTTGGCCACCGGGCCGTTGCCGTAGCCGCCGCCTGGCTGATGGGCGCGGCGGCTCCGCTGGGTTGTGCGCCAGCGGCCGAGCCGTCTGACCCGGATGCCAGCGCGCCAAGTGACGGCGGGCTGTTTGGCGACACCGGCGCCTTGCCTCTGGACACCGTGGCCCCCGCTGACACCACCGACGCCAGCGCCACTGACACCAAACCAAAGGATTTTGACGGCAGCCGCAACCCATTGCCCGGCGTGCTGCTGCTGGGCACAGTGCTGACGCCTTCGCAGAGCTATGTGGGGCAGGTGCTGATCCAGGGCGATACGATTACCTGCGCAGAGCCGGGGCAGGGCTGTGCGGCGCAGGCCCAGGCAGTCAAGGCCAAGACCATTGATACCAAGGGGATTTTGGTTCCCGGCCTGATCGACATGCACAACCACATCCTGTTTGACATCTTTGACGGCGATGACTGGCTGCCCAGCAAGACCTACCTCAACCACACCGAGTGGCCCAAGGAGGTCAAGTACGGGGCGATGCTGGATGTCAAGCAATGCCTTGAAAACGCTTCGCAAGGCAAGCCCAAGTGGTGTCCGGCGCCGTACAACTCCAAAGAGGGCCACCTCAAGTGCGAGATGAACAAGTGGGGCGAGCTCAAGGGGCTGGTCGCCGGCACCACCAGCATTGTGGGGCTGGCCGGGGCTTCGGTGCCTTGCTTTCACTCGCTGGCTCGCTCGATCGATACCCAGTACAATGACTTGGAATTTGACAAGATTCAGACAAGCGCCCTGTTTCCGCCCTCCACAGAAGCTGGCGACGGAGTGTGCAAGAACTACGCCAAGGGCGACACCCAGGCCTACCTGATTCACTGCGGCGAAGGGGTAGACACCCTGGCTTTGGGCGAGTTCAACACGCTGGCGACGCTGACGACCGAAGATGGCTGCCTGCTGTCTCCCAATACGGTGTTGACCCACGGAACTGCCTTTGGCCCTGCAGAATTTGCCAAGATGAAAGAGAACGGCGTCAAGCTGACCTGGTCGCCGGCCTCCAATGTGGCGCTGTATGGCACGACCGCCAACATCCCGGCGGCGATCGATGCGGGGGTGCTGGTCTCTTTGGGCCCCGACTGGTCGATGGGTGGCAGCCAGAACCTGCTGGATGAGCTGCGCTTTGCCGACGAGTGGGACAACAAGCACTGGGGCAACCGCCTGTCTGCCAAAGACTTGCTGACGATGGCGACCTTCCACGCGGCCTACTCGCTGCAGCTGCAAGACCAGATCGGCCAGATCAAGGCGGGGCTGCGCGCCGACCTGTTTGTCATCGATGGGCTGGCGCCGGACCCCTACGATGCGGTGCTCAAGGCCACCCCGGCCGAAGTCAAGCTGGTGCTGGTCAACGGCGTGCCGCTGTACGGCGACGTAGCCCTGCAGGAGCTGGTGGCCGACAACCCAGGCTGCGAGAAGGCAGAGATCTGCGGGCGCGGCAAGTTCCTGTGTGTGGCCGAGAATTCCAGCGCCGAGAAGCTGGGCCAGACCCTGGCCGACATCAAGGCTGCTCTGGAGAAGGGCCTGCTGGCGATGGATGCCGCGACGCCGGCGGATGGCTGGAATTTTGCGCCGCTGACCCCGCTGGTCCGCTGCAAGAAGCCCTAGGTGTCAGGTATAGCCCGCAGCGGTGCCCAAAAGCCCCTGCAGCTCGGCCGTCGCGAGCCAGTTGCGGCGGGTCACCAATCCCACGTAGGCGGCGTGGCTTGGCCA
The DNA here is from genome assembly GCA_903919145.1 of uncultured Myxococcales bacterium. Classification (GTDB taxonomy): domain Bacteria; phylum Myxococcota_A; class UBA9042; order UBA9042; family UBA9042; genus SXRM01. The sequence goes on from CAIXGW010000329.1 coordinate 28,668, forward strand.
AAGCGGGTCCTCGACAGGCCCAACGCCAGCACGCAGCGGGTTCTGGTGCACGTACACCAGGAGGTGTCGCCAGTAAGAATCTGTATCAACTAGGCGATTGTGGTAGCGACAAAGGCGTCTTCACGGCGGGCACCACGGTTCATGACGTGGTGACGAGCGCCAGGAAAGTCGAGGCGGCGAAGGCGCATGCGGCGAGCACCCAGGTCCCGGCTAATTGGCAATTGGAAATACCTGACACCTGCTTCTCGACTTGGCAAAACCATCAGGATGTTTGACCATCCAGTCGAGGTCGGCGAACCCCTTCCACCGCAGCCGCCAGTCTGGAGCCCACCCGATGCCGCACCCCAACCTCGTCCGCCAGTGTCTGCGCGTTCTCCTAATCACCACCGCCCTCCTCACCGCCTGTGGCACTCCCGCCAGCACCCCCGCCGAACCCGCCGACACCGCCCTGAGCGACTCGACCACGGCCACCACCGCCGACGCCAGCCCCGACATCCCGCCACCGTTCCACGCCCCCACCTGCGACCCCAAGCGCACGCCCATCGTCTTTGCTCACGGCTTCCTGGCCGCCAGCGACACCTGGTCAACCCAGTTCCAGCGCCTTGTGGAGAACGGCTGCTGCCCAAACCGACTCTTTGTCTTTGACTGGAACACCCTCGGCCAATCCGAGACCGCCCAGCGCGTGGCCGACTTGGACGCGTTCATTGACGGTGTGACCCAGACGACCGGCTCCCCCCAAGTGGATCTGGTCGGTCACTCGGCAGGCGGCGGCCTGGGCTACGCCTACCTCTCAAACCCCGATCGGGTCAAAAAGGTCCGCCGCTACGCCCATGTGGCCAGCTCTGCCAATGTCGGTCCCGCCGGCCCCAAGGGCGAGGTCCCCACCCTAAACCTCTGGTCAGACGGGGACCTGGTGGCCAGCGCTGGCGACATTGCGGGGGCCACCAACGCCATGATTCCGGGAATCGATCATTACGCCGTCGCCACGTCGGAAGCGTCCTTCATCGCGCTGTGGAAGTTCCTGGGAGATGGCACCCCGCCAGCAGTCAGCGACGTCCGCCCCGACGACGTCCTGACGATCCACGCCAAAGCCTTGACTTTGGGGGAGAATGTGGCCGAGGACGGCGCGGAGGTGAACATCTGGGCACTGAACGACCAAGGCCAGCACGCGGACACCACCCCCGTCTTCGCCACCAAGCTGGGCCCAGACGGACGCCTTGGCCCCTTTGCCGCCAAACCCGGTGCTTCCTATGCCTTTGTCACCAAGAGCAAAGTTGCCGACAAGCCCCCGATCACCTACTTCCGCCCCCCCTTCATCCGCTCCGACGCCCTGGTCTACCTGCGCACCCTGCCGTCACCCGACTCCTTGGCCGGTGCACTGCTCTCGGTGCTCCCATTGGACGACAAGGCCACCGTCCTCATCGTCTTCTCCGCCAGCCGCGCCGTGATCACCGGCAAGGACTCCCTGAAAGTCAACGGTATAGAGCTCGCCACCCCCGACCTCGCCGCTGCCAAGCATACCGCCATCGCCTTCTTCGTGTTCGATGAAAACAGCAACGGCCAGTCAGAAGGCACCGCAGTCCCCCTCTTCCAGTCCTTCCCGTTCCTCTCCGGAGTGGACCAGTTCCTGCCGCCCACAGCGTCGTCACCGATCACAGTGACCTTGGGCGGCCAGACAGTGAAAGTCCCCCACCAGCCGTCCAAGACGGAAGGGCCAGTGGTGGTGGTGTTTCCGTAAGGGCTGAGGGCGGAGGTGTCAGGTATTTCCAATTAACAACTAGCCCCGTCCCGCGGGCGCACCACGCTGGCCAACGCGACGATCCACGCCTGCAGCTGCCGGTCGCTGTGTCTCCGCAGCTCAACCTTGGCAATCCGCTGCGAAACCGTAGTGTGCGTGGCTCCCAGCGCCGCCGCAATCCGGCCATGATCCACGCCGCAGTGCTGGCTTGGCCACCACGCCGCCAGCCAGTTCGCCGGGTTACCGCGCGACCCCCGCTGCGCCGAGATCAACTCTTGCAGCCTTTGGCCGGTAACTGCGCAAACGGCCTGCAGACCATCGGCAAGTTGCCACAGCGGCGCCGCCAAGTTGGGCTCCGCAACCACACCAGTACTGTGCGGCGCCCACAGGCGCTTGGGGGCAAAGTCGGGTGGAAGCACCGCTTGCCCAGAACAGACCGACTGATAATACTCAGCATAGCCCGCGGCGCTGCCAAATAGCCCCTGCAACTCGGCCGTCTCGAGCCAGCTGCGGCGGGTCACCAATCCCAAGTAGGCGGCGTGGCTTGGCCAAAGCGGGTCCTCGACAGGCCCCACGCCAGCACGCAGCGGGTTCTGGTGCACGTACACCAGGAGGTGTCGCCAGTACGTCTCGGTATCGACTAGGCGATTGTGGCAGCGACAAAGAAGTATTCACGGCGGGCGCCACGGTTCATGACGCGGTGACGAGCGCCAGGAAAGTCGAGGCGGCGAAGGCGCATGCGGCGAGCACCCAGGTCCCGGCTAATTGGCAATTGGAAATACCTGACACCTGCTTC
>CAIXGW010000330.1 GCA_903919145.1 uncultured Myxococcales bacterium
ACCAGGCGTGGTCCGTGGACAGCCGCAAGAAGACAGAGGATTGACCGGCCGCCAGGCCGCAGCGACGCGCCCATAGCTCAGCTGGATAGAGCATCGGCCTTCTAAGCCGAGGGTCGCAGGTTCGAGTCCTGCTGGGCGCGCTTCCCACATCACAGCAGGAGAGTTGCCGCAGCGCTGCCGCCCCCAGGGGCGGGCAGGTTGCGCCCTCGCACAGTGGCCTCGGACAATCCCCTAGGCAATGTCTGAGCCGCTTGGCGCCTGGGGTTTTTTCGCCAGGCTGCCAGCGGCGTCCGCCGCGCCCCGCACCGCGGCAGCCGCGCCGGGCCGGCCCCCCGCCGGGGCTGGCTGCGGCCTCGGACAATCCCCTAGGCAATGTCTGATCCGCTTGGCGACTGGGGTTTTTGCGCCGGGCTGTCAGCCGCGGCTGCCGCGCCGCGCACCGCTGCATCCGCGCCGGGCCGACCCCTCGCCGGCGCCGGCTGCACCCTCAGACAATGCCCTAGGCAATGTCTGATCCGCCTGGCGACTGGGGTTTTTGCGCCGGGCTGTCGCCGCGGCTGCCGCGCCCCGCACCGCTGCATCCGCGCCGGGCCACCCCTCCGCCGGGGCCGGCTGCGGCCTCGGACAATGCCCTAGGCAATGTCTGATCCGCTTGGCGCCTGGGCTTTTCGCTGCAGGGTGGGTCGCCAAGCGCGCACCTATGGGCAGGCCCACCGAGTTCCCGTCTGCCCGCCGCCGCGGCCGTCCGCGCCTCTCGTCTGACTCACCGTGCCCGCGTCGAAGCGCCATCGCTCAGCCGGGTCTTGCTGCGGTTGTGCGACTGGGCGTAGTCCATTTTCCTGGAGTACTCGTCCATGACCTGCTCGTACCGGGTGGCATCCTCACGCAGTTCCCGCACCAGCTGCAGCAGCTTGTCGTCGCTGGCGGCGTACCCGGCGATCCTGTCGGCCACCTTGGTCAGCAGCTGGCCCGCCGCTTGGTAGTCGCCGCGGCGGTTGAGGCCCACGGCTTCCATCCGCGCCCGGTCGGCGTGGTGCTGGGCCACGGCCTGGTCGACGCCGCGGTCGCGGGGTTGGTCTTGGACCCTGTCGTTGGTGTCGTAGCGCAAGGTCACCGTCTGCACGGGCCACAGGGCCTTGCCTTCGGCGCCGACCAGCGCCACGTCAAAGAACAGCTGCTCGCCCACCAAGCCGTCTGGGCAGAGGATTTGGACCACAGTGTCGATGAATTGGCCGCTGCAGAGGTCGCCAAGCTCAATGCGCAGGGCCTTGCCGGTCCAGAGAGAGCGAAAGCTGCCCAGGGCTTGCAGGCGGCCGCGACCGCGCGGGGCAATCTCAAGCGCCACGCCAGGGGCCGTCACTTCCAGCGCCTCGCCCACTTCGGTCGCCATCACCGCTTTGAGCTGGTTGGCCGAGCGGACAAAGTAGAAGCGCCCATCGGCTGCGTCGGCCATGCCCTTGAGCAGGTCCTCTGCAAAGCCGTCGCCAATGCCGATGCAGGTGGTCACGACCCCCAGGTGGCGCATCTGCTGGCTGTGGTCGCACAGGACCTTTGGGTCCGTTTCGCCCTGGTTGGCTTGGCCGTCCGTCAACAGGATGCACAGGTCCAGGCTGCCCGCTTGGTGTGCCGCGCCCAGCTCTTGACACGACTGCGCCCAGCCGCCAGAGAGGTTGGTGCTGCCGCCGGGCTGGACCCGCTGGCAGCTCGCCCGTGCCCGCGCCCGCATGGAGGCGGTGGCTGGCGTCTGGGGGACCACGGTGTCGACCGCATCGTCAAAGAAGACCACGTTGAACTCATCGCGATCGCTGAGCAAATCCATGGCCTCGCCCACCGCCTGCGCCGCCAGCTCCAGCTTGCCGCCGCCCATCGAGCCAGAGCGGTCGACCACAAAGCCCACGCGCACCGGCGGGCGCTCCTTGCCCAGCGGCGCCGCTCCGGCGGTCAGCTGAAGGCGCAGGTTGCGCTGGCTGCCCCCGCCTTGGCGGACCAGCTGGCGGTCCACGTCCACCTGAAAGCTTTGGATTTCCTTGAAGGGATGGGCAGAATGGCTGTTTGACATGGGGGCCTCCGGAACTTGCGTTGGGGTAATCGGCTGGCTGGAACTGGACTTGGCTGGCTTGGGATTTGGCGAACCTCCTAGAGAGACTATGGCCCGGCATCCGGATCTGCGGGATCGGCCGACGAGCCGGGACTGGCAAATAGCGTGGCGGCATAGCGCAGCAGCCGCTCGACCTTGCGCTGCCGCCAGGTGTCCAGTGGGCGCTTGATCAGCAGCTCGACGCCGTCGTCCAGCAGCAGGTGCTCCCAGCGGGTCCGCGGTGGGTTCCATTCTCCCGCGGGCGGCCGCGACACCGCAGAATTGGCCGGCATCGGCAGCGCAGCGGGTGTTGGCGCTCGCCCCGCTTGTTGGGGCAGCAGGTTGGCCCGAGCCAGATACTCCTGGATCGCCGTTCTGCTTTCGGCCGGGCGGCCGGCGGGCTCGCCCGGTCGCTGCGGGTCTGCCGCGCGCGCCGCTGGGCCGGGAAGGAGCACAGCCGCCTCTCGATCTTGGCGCTGCAGCTCGCGCAGAATGGACTTGAGCGGCACCCCCTCGGCTTGCCGACCGCGGATCCACGCCACCCGCGCTACGTGGTCCGCCGGATAGCGGGCCGCCGGGCCCTTCTCAAGGGGGCCGCTCAGCAGCCCAAACTGCACCCAATAGCGCAGCGTCCTTTCACTTTCGCCGGTGGCCAGGCTAAGGTCGGTCAGCGAAATGGTGGGTTCAGGCAAGGACACGACACTCTCCTCCTTGGCGCCACTGCGGCGGCGACATCTGCATAGTAACAGTTGCAGCTGTCGCTGTCAATACAGGCTTGGCTGCGGTGTGATCCTGCTGGCAATGCACAGATAGTGTTGTGTAGTGTGGAGAATTGGCTGCCGGGTTGTCGTTCTCGACAGTACTGTCGAGTTAGCGACGCAGCAAGAGCCAGTGGCTCGAATGACGGTCGGTGCGTCGCCGCGGCTGTGCAGAAGTGCGCACGCCGGCCTTGTTGAACCACGACAGGCGGGGCCGACAAGCCGCGGCGATGCCCTAGCCGGCAGCCCGCAGCCCAGGGGCGGCGATCACAGCCGACCGGCGGCCGTGACTTCCAGCGGCGCGCCGTGGCGCATGGTGTTGACTGCAAGGCTGGTGACGTGCAAGTGGGCGCGCACCAAAGCATCTGGGCGGTTGGGCGGCGGCCAGGCGCCGGGGCAGTGCAGGGCGCGCAGGTGCCGGGCTCCGGGGGGCGTCTGCACCATCGCGTCCAGCAGCGGGGCCCACTCGCTGGCGCGGCCGTCCAGGACGACGCTGGCAATAGCCGGGTTGGCCAGCTGTAGCAACAGGGCTTGAAGGCTGGTGATGTCCGTCACGACCATGCGCCCGCCGTGCTCTACGCCGTCCACCAGGGTGCCCCACACCTTGGCCGCTGCCGGGCCGCAGGCCAGCACCTGCACCGGGTTGCCGCACATTGCCGCGGCCATGGCGTGCAAGACGGCGTGGCGGGTGGCGCTGCGGCTGCCAGCGACCACCACGGTCAAGCCCTTGGCAAGGGCCCAGCGATTGTAGCTGTTCTGGCCGGGGATGACCCGGTTGAGCTCGGTACCGCTGGCCAGGTTGGGCAAGTGCCGCACGGCCCAGTGGACCAGCGCCGTCACATCGACCTGGCAGCGCGACGTCAGGCTGGGCCACGCTTCTCCGGCGGCCTGCCAGGTGCTGGCCAGCGCGATGCCCGCAGACAGGTCGGCGTCAAAAGGAGGGGGACCCTCTTGCAACTGCCCGTGGTGGCTTGGCAAATTGCCCGCAGCGTGACCCTGGTGCTCGGCCTCAGCTTCTGCGCCGTCTGCTGCCGAACCAGGGGGACCCTGCCGTACCTCCCCGATACTGCGCAAGAAAGCCGCGCCGGGGTCGATCGGCGGGCACGCCTCGATGGGCAGCGTGATCAGCGCGGTCAGGTAGTCGCGTCCGCCCGCCTTGGGGCCCGTGCCCGACATCTGAAAGCCGCCAAAGGGCTCGATGCCGACCCGCGCCCCGGTGATGGTGCGGTTGACGTAGAGGTTGCCGACGCGGGCTGCGGCAATCAGGTCGTCAATGTCGTCTTGAGACTGGGCAAAAATGCCGCCGGTCAGGGCATATTCTGGGGCGGTCCAGGCGGCCACGGCTTGCTCTGCGCTGGCGTAGGGGATGACGTGGACCACAGGCCCAAACAACTCTTGCTGGGCCCAGCTGTCGGCCGCCATGGCCCGCTGCAGGGTGAGCTCTACGACTACGGGGCCGACCAGGTGACCCTCTTCGCTGCCGCCGCCGGGAGCGCTGCGGTCGACATGGACCTTGCCGCCGTGCAGGTCTGCCTCGCTGCGCAGCTGAGCGGTGGCATTGCGCAGACGGTCGCGATCTTCCAGGGTAATCACCGGATTGATGCGGGTTCCGGGCGTCTCTGATGGGCCGACTTGCAGGTCGCGGGCAGCCTCGCAGAAGCGCGCCAGGAACGGTGCAGCGATGCGCTGATCAATGAGCACCCGCGAGGCCGCCGAGCATTTCTGGCCGGCGTGGGCAAAGGCTGAGCGCAGAGAGGCGCTGACGGCTTCATCCAGGTCGGCATTGGCGGTGACCACAATCGCGTTCTTTCCACCCATTTCGGTGATGGCAAGGGCATTGTGGCTGCCACAGGCGCGGCCCGCCAGGGCGCGGTGCAGGCGGGTGCCCACGGCGCGCGAGCCGGTAAAGAGGACGCCGTGAACGCGCGGGTCGGCCGTCAGCGGCGCCCCAACCCCTGGACCGTCTCCCACCAGGTGCTGCAGCGCCCCCAGCGGCGTGCCCAGGCTGTGCATCAGCTGGACCCAGCGCTCCACCACCAGCGGCGTCTGCTCGGCGGACTTCAGCAGAACCGGATTGCCCATGACCAGGGCGCCACTGGCCATACCCACCGGAATCGCCAGCGGAAAGTTCCACGGACACACCACGGCGATCGGGCCGCGGGCGCGGGCTTGCGGCAGCTCTCTGGCCAGTCGCAGCGCTTCGCGGGCGTAGAACTGCAGGAAATCGATGGCCTCGTCGACATCGCCCAGCGCCTCTGACCGCGACTTGCCAGACTCGCGGACAATGAGCGCTGCCCAGCTCGGCCGCTGCCGGCGCATCACCTCGGCGGCGCGGACCAGCAGCGAAGTGCGGATGCAGGGGTGGGTCTCGCCCCAGCTCTGGGCAGTCGCCGCCGCCAGCGCCAGGGCTGTCTCCAGGTTCTCTGGCGTGGTACTGTCGATTTTGCCAACCAATTGCCGGGGATGGGCGGGAGCGTACACCTCGACCATCGGCCCTTGGCGGCCGGCCTGCACGCCGCTGTCCCACGGCTGGGCGCTCTCTGCCAGCGCTTGCTCCAGGGCCTGACGCTGCGCCGGGCGATACAGCCGCAAGGGCGCCACATTGTAGAACTCTGCTGGGCGCTTGACCGTTGCCGCCTCGCGCTGGGGGTCGCGCTCCAGCTCGCGGTCGCCGCGCCAGCGCTCTAGCTGCAACAGCGGAGGTTCCAGCAATTCCTGCAGCGGAGCACCGTGCCGCGCCAGGGTCAACACCCCAACTTGGCTGCTGTTTTCCAGGATGCGCCGCACCAGGTAGGCCATGCCGACCAGCAAGCTGCCCACCGGGATGTAGTTGCGCACCGCCCAGCCCAGCTTGGCCATCGCCGTGCTCAGCCCCTCATAGGTCATGTGCAGCGTCTGGTGCTCTACGGCCGGAGACGCCCTGAAGTACAGATCGCGCGCCGCGTGGGCAAAGCAGTGATCGCGCAGGTTGTGGCTACCCACGCACAGCTGGGTGACCGGGCCGGCCTGCAGAATCTTGAGGCACAGCAGCTGGTACAGCGCGTCGGTCTCTGGCTTGTTGAGCAACTGCGGGGCGGGAAAATCGTTGGCGGCGCCTTCAATGGTCTCCGCGTCCCAGTAGGCGCCCTTGACCAGGCGGATCGGGGTCCGCACGCCGCGCTGCCGGCACAGGGCCAGCACTTCCTCCAGATGATCAGCCGCGTCGCGCAGATAGGCCTGCACCACAATGCCCGCCCCCGTCCAGGTCGCCAGTGCCGGGGTGGCCAGGACCCGCCGAAACATCTCTAGCGTCAGGTCGCGCACGTGGTAGTGCTCGGCGTCGAAATTGACGAACACGCCGCGCTTGTGGGCTTCCAGGCACAGGATCTGCAGGCGCGGGCCCACGCGCCGCCACGTGCCGTCGGGGTCGTCGCCGTCATAGTCAGAGCACAGGGCGCTGACCTTGATCGAGACGTGGCCGCGCTCAATGCCTGCCGCGTTACGCTGCGGGGCTTGCCCGGGCTGGCCGCTGGCGACAATCAGCTCCAAGACGCGGTCGCGGTAGATGTCGGCCTCGCGCTCGCTGACCACCAGCTCGCCCAGCTGGTCCAAGGTGGCATCGCGGCCGCTTTTGCGCAGCTTGGCCAAGCCCTTGGCTGCCTCGGCGACATTCTCTCCGGCAATGAAGGTGCGCGCCAGGGTGCGGACGGCCAAGCGGGTCCAGCGCGCCAGTGCCCGATAGGGCAGGGCCCACGCCACCTTGTGGGCCATCGCCACCGCCATCCGCAGCGCCGTGGGCAAAGGCAGCTGGCCGTTCTCTGGCCCGGCTTGCGCGTCGTCCTGTTGCAGCCGGCGAATCGCCTCGCGCAGCAAACGCACCACTTCGGCGCCGTCTTTGTCATGGTCCAAAGAGGGCAGGGCCGCCACAAAGCGCAAAAGGTGCAGGCGCAGCGCGGTGTATTGCGAGGTCAGCTCCAGGCCCCACTGGCTGAAGTGCTCGCGTAGAGACGGGCTGTAGGCGCTCACTCCCTCATCTACCTGCACAGCCAGGCGCTCTACCTCGCGCAGCAAGTCTGGGTCGGCCAGACCCACCGCGTGACCATCGGGCGAGACCACCGCAGAGCCGTGCAGCAAGTAGACCAGCTCCAGGTCGCTGGGCGCGTCGTCACGGCTGGCGCGGGCGTGCATCTCGACCAGGGCATCCAGGTCGGCCAGGCGCGCCAGGCAGTGGCTGTTGTGACTGGCGCTGTGCTCGCGACAGCTGCCGACAATCAGCGCTTCGCTGGCAAATCGCGGGCTTCCCAGGGCCATCAGGCACCGCTTGTGGTCCACGGCGCAGGACAGCACAAGGCCCTCCACGTCGATGGTCGTGCGCCACGGCTTGGGGTGGGCCAGCAGAATCAGCGGCTCCAACACCGCTTGGGCCGCGGCCGTCAGCTGGTGGCCGCTGGGATCCATGATCGCCGGAGCCAGGTCCTCGATGCAGCGAATCGTCCACATCGCCTCGGCCAATTCGCAACAGGTGTCGCGAACTGCGGGAATGACGGTCCATTCCGCGGTATTGCCTTTGTCGAGTTCCATGGCGCGCTCCCGGTGGCCTGGTGCGTCTGCAAGGCGCGTGGCGGCGGCAGCATAGTCCCGCCTAGGCTTCCGCAAAAGCGCGGATTGTCACGGCTGCGCAAAGTCGCGGGGGCGTCAGCGATGGCGGCGCCACAGCATGTAAGAGTAGCCACCCAGGCTCAGGCACACTGCCACCGTCACCCAGTGGATCGCGGCGCCCTCGTGGCCCGTGGATGCCGCTAGGGAAAAGAAGGTGGCAAACAGACCGCCGGCCACCATTCCCTGAATCCCCAGGCGGCGCAAGCGGTTGTTCTGGCTGGAGGCCACGGCGCCATCGGCCTCGGCGACCTGGCGTACCATCGACTCTGCGGTGGCGGCTGGCACACCGCGATGGACCAGGGCCGCCGCCAGGTCCAGCCGTGTCTGCGCAGTCCCATCGCGCAGCATCTGGCGAAACTGGCTGAGCTCGATGCCAAATGCTGCCTCCTCGCCTGCCTTGCCGGGCTGATCGCGCTGCAGCACGGCCAGGACCAGTTGCTTGGCCGTGGCCTCTTCCAGCCCTTCGCGCTCCAAAGCGACGGTCAGGTCCTGCGAAGTCGCGCCCTCGGCGGCCAATTCTTCCAGCTGGGCCAAGACGTCTTCGGCGGCCTGGTCCACCGTCCAAATCTGCGCCGTCATCTGCTGCTCCTTGCGCGTCTGCGCTTGCGCGCCTAATGTCCCCTGAGGATCTCGCCGTGGGTCCAGGGGTTGCTTGTGCTCGATCTTTCACCAGCGCTGCAAAAATGGCGCCACTGGCAAAGGCGCCTGGGCCGCCACAACCTGACGCTGATGGCGACCCTGGTGGGCGTGCACGTGCTGGTACTTGTAGCAGGGCGCGTTTGGCCGCCCTCGCTGCGAGTGTACACCCAGGACCTGGCGCTGTCGCTTGGCGCGCTGGCCTCTGGCAAGGTCTGGACTCTGCTGACCTATGCCGGTCTGCACGACCTGCAGGGGCTGGGCCACCTGCTGCTCAACGTGCTGGCGCTTGGCTTTTTTGGCGGGCCCTTTGAGCAGCGCTACGGCAGCAAGGCCTATCTGCGCTTGGCGCTGGCGGCGGTGGTCACGGGGGGCGCGGCGCAGATGCTTTGGCAGCTGCTGGTGGGCGACGGTGCGTTTGTGGTCGGGGCCTCGGCGCTGACGATGGCGCTGGTCGGCGCCTTTGCCTGGGCCAATCCGGGCGCAGAAATCCTGCTGTTCTTTGCGATCCGCATGCAGGCGCGCTGGCTGGTGCCGCTCAGCATTGGGCTGGATGTGCTGAGCGCGCTGGCCGGCTCCGATGTGGCCCTGTTTGCCCACCTGGGTGGCCTGGCGGCGGCGTGGTTCCTGGTGGCGGCTGGCGGGCAACCGCGCACTGCGTGGCTGCGTCTGCGGCTGCTGGCAGCCAAGTTGGCCGGCAAGCCCCCGCCGTCTCAGCGGTTTCGCGTTGTCGAGGGCGGCAAGGCCCGACGCCCGCCCCCCAAAGAGTGGAACTAGGAAAGGTCGCCGGCCCAGCGCGACCGGGCCGCTGCCGTGGCCCTGAAAAGAGGAACGGGCGGGGAGCCCAGGGCTCGGCGCCGGGCGCTGAACTCTGATGAGCGGTACCTTGGAGTTGGCCCCGCGAGCCGTGGGCGCTGCTGACGGCCCCCAGGATCAGGGAAGCTTGTAGTTGGCCACGGCCTGCGGGCCGATGCGCCACGCCGTCAGCCACGCCTCGCCCTTTGGCACAAAGCCCATGGCCAACAGGCGCTTGTGCATGTCGGGCAGGTGGGCGGCCCCGTAGAAGAGCGCCAGCCGCCGGTGGTTCTTGGCCAGCTCCAGCTGCAGGACCTGCATGGCCGCGGCGTTGCGATCGCCAATCAGCACCGAGCCAAAGCCCAGTCCGCCAAACTCTGAGCTGCTGAAGTCGACCTCAGCCAGCTCGCGGCCCAGTACCCGCTTGAGAGCGCGCGGCCGGTCGCTGCTGGCCATCGCCAGGGCCAGTTCCATGCTGCCCAGACGCAAGCTGCCGTCACCATAGCGCAACCGCGCCGCATCGGTGATGCTGTAGATGACCAGGGACTGCAGAAGGTCGCCAGCGTGCTCGCGCAGCGCCTTGCCCACCCGGGCACTGTCCAGGTCGGCGTGAACGAAATTGCGCGGCCGGTAGTCGATATCGTCGAGCTGGAATTCCAGCTGCAGCCAGTCTTTGATCAGGCGCTGCAGAGAGGAAAGGCCGCTGTCTGACTCCAGTGAATCCGCCGGCTGCCGCGACCGACCGCCCAGCTCGCGGGCGTCCATGTCGTGGGGCTTGACCAGCTCAAACAGCAGCCGGTCGTAGCGGGTAAATTGGGCTTGCAGGGCAGCATAGTACGCGCGATCGGCCACGTGAACCGCCGCGATGAGGTCCACGCTTTGCTTGCCGCGCTGGTAGCGGACTACCGCGGTGTCGAGGCGCTCGCTGTTGGGCGGCTGGGCGACAAAGCGCAGAAATTGTTGGGGAGCTGCCGCGGGACGGGCCGTCAGCGCCGCCCCCTGGACCTTGGCTTGGGCCAGAACCGGTTGCGCCGCAGCCCAAGCACCCAGGGTCCATGCCCCCAGGGCCGCCACTGCCAGACTATGCCTCAGCAGTTTTTGCCACGGCCAATTCAGGAGCATGTCCATCAGAACCTCCGCAGGCAGGGTAGGCACAGTGGGCCGCGACCGCAACACGGCGCAATGCCCAGGCGCCGGCGGTGCCGCTGTGGGCGATTGGATCTTCCTGCAGATCCGCTGTACGTTCCTGGTCCGCTCGCGGCGCCACTGGCGCGGGTGCTGAGCGCGGAGCCCAATGAATCAAGGCAGTTCAAGCAGTTCAACGCCAGCGGCCGGACCCACGCTGGCCACCGGCCACCGGCACCACGTGTTCTTGGTTCCCGGCTTTTTTGGTTTTGCCAATCTGGGTGATCTCAAGTACTTTGCCCACGTGCGCGAAGTGCTGACAGCCACTTTTGCCCGCCAAGGAATCGACGCCGAGATCATCCCAGTGCGCACCTGGCCCACTTCCAGCGTTCGCCGCCGGACCCAGCGGCTGCTGCAGCAGGTCGCCGCCCACGCTGCCCACGACGACGGACCGATCCACCTGATAGGCCACAGCTCTGGCGGCCTGGACGCGCGGATGCTGGTCGCCCAGGGGGCCTCGCTGAACACCGAGCTGCCGGTCGAACAGCTGGTCAGCCGCATCAAGTCTGTGGTTTCGGTGACCACGCCGCACTACGGCACGCCACTGGCCTCCTTCTTTGCCACGGTCCCCGGGGCACACTTGCTGCGGCTCCTGTCTCTTTCGATGGTCTACACGCTGCGCTACGGCAAGATGCCGCTGTCGGCGGTGCTGCAGATGGCTGGCGTGCTGATCAAGCTAGACAACTTTGTGGCCAGCTCCGACCCGATGGACCAGCTTTTTGACCAGCTGCTCGCCGATTTCTCAGACGAGCGTCAAGGCGAGATCCGCGAGTTCTTTCGAGAGGTCATCGACGACCAGTCTCTGATCCGCCAGCTCATCCCTCAGAACATGGAAGTCTTCAACGCTCTGACCCGCGACATGACCGACGTGCGCTACGGCTGCGTGGTGGCGCGCGGCCGCTCTCCGGGCGTGGGTTCGACGGTGGCGGCGGGCCTTTCTCCCTATTCGCAGGCCAGCCACGCCGTGTACGCCGCGCTGTGGAACCTGACCGCGCGCATGCCCTTGGACCGCCTGCCTCTGCCGACTGCGACCCAAGTCAATGCGCTGACGCAGAATTTTGGAGAGCTGCCGGGCGCCGAGGCCTCCGACGGCTTTGTCCCTGTGCTCAGCCAGCTGTGGGGCGAGGTCATCCATGTCGCCCACGCCGACCACCACGATGTGATCGGTCACTTTGACGACCTGCAGCACGACCCGCCACATTATGATTGGATTACCTGTGGTTCTGGTTTCCGCCGCCCGCAATTTGAGGCGCTGTGGGGCCAAGTCGCTCGCTGGATTGCCGCCGGAGAGCGCCAGGTCGGCAACGGTCGGGTGGCCCACGGCAGCGGCGGCTGGGGCCAGACCGGTATCTGAGCTCAGCTGCCCAACCGCTAGAACCACACGACCCAGCGCCCCGCGCCGCGCTCCCTGCCGCTTGGGGTCGCGTCCAGCCGGGTCAGGCGCCAGTTGAGGGTGACCCGGTCACAATTGCCTTCAAAGCCTTGAATTTGGTGCACACGCAGCGACTGGATGGCCAGAGCGGTGCCCACGGAATGGTCCAACAGCTGCACCGGCTGCCGCGGGCTGGCGATATCGCCGCTGCCGACCATGAAGCGCGCGCGGTCGGCCGGATCAAACAATTCGGGCCACACCAGCAGGTGGCCGCGCTGGCTGGGCAGCTGCAGCGGCAAGATAAAGGAGAAGGTGTCTGCGGCCTTGCCTTCTAGCAGGTTGGCGGGCAGGCCGTCGTGGTCGATGTGCAGCACGCCGCCGCGCCGGGCCGTCTCACTGCCGCCTTCAAACACCACCAGCGCCGGACCGCCCCAGCCGCTGCGGATCTGCACGGTAGGGTCGGCGGTTAGCTGGCGGCAAAATGCCAAGACGCGCTGCTCCAGCTTGGGAAACAGCCGGTTGATCAGGGCCCGGGCCGCAGCTGCCGTGGCAAAGTACTGCGCCTCGCGGCCGAACTCTATGTGGGCATACCACACGTTGCCAAGGGTAAAATCGCCAGGGCCAGCCCCAGTTTGCCAATGGCGGCGCTGAGCGTACACCTGCGCCAGCAGGCCGGCGACTTCGGCGGGGCTAAACAGGCCCTGAAACGCCACCCCTGCCACCGCTGGATCGCGCAGCGCAACCAGGGCTGCAGGCAGGTCGGTGCAGGCGTCGGCCCCCTGGTAGACGGGCACAGCCATGGTGGGAGAGGGCCACTGAGGCGGGTCTGCCGCTGCTGGTCCCCGCGGGCTTGGGTCTCTAGCCATAGCGGACGCGCACGACTTCGATCAGGCGCTTCAGGCCCCACAGGACCCGGGCCTCGTCTTCATGCTTGAGCACGATGTAGCCGTCGCCCTCATAGCTGTCGCCTTTGCGGTGACCCGTCTGTGGCAGCCGTGCTTCGCTGACCATGTCTCCGACCTGCTTCCAGGCCGCGTCCAGGCCTTCGACGCGGGTGACACGGCCGTCTCCCACGCCGCGCAAGAACGCGGTGCCGGCGGAAAACTGCCGCTGCCACGGGCCGTCAAAGGCGCTGTCTACGGCAGCCCGAGCCCAGGTCCGGTAGATGTCGGCGCCGTGGACCAGGCCGGTCATCAGCGAAAGCTGCCCGCCCGGTGGCCGCGCCGCGCACTCTCCCACTGCCAAGCTGCCGTCTTCGCGGCGGAACCACTCCATGTGGGCGATGCCGTTGTCGAGCCCCAGCGCCTTGACCACCTGCGGCCCCAGGCCAAACAGATCGCCGTATTCGCTCATTGGCAACAGCCGCGGCAGCCAGCACACCCACTGCATCCACGGATTGCGCAGGACTTCCAGGGGACTGGGCAGGTAGCGCGACACCGAGTGCGCCACCACCTGACCGTCGATCACCACCATCTCATAGGACCCTTCGTCGCCGCGCAGGAATTCCTCAATGAGCAGAGGGTCCTCAGCCGTTGGGCGGATCTGGGCCAGGGCTTCCTTGAGGCTGCGCAGATCGTCGATGCGCCAGGTACTGCGGCACCCGGCCCCTGCTGGCGGCTTGAGCACCACCGGAAGGCCGACCTTCTCTACAAAAGCCAGCCCCTGAGCCGCCGCAGTGCACAGGCAGTGGCGCGCGCAGGGCAGACCGTGCTGGCGCAGGGTGTCTTTCATCAGCGCCTTGTCGCGAAAACGGTGGGCCGTGTCTTCGTCGGGGCCGGGCAGGCCCAGCAGCGTTCGCGCCTGAGCCAGTGGTACCTGCAGCGGCTCCAGGATGCCCGTCACGCGGTGAAGGGGGCCGTGGCGCGCGATTAACCTCTGACACGCCTGGGCAATTTCCTGCGGGTCCAGGGCGTGGGGCACCAGCTCGATGTCGTCAAATGGGTCGGAATCCGGGCCCGGCCGCTCTTGCAGGATGCCCAGCAGGCGGACGTCGTCCAGGCTCTGCAGGCCCCGGGCAAAGCGCAGCGTGGCATCCATTGGAAACGGGGCGACATAGACGACGTTGCGCATGGGCTGCACCTTGAGCGGCTGCTCAGTACCGCGATGTTCGCCCAGGCGGCGCTGAATGCCAACTTTCCGCCGGGTCAGCGGGCCAGGACGTAGCCGATGGCGGGATGATTGGCTACCTGGGCGCCGTCATAGCAGCCGGCCGCATTGCCGCAGGTCATGGTCGGGCTCTGGCCACAGGTGCCGCCGGCGCCGCCCAAGCCGATGCGCGAATCCGGCGTCTGGCAGTCGTTTTCGGCGTTGCCCACCAGGCCAATGCGCACCCGGGCATGGTTGTAGAGCGCCAGCTGGCCTTTGCCGGGGTTGATGTTCAAGCCCTGGGCCTTGCACTCACTTTGCAGCTTGGCCCCAGGCAATAGGCCCAGCCACTTGGCCGTGGGCAGCGAGGTCTCGATCGCCTTGTCATCTTTCATCAAGTGAAACAGGGAGGTACCCTGGATCGGCAGGACCAGCCAGGCGACCTGGTTGGCCACGTGCATGCCGATGCGCAGCTCGGTGTGGGGCACGGACCAGTAGCTGTCAAACTTGGCCTCGTGCTCGTCCAGCCGCGGGAAGCCCGGGTGCAGCGTGGCGATCGACGTCCACAGGGGCGAGTCGTAGCCCAAGGCTCCGCTGTGGTCCACCTTGAGCAGCAGCGTCCACCCGCCGCCCTCCGCCACCATGTCGCACCAGACGGGGTAGGGCTGCCAGACGCCGAACGGGCCGTCGGGGTCCAGCCACCACACGCCCGACTTGGAGCCGGCGATCGCCTGCTTGAGCTGCATACAGGAAGTGCCGGCCATCTCAGCAGTATTGCGCGAGCAGAACCCTTGGTGGCAGACCCCTTCGGAGCAGTTGACGCCACTTGGCAACGCCGCATGGGCGCATTGGCCACTGGCCAGGCAGCTGTCGACCGTGCACGGCTCGCCGTCGTCACAGCCGCCCTTCTGGCAGGCCGGTCCCGAGTCGGCGGGCACATCAGGTTGCGAAGCATCCGTCTGAGCGTCCTGGGCATCTTGGCTTGGAGCCGCATCGACTTCCGCTGCATCCGCCGCATCCCCCGCAGCGTCCAGGTCAGGGTCTGAGGCATCGGCAGCATCCACGACAGCGTCCGCCGCAGCGTCCGCCAACGCATCCCCCACAGCGTCCTGCGGCAGGTCCGCGCTGGCCGGCACATCGGCGTCGGCAACTGCGTTCGCGTCGGTAGGCGGATCGGCATCGGTAGCTGCGTCGGCGCCGGGAGGTACATCGACAGCGGGAGCTGCGTCGGCATCGGGAGGCGCATCAGCGTCGGTAGTGGCGTCAGCGTCGGGAGGCGTGGCGGCGTCAGCATCAGAGTCGACGGCTGTCCAGGCGTCGCTGGGCTCATCGGAGTCTGGAGTGTACGGAAATTCCTGCCAGATATCAGGGTCATAACGTTGCCCTAGGTCAGAAGTTGGCCACTGGTCGAAGGCGGCCACACTGTCAAAGACTGGGGCGTCCGGGGCAGAGGGCAGGTCGAGCTTGGCCGTGTCAAACAGGTAGGCCTCTGGGCCGTCCGCCAAAGCTGAGTCGGTATCGGCGGCGCTGGCATCGAGCAACGGCTCGGGCGCATCCGCTGGCAGCGCGTCAGCCAAGAGGCCTGTGTCGGAAGCGCTTGAATCACTGACAGATTGGTCGGAAGGGCCAGCATCCTTGGCAGCGGTCCCGGGATTCTCAATAGTGCCGGCTGTCGGGACGTCTGGCGTGCACGCAGCCAAGGCCAGGCAAAATAGCCCAACTCTCACCAACCTTGTAGGGTCGATCCGCATACGATCAGCATACGCGCGCAGCGCAGGGGTGTCGAGCCGGCCGGCGGCAATCTCGCTACCCCAAGGCTATGTCAACTGCCTATAGATAGGGCGGGTTTGCCGAGGCAGTGGGCAAGCGCCGCCGAGGTACTCACGCTGCGGTGCCTGTCTCGCTACCCCAAGGCTATGTCAACTGCGCGTAGTCACGAGAGGTTTGTAGAGGCAGTTGGCAAGCGCCGCCGAGGTGCCTACCCTGCGGTGCCTTGGGGGCCACCGCCCTTCGCGAGCTGCAGATGACCCGAATGGCAATGGACCTGAACGCCATGGCGGTGTTTGCCCGCGTTGTGGAGACCAACGGGTTTTCGGCGGCTGCGCGCAGTCTTGGCGTATCGAAGTCGTCGGTGTCCAAAGACATTACCCAGCTTGAAGACCACATGGGCGTGCGCTTGCTGCAGCGGACGACCCGGCGGCTGGCGCTGACGGATGCCGGCGCCGCCTTCTATGAGCGATGCGCCCGGGTGGTTGCCGAAGCCGAAGAAGCTGAGCGGGCCCTGAGCCAGCTGCAGGTCTCGCCCCGGGGACTGCTCCGGCTGTCGGCCCCGGTGGGCTTTGGGGTGGCGCACCTGAGCGGGGTGGTGACGGAATTCCAGCGGCTTTATCCAGATGTGCAGATCGACCTGCAGTTGGCTGACCGTCTGGTTGATCTGGTGGAAGAAGGCTTTGACATGGCGCTGCGCATCTCCCGCCTGCAGGACAGCAGCATGGTCGCGCGCAAGCTCTGCCCGATGCCGCTGCACGCGGTGGCGACGCCAGAGTACTTGGCGCAGAACGGGACTCCGCTGGAGCCGCGTGACCTAACCCAGCATAATTGCTTACTTTACAGCTACGCGGCCAGCGGTGACGCTTGGCCGTTTCGCCAAGGCGAGCGAGACGTTTCCGTGCATGTCGATGGCAACTTGCGCACCAACAACGGCGACCTGATCCTGGCAGCCGTGCTGGCTCACCAGGGGCTGGCGATCCTGCCGGAGTTCATCGTCGGGCACAGCCTATGCCGCGGGGAGCTGACGGAGGTCCTGACCGATTTTCGATTGCCCGCCAGCGCCGTCTATGCGATCTATCCACACAGCCGCCACCTGTCGACCAAGGTCCGGGTGATGGTCGACCTGCTGGTCAAAGCCTTTGCCGACCCGGCGTGGCGCGTCGACCCCGCCAAAATCCACAGCTCCAAAGGATGCCAGCCATGACCGAGCCCGCGATCCGTGCTCATGCCCACCGCGTTCGTTCGGATTGTCCGACGACTGTGCCGCCGAATTTCGCCATGACCAGCGATGGCTTGCGACTGGCTTGGTGGCGCGCTGGGCCAGTCGATCCCTCCGTGCCGGGGGTCTTGCTGATTATGGGGTTTGGCGCGCGCGGGTCGGCCTTTCGCCACCAGATCGAGCCCCCCCACGGCGTCGCGGAGGCCCGCTCGGCGCTGTGGTTTGACCACCGCGGGGTAGGGCACAGCGAAGCACCGCGCCAGGCCCTTACGATGCACCGGTTAGCGAGCGACGCGGTGCAGGTCGCCGATGCCGCCGGCATTCAGCGCTTTCATGTGGTAGGGGTGTCGATGGGTGGGATGGTGGCCCAGCACGTGGCGCTGAACTGGCTGCCGCGGACCGTCTCGCTAACCCTGATTGCCACCCATCCCGGTGGACCGCTAGCGCGCATTCCGCCCCTTGGCGCCTTTCGCTTTGGGCCTAGGACAGCGTCGCGGGACCTCAAGAAGCGCTTTACGGCGCTCAGTCGCCTGCTCTACCCGCCGGCCTATCTTGAAACGATAGATGAGACCGAGTTGCATGACGCCCTGCGCCACGAGTTTGGCGAGGGTACTGCGCTGGCGACCATGTGGCGGCAGTTTGCGGCCATCTGGAGCCACGACACCCGCGGCGATCTGCCCAAGCTGGCTGGCCTGCCGACCATGGTGGTGCAGTCGGGCCCTGACAACCTGGTGCGCCCGCACTGGAGCACCTATCTGGCCCAGCACATCCCCGGTGCCAAGTTGGTCAAGTTTCCCCACGCAGGTCATGGGTTGGTGCGACAGTGCGCTGACCAGATCAACCCACTGTTGAACCAACACTTCCTAGATGCAGAGCGCCTGCGTCCAGCCTGAAAGGCATCCAGCCGCCCTCGTGTTCTGCCCAACCAAGGAGCCCGTCGTGACCCAGCCCTACGCGCCGCCGAGTACAGCCATCACTTTGAATCCCCGTCAGCTGGCGCGAGACCTCTCGGGTCGCCATTGCATCGACGGGCAGTTGGTCTCTTCGCTTTCAGGGCGGACTTTTGAGGTGGTGTATCCGGCGACGATGGAAGTCATCGGCCATGCAGCAGACGGCGATGCGGCCGACGTGGACCGGGCGGTGCAGGCGGCTGCACGGGCCCAGCGCGAATGGGGCAAGATGCCGGCCCGTCAACGTGGCAAGCTTGTTCAAGAATGTGCCAGACGGCTGGATGAGCACGCCGAAGAACTAGCCCTGCTGATGGTGCTGGAAACCGGCAAAGCGCTGCGGACCGAATGCCGCATGGAGGCTGGCGCCCATGCCGACGTGTATCGCTACTTTGGCGGATTGGCCAGTGAACTCAAGGGCGAGACGGTGCCCTTCAGCCCAGACATGCTGGTCTACACCACGCGCGAGCCGCTTGGCGTGGTCGGTGCCATCATTGCGTGGAACGTTCCTCTGTTGCTGATGGCCCTCAAGGTCGCTCCGGCGCTGGTCGCTGGCAACGCGGTGGTGTGCAAGAGTGCAGAGGAGGCCCCCCTGACCGTCCTGCGCGCCGCCCAACTGATGAACGAGATTCTGCCTCCGGGCCTGTTCAACCTGATCCACGGTGATGGCCCTGGCTGCGGCGCGCCGCTGGCCGAGCATCCGCAGGTAGCCAAGGTGACGCTGACGGGAAGTGTGGCGGCCGGCAAGTCGGTGGCGCTCGCTGCGGCGCGCAAGCTGATTCCGGCCACCTTGGAGCTGGGCGGCAAGTCGCCGATGATCGTCCTGGCAGATGCGGACTTGGACCGGGCCGTCCAGGGCGCCATCACGTCAATGCGGTTCACGCGCCAGGGCCAGTCGTGCAGCGCGGCGTCGCGAATGCTGATTCACCGCAGCCTGCACGATGAGTTCCTTAAGCGCCTCAAGGCCAAAGTCGACCAGATGATCATGGGCGATCCGATGGACGAAGCGACGGACATCGGGACCATCATCTCGCCCAGCCAATTTGCGACGGTGCAACGCTACATCGCGCTGGGCGAAGCGACGCCCCTGGCAGTGGCCCATCGCTGCAGCCACAAGCCGCAGGATCCTCGCTTTGCCAAAGGGCTCTTTGTGCAGCCGGTTGTCTTCTCGGGACTTCCCAAGGATAGCCCGCTGGTGCTGGAGGAGATCTTTGGACCGGTGACGGTGGTGTTGCCGTTTGATGACTACGAGGAAGCCATGGCCATGGCCAACAGCACCGAGTACGGGCTGGCGGCCACAGTATGGACCCGCGATCTTGCCAAGGCCTTTGATGCGGTGCAGCGGCTTCAGGCCGGCTTTGTTCAAGTCAATCAGAATCTGGTGGTGCAGGCAGGGCTTTCCTACGGTGGCACCAAGCAAAGCGGTATCGGCAAAGAGGCCGACTTGGCCGCCATGCTCGACGCGTTTACTCACAAGAAGACTGTGCTCGTCAACATCCGGTAGGACGGGCCCAAGGCTTTGTCAAGGCTATGAAATCACAGGATCCTCCGGCTTGCGAGCTGCAAGCGGGGCTGGACGGCCCAGCGGCTAAGCGTCAGTCCACCAATGGCATGGTTCCTACCAAAGTGTGCGGCGGAAGCTGAAAGCCCCCGGCGAAGAGCCCATTGGGCGTGTTCTGCACACTCTGGCGCCAGACGGACTTTGCTGCCCGGTACACGTCCACCAAGTCCAAGTACTGGTTGCCATATTGCTCGCGGTACAGAGGGTCTGCGCACAGAATGTAGATAGGCTTCTTCCGCCGCGCGCCGCGATTCTTGGGCTTGACCGGGCCAGGGGACTCGGGCCGGCCCTGCGCGTCAACGCGGTTGAGAATGCAGAGCTTGGCCCCAAGCCATCGCTTTTCGAGGTCGGATAGGTAGTCCTGAGCAGTAAACTCAGGAGCTTGACACGGCCTTGGGCCCCGATGTTGCCCACTGTGCTGCTGCGTGTCTGCCGGGTGTCTGTCGGGCTCCTCGCGCTCGGCCGATGGTTCATCCAGCTGCGAGGAGGCGGACTGGTTAGGATCGGTTGCCAGAAGGCGCAGTTCAGCCAGTGTCACACGCGCCCCGTCATCTGCCAGTCCCCGGTAGAGTTCACGCAGGCGGACGTCACCTAGCCCCTCCCAGCAAGGCGGCGGAACCATCGGCACTTCCACAGTCTTGACATAGGCGTCGTCCTCTTTCGCCCCGTCTTTGAGCTGAGAATCTCTGTACTTCGCCGTTGCATCCACCACAACGCCGAGGACTGGGACACCGTCCAACATCCACTCGGTGCTCGACGGGCCGGGAAACTGAATCGGGTGGTCCACGAGCTTGGCGGCTACAGCCTGGCCCATGATGTAGCGGATGCGCTGGGCGACCGTCGTTGCGTCTTGGGTCACGGGATACCAACGGTTTTCACCCCACACCCGACCCGGCTTGTTGCGGCACTTGTTGATGATGAGGGCCATCGCCGAATGAAACGCCGTGAGAAACCTGACGAACATCGCCGACGAGGGGATCTTGAACAGGCCATGGTAGTGGTTGCTGAGAAAGTGGAAGGCAATGACTTTGATGCAGTATTTGTTGGCATACTTGGCCAGAACCCCCTGGACCAGCTTGTGCAAGGTCCGGCAGTTCATGTCAAGCAGGTGGTCGCCTCCGTTGATCCGAAGGGTGATCTCGTGGAGAAACTGGGGATCGTAGACGCGGATAGGATGCAGCACGGCGAGCCTCTGGATCCCGGGGCAGAATGGCCCCAGTCAACAAGTTCTCGTCGCCTGCGAGAAAAAACCGCGGTTGGCGGCGCACGCAATGCAAAAAAACTTCTCGCTCGCAGAGCCCCGGTCAGCCGTGCCTGTCGGCCAAAACAGAAAATCGCGTCCTATCATAGAGATAACGTAGCCTTGGGGTAGCTTGCGCGACTTCCGAAATTGCGCGACCATCCCGCGCCCTTTGGCCCAAGCGGCGGGCGGCGAGGTATCCATGAATGGCGGCGCACTGATAGCTGAAGTACTCAAGCGGCGGGGCGTACCGTTCCTCTTCACCCTGTGCGGTGGCCACATCTCGCCGATCCTGGTGGAGGCCAAGAAGCGGGGCATTCGAGTTGTCGACACGCGCCATGAAGTGAACGCCGTGTTCGCCGCCGATGCGGTTGGACGTCTGACCGGCACGCCGGGCGTGGCTGCCGTGACCGCCGGGCCTGGCCTTACCAACACGATTACCGCCATCAAGAATGCGCAGATGGCTCAGTCCCCGCTGGTGTTGCTTGGCGGCGCGTCGGCGACTGTGCTGCGCGGCCGCGGCTCGCTACAGGACATTGACCAGATGGCCCTGATGAGGCCCCACGTCAAATGGGCCGGCGCTGCCAAGAGAGTCAAGGACCTGGTGCCGATGCTGGAGACGGCCTTCGATGTCGCGCTCTCTGGTGTCCCGGGACCGGTCTTCCTGGAGTGCCCGGTCGACCTGCTGTACACCCAGGACATCGTCAAGAGCTGGTATGGCGCCAAGTCGGCTGCGGGCAAGAACGCCAGCATGACGGACCGCGCGGTGGAACTGTACCTCAAGTTTCACACCGACCGTCTGTTCGCTGGGGCTGACAGTGTCGCGTTTGGCCCGAATCTGCCCCCCAATCCGCCCGAGCCATCGCTGTCTCAGGTGGAGCAGGCGTTCAAGCAACTGCTCAAGGCCCAGCGTCCGGTGCTGGTGTTGGGCTCGGGTGCGCTGCAACTGCCTCAGCAGGCTGCTCAAATTGCTGCCGCTATCGAGCGCCTTGGCATCCCGACCTACCTGAGCGGTATGGGGCGAGGTCTGCTGGGGGCCGGGCACGTGCTCCACCTGCGCCACGGTCGCAAAGCCGCGCTCAAGAAGGCCGACGTTGTTGTTCTCTGCGGTGTTCCAGCGGATTTCCGCCTAGACTATGGAAAGCACCTGGGGCGCCACGTGCACCTTATCGGCGTCAACCGCAGCAAAGAGGACTTGGTGCTGAACCGCAAGCCGGAGCAGTCCATCTTGGCCGACCCGGGGCGCTTCTTGCAGATGCTGGCGGGTAAAGACCTGGGGTCTTCGCGCTGGAGCGGGTGGCTCGCTGAACTGCGCGCTGGCGATGAGGCCCGTGATACGGAGATTGCCAGCCAGGCTACCGATAGTGCTGATGAATTCTGTAATCCCCTGACCGTATGCAAAGCCGTGGAAGACGTGCTGCCCGACGACAGTGTCCTGGTGGCCGATGGTGGCGACTTTGTGGCGACCGCGTCCTATATCATGAGGCCGCGCCGGCGGTTGTCTTGGCTGGATCCTGGTGTGTTTGGAACTTTGGGGGTTGGTGCTGGTTTTGCGATTGGAGCCCAATGTGTGCGGCCCGACGCCCAGACTTGGATCATCTATGGCGACGGCTCGCTGGGCTATTCACTAGCCGAGTTCGATACGTATGTCCGACACAACCTTCCCATCATCGCGCTGGTTGGCACCGATGCTTCCTGGATGCAGATCGCCCGCGAGCAAGTCGAGGTGTTGGGCGATGGCGTGGGCACTGAACTGCGCCGCACCGCCTATCACAAGGCGGCTGAGGGCCTTGGCGGCGTAGGCATCGAGGTACGCGATCCCAGCGAGCTGCCCGAAGCGATTGCCCGCGCCCAGGAGGCCTCTCGCGCCGGTAGGGCTGTGCTGATCAACGCTCAAATCGGCCGCACTCAATTCCGCAAGGGCTCGATCTCCATCTGAGAGAACGCCGGCCCCACCTGCAAGACCATCCTGAATTCCATGGAGATTGTCATGTCGCAAGAGTTTGCCACGCCTTTGGCTCAAGCAGCCAAGCACGACTGGTCGCACGCCCACTTTGAGACCCGCGCCATCCACGCTGGCCAGGATCCCGAAGGCCTGACCGGCGCAGTGGTCGTGCCGATCTACCAGACGTCGACCTTTGCGCAACCATCACCCGGGCAGCATCTGGGCCACGAATACAGTCGGACCAGCAACCCCACCCGCGACGCCTTGCAGACCGCCCTTGCCTCACTGGAAGGCGGCACGCACGCTATGGCTTTCGCCTCCGGCCTGGCGGCGACCCACTCGCTCATCGCCATGCTGGATGCCGGTGACCACGTCGTGGCGATGGACGACATGTACGGCGGCACCTTCCGCCAGTTTGACAAGGTATGGCGCCGCCATGGCATCCGTTTTACCTATGTAGACTTGCGTGACCCAGCAGCCTTCGACGCCGCCGTGGAAGAGCGCACCAAGCTGCTGTGGATCGAGACGCCGACCAACCCTATGCTCAAGCTGGTGGACATAGCCGACCTGGCCAAGCGCGCTCGGACCCGCGGGGTCCTAAGCGTTGTGGACAACACCTTTGCCACGCCATACTTGCAGCGCCCTCTGGAGCTTGGCGCGGACATCGTGGTCCACTCAACGACCAAGTACATCGGCGGCCACAGCGACGTGGTCGGCGGTGCCGTTGTCGTTCGTACAGAGGAATTGGCTAATCGCATTGCCTTTCTCCAAAACGCCAATGGCGGAACTCCGGGCCCCTTCGATTCGTGGCTGACCCTGCGCGGCTTGAAGACTCTGGGCCTGCGGATGGAGAGGCACTGCCAGAACGCCTTGGAAATTGCCCATTGGCTTGAGACGCACCCGCGTGTCCGCAAGGTGGTCTACCCGGGGCTCGACAGCTTCGCTCAACGCGACCTGGCCAAGAGGCAGATGCGCGCTGGCGGCGGCATGATCACAGCCTTCCTCGATGGCGATGTCGACAACGCCCGCAAATTCCTTTCCGCAACGCGAGTGTTCACCCTCGCCGAATCGCTGGGCGGCGTGGAGTCTCTGATTGAGCATCCCGGCATCATGACCCACGCCTCGATTCCACCCGAGCGCCGCAAAGAGATTGGCATTGACGACAGCTTGGTGCGCCTAAGTGTTGGCATTGAACACGTGGCCGACCAGATGGCTGACCTTGAGCACGCGCTGAAGGTGGCGTTCTAGCGGATCCAACGCCGGACCTCAGCTGCTTACTACAATTCAATAGCTCAGCTGACTTAACATAGCCTTGGGTCTCCCAGATGGTTTGTTGCCGGCGCGACCTGGCCAAAAAAGGGGCAGTGGGTGAGAGGACTTAACACAGCCTTGGGTCTTGCTGGGCTCGGCGCCGGCTGGCCTCGCGGCGGGCACTTGAACTGCCCGACGCCAGCCAGCGCCACTAGCTGTCGGTTCTGGCTGCGATCAGGAAATGTTCAATATCCGGTTTGACTTAACATAGCCTTGGGTCTTGTCTGAACACCGTCGGCGTGGTGCAGGGCAGAGCCAGTTTTCCCAACTACGCCGTCAACAACCGCCACGGCTCATCGGCCGAGTTCACCGGGATTCCCAGAGCTGAAAAACGCGCCGCCAGCCGGCTGAACAGCGCCCGGTCCCAATCCGGGTCCAGGCAGGCCTCGTAGCCGGCTTCGCGGTAGAGCGGCGCAGCTCTTTCGCGCTCCTGCAGCGGCCCAATGACGACGGCCTGCACATGCGGCGCCAGCAGCTCGACCAACCGCTCGGGGTTCATCGGCAGCATCGGCTGAAGGATCGCGTAGGTGCGAACGCCGGCGGCCCGCAGGGTGGCCAGCGCGGCAATGCGCGTCTCGATGGGGTCCGCTCCGGGCTCAAAGGTGGCGCGGACGCGGTCGTCGTCGGTGGGCACAGAAAACCCAACCAGCGCCTCGGGAAACTGGCGGATCAGGTCCAGGTCTTCCAGCAGCAGCCCGCAGCGGCTGAGCAGAATCGGCACAAAACCGGTGCCGACCATGGCGGTCAAGGCCTGCCGGGTGATGCGAAAACGCCGCTCGGCGGGCTGGTACGGGTCGGCGACAATGGGGCAGAAGCGCACCCAACCCGGTGCAAGGTGGCGCAGCTCGGTCGCCAGGACCGCCGGCGCGTTGGCCTTGACATCGACCCAGCGGCCCCAAGGCTCGCGGGCCAAGCCGTCAAAAACGCGAGAAAACTCGGCGCGGTCTACCGAATTGCACACCGGGCAGCCAATGGTGCAACCGATGTAAGGGTTGAACCAGTACACGCCAGGGCTTTCGCGAAACAGCGCCCGCGTCACGGTGAGGGTCCGCAGCCGGGCGGCACGGCCAACTTCGCCGGCGGCAACCAGGGGCAGGGTAGGCTCAATGCGGCGCAGCGCGGCCACCACGGCATCCAAGGCGTCGCGGCCATCGGCAGAAAGCACAGCCGATCCACGGCCAACACTTGAATACCACAGATTGAAGCGCTCCGTTCGGGCATAGCACGGCCGCGTCGCGTCAAACCGGTCAAGCGCAATGGCCAGGTGTTCGCCTTCGGACTGAGCCAGCACGGTAGGCCCCTGGTCATCAGCGACCTCGGTGATCAGCCATCCTCTGGGCATGGCACCTGGCTGCGCAAGTTCAGCGGCCAACGCGTGGCATAACTGCTCGGTGAGCGCTGGCTCGCTGCGATGGCGGACCGGCTCTGGCAGCCCTTCGTCTGGGTGGTGGTTGGCCATCGGCCTCCTTTGCCGGCCGCGCGGGGCGGTCAGAACAGGGCCCAGTGTCTCAGAGGGGCGCGCTTTGTCCAGGGCGGGTCTGGCGAAATTACCAGCCGGTCGTGTGGACGGCCGTGCTCGCTGCCTGGGTCGGCCACGCACCGGTCAGGCGGCCATTGGCGTGGCCCAGGGCAAAGAACGGCACGCCGCTCGGCGCCTGGATGTCCAGTCTCACACCAGCGCCTGTCGCAACAGCTTCTTTTGACAGCGGTAACGCCAAGACTTGGTGACCTGGGTTCATATACGCAGAGGTCACCAGTGCCCAACCGTCGGCGCCGCGCCGCGTCAGAGCCGTGGCCGTCCCTTGGCCCGGTGGCAGGTCGACCTTGACGGTGGTCTGTCCAGCCGCGCTCCAGCGGATCACCCGCACAAAGTCTTGCGAATCCCGCCAGGCCAGCAGCCCACCTGTGCCGTCGTCATCCGCGGCCACTGCCGGATTGGACCAGCTGGCGCCGCCCTCTTTGGCATCCAGCAGCACCGCCGGGCCCAACGGCTGGCCAGCGGCATCGCGCCATTGGGCTTGCCAGTGCGGGCTCGCCGCAGCGCGGACGGCCGTCAACAGCTGCCCAGACGGAGTGACGGCAAGCGCGGGCAGGCCAGAACCATCCGTCAGCTTCACGGGCGCACCCTGCTGCTGCCCATTGGTATCCAAGGGAATCGCACTGATGTTGCCTCCGACCTTGTTGTACTGCACCAGCCACCAGCCGTCGGGTTGGCGCGCCAGCAGCCGGCGCTCGCCAGAAGTCAGCCACGGCAGCGCCACCGCCGGGCCCAATAGTCCTTGACTGTCCAGAATCCACAGTTGGCCTTGGGTCTCGTTGGCCGCTGTCTGCAGCACGCCCAGGCGCTTCTTCTGGCCGCTCAGCGCCGCGGCTACAGGTCTTTCACTGCAGTCTGCCTTGACGGGCACGCTCATCCGCAGCGACTCGAACTGGCCGCTCTCTGCATAGTGCAGCACCTGCATCGACTTGCACTTGCCCGACCCATCGCTGGTCATGGTCAAGAGCGCCATGCCCGTAGTCACGTCCGCGCTGAGGGCCGCTGGGCGCTGATCGGTCAAGACTTGCGTCGCCTGCGCCGTGCAGGTCGGGGGATTGCCCAGCCCGACCATCGCCACGGGGCACGCGATTTGGGCCAGGCAGCCGGCGCCGACGTTGCACTCCGCCCCGTCGGTGCAGGCGCTGCCGACCAAGCTGTGCTCGCATTGTCCGGTCATGCTGTTGCAGAGGTCCTTGGTGCAGCTGACGCCGTCCAGACACAATTTGAGCTGTCCCACGCACTGTCCGCCGCCGCAATGGTCGTTCGCCGTGCAGGGGTTGGCGTCGCTGCACGTTCCTGGCGCCTTGTGGGGGCCGTCGACGCACTTTTCAGTGGCCCAGTCGCAGTGTTGTACCGGAGATCCCGCAGTTGGGCAGCCGGGTAGGCAGAGCGGCAACTCGCCGATCATCGGTGCGACCACGCGCTTGCGGCAAGCCTTGCCGGCAAGAGTATCCGCGCAATAGTACAGGCCATTGCAGGGATTGCCGGGGCCCAGCGGCTGGCAGTCGCCGTCGACCGCGCAGGTCCCGCAGCTGTCGGCGCCGCCGTTGCACCAGCCGTCCGCGCAGGTGTCGCCCTTGGTGCAGACTTGACCGTCCTCGCAAGCTGCGCCATCAGGCCAAGAGACGGTGGTGCAGTGAAGATTCGCAGCGCACTTTGCGGTGCGGCAGTTCTTCTGGCTGTAGAATGCGCAGTCCTTGTCCGTCAAACACGCCGTCGCACTGGGACCGTCGACGTTGTCACCCCAGCCACCTGCAGTGGCATCGCTGCCGCCACCATCACCGACGTCGATCGCCGCATCGTCCTTGGCGCCAGTGCTATCAGCCGGGGCCGGAGCGCACGCGGCGAAGCTGGCTACCGCAACTGCTAAGACCGCTGTGAACCGCCAAAAGTCGCGCCTGTCCATCGGCCCTCCGCGATCCGCCGCGCACTCAAAGACTGAGCATCGACAGAACGACTCACAGACCTTGCATTTTTCGTGCCTAGGGCTCTCAAGGCAGTTCAATGGGTTGTCTAGGCCTATGGTGCTGAACTATTCCACACATGAGCAGAAAACCATCATCTGTAGAGTTTCTCGACACTGCCTGCCGCCCCCATCGCCCCTAGGGCTTGGCCAGGGGATCGCGGATGCAGATCTTGCCCACAAAGGCGATGCTCGAGCAAGTCGGCAGTATTTTGGCACAGTCCGCCGCCGTGTTGCACGGGCCAGAGCAGTAGTAGCTGCTTTGGTACTTGGGGCCTTCGATGCACAGCGCCGTCTCGCAGTCGTTGCCGTCCTTGCAGGTGTCCACGCCCGACTTGCCGGTCCCGCGCACGCCCACCTTGCAGAAGCAGCCCTTGGCCAAGGTGCACTCGCAGCGCTCGCTGTCGATGCAGTCTACGTTGAAAGTGCAGGATTTATTGCTCGACTGCACATCGGAAGCCGCAACGTCAGCCACCGAGTCCGCGCCCAACTCTCCAACGGCGTCCGATGCTCCAGCGGCGTCCGCAGCGGTCCCGTCGACGCCTTCCCCGTCCCCGTCCACGCCGGCACTATCCGGTCCGGCGGAACCATCCGAACCACCGACTTCTGCGCTCGCATCCGCCGCGGGGTTGGCCACCGGAGTCGCTGTGCCGCAGCCAGAAAGACCCAACAAAAGCAAAGCTGTAGCAGCCAGCAGGCGCATCGTGACCTTCATCGTTGTCCTTTGGGTGGTCGCGATCAGCTGGGATGCGCCGCGTACCACTGCATGGCCCGGCGCAGCCCTTCGGCAAACTTGACGGCGGCGGTGTAGCCAAGATCCCGTTGCGCGGCGCCAATATCGGCCAAGCTGTCGCGGATGTCGCCGGCCCGCGGCGGCAGGAATTCCGGCTGCAGGTCGGTGCCCAGGCCCAGGTTGATGGCTGCCACCACATCCAGCAGCGAAACCCGCTCTCCGCAGGCGACGTTGTACACATGCCCCGGAGCCGCAGGGGCATGCAGCGCCTTGAGGTTGGCCTCGATCACATTGTCGATGTAGCAGAAATCGCGGGTCTGGCCGCCGTCGCCAAACACTTTGGGCCGCTGGCCCTGCTGCATCAGCGTCACCCAGCGCGGAATGACGGCGGCGTACTCGCTGTCTGGCGCTTGGTGTCTGCCAAACACGTTGAAGTAGCGCAGGGCAACAAACTCAAGACCATACACGCGGTTCCACACCTGCCCGTACTGCTCGCCAAACAGCTTGGTCGCGCCATAAGGGCTGATGGGCTGCGGCGCCATCGTCTCGACCTTGGGCAACACCGGGGTCTCGCCATAAGCCGAAGAAGACGCCGCGTACACCACCCGCTGCACTCCGGCGTGCCGCGCGGCCTGCAGCACGTTGAGCGTGCCGTTGACGTTGACGTCGTGGCTGGCCTCTGGATCCTGCACCGACCGCGCCACGCTGGGCAACGCGGCCTGGTGCAAGACATACTGCGCGCCGGCCATGGCCCGGTCTAGCAGGGTGCGATCGCGGATGTCGCCCTCGATCACCTCCACCTGCCCGGCGATGGCGCTCAGATTGACGCGCCGGCCGGTGGTGAAGTTGTCTACAATGCGCACCTGATCGCCGCGCTCGAGCAGCGCCGTCGCCAGGTTGGAGCCGATAAAGCCGGCGCCGCCCGTCACTACTGCGATTGCCATGGCTACCTGCTGCTTGCGCCGCTGCGGCTACTGGTTCATGCCGTCCAGGAACATCTGATTGGTCTCGTACTTGCGGATCTTGTCTAGCAAGAACTCCATCGAGTCGATGACGTTGAGCGGGTGGAGCAGCTGGCGCAGCAGCCACACGCGGTTCAGCGTCCGCTCGTCAAACAGCAGATCCTCTTTGCGGGTGCCGGACTTGTTGATGTCCAGGCACGGGAAGATGCGCTTCTCCATCAGCTTGCGGTCCAGGTGGATTTCGCAGTTGCCGGTGCCCTTGAACTCTTCAAAGATCACTTCGTCCATGCGCGAGCCGGTGTCGATAAGCGCGGTGCCGATGATCGTCAGCGAGCCGCCCTCTTCGATGTTGCGCGCGGCGCCAAAGAAGCGCTTGGGCTTGTGCAGGGCGTTGGAGTCGACACCGCCAGACAGGATCTTGCCGGAGGGCGGCACCACGGTGTTGTAGGCGCGGGCCAGGCGGGTGATCGAGTCGAGCAGGATCACCACGTCGCGGCCGTGCTCGACCAGGCGCTTGGCCTTCTCGATGACCATCTCAGCGACCTGCACGTGGCGGCTGGCGGGCTCGTCAAAGGTCGAGCTGACCACTTCGCCCTGCACGGTGCGCTGCATGTCGGTCACTTCTTCCGGGCGCTCGTCGATCAGCAGGACGATCAGGTAGATCTCCTTGTGATTGGTGGCGATGGCGTGGGCCAGCTCCTGCAGCAGCACGGTCTTGCCGGTGCGCGGCGGGGCGACGATCAGCGTGCGCTGGCCCTTTCCCTGCGGGCACATCAGGTCGACGATGCGGGTGGTGAAGCTCTTGGGGTGGTACTCCAGGCGCAGGCGCTCGTCTGGGTACAGCGGCGTCAAGTTGTCAAACAGAATCTTGTTCTTGGCCGCCTCGGGCTCCTCAAAGTTGATCTCGTCGACCTTGAGCAGGGCAAAGTAGCGCTCGCCCTCGCGGGGGGGGCGGATCTCGCCGCGGACCGTGTCGCCATTGCGCAGGCCAAAGCGGCGGATCTGGCTGGGCGAGACGTAGATGTCGTCGCTGCCCGGAAAGTAGTTGTAGTCCGGCGAGCGCAGAAAGCCGTAGCCATCTGGCAGCACCTGCAGCACGCCTTCAGAGTAGATCGCGCCTTCGCGGCTGGTCTGCGCCTGCAACAGCGCAAAGATCAGGTCCTGGCGGTGCATCGAGGCGCCGTCGTCAATGCCAAATTCGTTGGCCATGCCGACGAGTTCGGCCATCTTCATGTGCTTGAGATCAATCAGATTCATCGGTTCACCAAAGTCCGGCGAGGATGCGGCCGGCGTAGGGTAGGGGGGCGATCGGCAGATGCAAAACGCGCAGTGCGGCGATCGAGGGTGATGCACGGGCTGCAGCGCGGGACGCCTGGCAACTCAGACCTGGGCGCTTGCTGCGGGGCTCGTGCGGTAGGGGCACGACTAGGAGAGGAGTAGCAGTTGGACGGGAAAGCAAGAAGGCTCAGGGCAAAGAACTAACACGACTAAAGCGGACAGAGCAGAAACAGCAGACAGAGCAGAAACAGCGGACAGAGCGGACAGAGCGGACAGAGCGGACAGAGCGGACACATAAGACACATCAGCCAGATAACAGCAAACAGACACCAGGAGCGCAGCGGCAGCGCCAGTCGCTCCAGCCAATGCGTTGGCACAGGCGCCGAAGCCGAAGCCTGCGACGTGTACTCACCATTTTCGCCATCGGCGCGGAGAAATTAGCGGGGCCGGTCCACCTTGTCAAGGCTCTGGGCGGTGAAGAGCGCAGGGCGTCTGGCAGATTTCTACGGCCTGGCAGTCAAAGCGCAGGTGGTCGCCGGGCGCCAGGGCCTCCAAGGCCATTGCCTCTACCGATCCCGGCGGCAGCAGCGTGGCAAGGCGCTTGGCCACCTGCAGCAGCAGCGGCACGCCCACGGCAAAGTGGCTGTCGATCAAGCGCAGCCGGTAGGCCATCAGCCGCGCCGCTCGCCACGGTACAAAGGCCACTTCGGTCGCCGCCGGCCGCGTCCACAGGCCCACGCGCACCAGCTCGCGCACCAGCCAGAATGCCGCCACCGGATGGGCGCCGCGCAGGACGGTCTGGGTCAGCGTGGTCAGCAGCACTTCACTGCTGGCCGCCTCCGCCAATTGTGCTGGCAGATCAGGGGTCATCTTGAGGCTCTTGCCTCCCACCGCTGCATCGAGCAGCAGCGATCGCACCTGGGCGCTCAGCGGGTCGGCAGCCAGAAGATTCCAGCGATTCAGCGCATCTACCAAAGCCTCAGGGCGGTCAAGCAGCAATGCCACCGGCGCCAGCGACCCGCCGACCCGCTCGGTCAGCGCGTCGACCAGCGATCCGTCTCCGCTAAGGGCATAGGCCCGCGCCACCAGCCCGGCCAGAAACAGGTAGCGCAGCGGCTCGTTGTGGCCCATCCGCGTTTCCAGGCCATGGCCCAGCAGCAGAGAGCCGCCCCCCAGGCCGTGGGCGCGGCCATACTCGCGCAGCGCTGCGACCACCTGAGCCGGGTCCAGGGCCGCGCGCGTGCAGCCTGCCTCCAATTTCACATGGCGAATGACCACTTGGCCGGGCACTGTGTCGCGGCGCGGCGCTGCCACCTGCACGTCCAGGCTGGGGCCGCTGACCACCGCGACCGGGATCTCGGCCGTTGCGGCCGCCACCGCAGCCGCCAGCTTTGAAGCCTGGGCACCGGACTTGGCGGCCCCTTCTGCCTTGGCCGCCGCCGCTGGCTTGGGGGCCGCAGCCGGCTCCTCATACTGGGCGGCGTACTTGGCAAATGCTGCTTCGTCAATGGGTTCAGCGTCGCCGGGGATGTCCAGATCTTCGTCGGGATCGTCGTCAGAGCGCTGCGGCGGCTTGGCAGCGACAGCGGCCGGTGCTGCGGCCGGAGCGGCTGCAGGGGCGGCTGCCACGGGCTTGGGCGCCGCGGCCGGGGCAGCTTGCGGCTGGCTGGCGCGGTTGGCAGCGGCGTCTTCCTCAGACTTTTCATCTTCCAAGAACTCATCGACATCCACGGTGCGCAGCCGCGGCACCGCCTGCTTGCCCAGGTCGGTCATGCCCCAGCGGATGCCGATCATCTTGATCCGGCCGGAAACGACCGCCCACTTGATCCAGTTCTTGAACGGCTCCAGGGTGATTGGCTTGCCGGGGTAGACGTAGCTGGTCAACATCCGGTGCATCTCATGGGTCGAGTGCAGGCGGCCACCGCCTTCAATGTCCAGGGCTTCCAGGGTGTACTTGACCAGCAGGGTGTTTTCGTCGAGCAGCCGCTTGAAGATCAGCTCGCGCATCTGCTCTTCGGTGGTGGCGGCAAAAAACTTCTCTGCCCACGGACCCAGCTGGACCTGGCCTTCGTTTTGGATGTCCAAGAACGCCAGCAGGTGGTGGGCGTCGTCCTTGTTGTACAGGCCCTCTTCCTTCATCCAGTCGCGAAACTCACGCGTCGTCAGCTGGTTGCGCCGCAAGTGGCCAAAAACCTTGTTGACGGTAGCCAGCAGC
Source organism: uncultured Myxococcales bacterium (assembly GCA_903919145.1). Taxonomy (GTDB): domain Bacteria; phylum Myxococcota_A; class UBA9042; order UBA9042; family UBA9042; genus SXRM01. The sequence goes on from CAIXGW010000330.1 coordinate 32,228, forward strand.
GCTTCTTCGCGCACGCCGGGAAAGGTCGCATAGTCGATGCGCTGGGCCATGTCTGGGTGCTCCATTGGCCTCTGCGGCCCTGGGGATGGGCGGCACTGTAGCGAGAACTCGAGTTGCTCGCTACCCTCTGAGGCGGTGCCCGACGCGTGCAGAGCGCTACGGCAGTCCTTGCCCAGAGGTGGAAACGTGGCAGATCGCGCAACGCAAGGCATTTCTGCGATTCCTTCGCTGCGTGCCCAGGCCCCAACCGACCACCCGTGGCTCGATCCCCAGCGCTTTGCTCAGCGCCGGCACCTGCTGTCCATCGATCGCCACCACCGGCCGCAGCTGGCCGCGCCCGACACGGCGGCTTGGCAGTTCCAAAGTCTGGCCAGCCACTGGGCCGCGCTACTGCACACCGCCGACGGGCCGCTCAGCGCTTTGGACCTGCTGATTTGCCCGTCTCTTGGCGATGTCTTGCGGGCGGGGTTGACGCTGCTTTTGCATCCTGGGGCCGTGGTCCTGCTGGCCGAGCCGGTAGCGCCCGAGGTGCTGCGGGCCATCGTTCAAGCGGAAGCGCAGTGGATCGACGTGGGCCGCACCGCCGCCGGCGACATCGACGAATTGGCGTTGCAGCGCGCCGCTCTTGCCCATCCGGGGGCGATCTTCTATGCCGAGCTGCCGCAGCTGCTGGGCCGGCTGGACCCGCCCGCAGAGGCTCTGCCTGACCTGCGCGCCAGCGTCCTTGACTTGCGCCACCAGGGCTGGCCGTCTCAGCTTCCCAAAGCTACGGCGGTGTTGCTGGCGCTGCGCGATGCCGATCACCCGCAGCTGCCAGTGCTGTACGCTGTGGCCACGCAGCCGGGGCTTGGCCAAGGGCTGGCGCTGTTGCTGGGCGATCCCCAGCTGCCGCAGCCGCTGGCAGAAAGGGCGCGGGCCGTGCTGCTCAGCTGGCGCGAATTTCCGCGGTGGGTGGCTGCCGCGCAACAGACCATCGCGCAACGCGCCCAGCAATTGTCTTCCGCAGCAGAGGGTTGGCCAGGTCTGGTCGACGGCGGTCAGCGCGGCCTGCGCTGGGCGGCGCAGTGCCAGTCCGGAGACGCCAGCCAATTGCTGCAAAATCGGCTGGGCCTGCACCTGGGCTTTGCGGCCTACCCGGCCCATCCGATGCAGAATCTGCTGATCGCCGACCTTACCGCAGCCGATTTTGGCCCCGCAGAAGCCCCCCGCTGAGGGCCCTTTGTTTGACCGCGCCTGCTCTGGGCACTACTCTGCGTATCTGGGGGACGCCGCTCCACCCCCGGAGCGGTCGTGACGGGGATCGTGCGAGTCGCCATGGTGCTTTTGGTGCAGACAACAACAGGGCCTCTGGCCAGACAGCCGCAGCAGCGGTGGCGCTTTGTTGCGCCCGGCTCCTGGGTGGCCTGTCGCGGGGTGCCGGCGCTGTGCGCGGTCTCTCTGTGGCTGCTGCCGGGCTGCCAAGCCGAGCCAGAGGCGCCCCTGGACCTCAAGCTGGCCCGCAAAGTCGAGCAAGTGCTAGAGGACCCGACGTCTCTGCCCCTGGCCGCCACCGAGGTCAGCGCGGTTGCCCTGCCCGCAGCGGTGACCGAGGCCGCCGCCGCCACCCCGACCCAGGCCGCCCAAGCCGCGACTGCCGTGGCGGCTGCTGACCCGGCTGCCGCCGCCGTGCCAGGCCCTGGCCCCGCCCCTGCCGCCGACCAGGCCGCAGCGGAGCAAAAAGCCAAAGCGGATCAAGCTGCAGCTGAGCAAAAGGCCAAGGCGGATCAGGCCGCCGCTGAGCAAAAGGCCAAGGCGGACCAAGCTGCCGCCGATCAGAAGGCCAAAGCCACCAAGGCCGACAAAGCCGAAAAATCCGCCAAAGCCGACAAGCCAGACAAGCCAGACCAAGCAGAACCGCCCAAGGGCAAGGTCGATGACATCGTGGTGCCAGAAGGCGCTGATGCGACGGACCTGTACACCTCTGGCAAGCGCAAGCTGGCGGCGGGAGACTACGCAGGCGCGATCATGGACTTGCGCGCCTCCAACAAGCTGCGCTACTCGGTGCGCACCTTGACGACCCTTGGCCGCGCCTACTTTGACGCCGGCCAGATGGCTCAGGCAGAGAAGTCCTTCAAGTCGGCTGGTACCTTTGACGAAGCGATGCTGCTGTTGGCCCAGCTGTACCAGCAGTCGGGCAAGCCCGGGCAAGCACGCAAGGTTTATGAGCAATTTCTGCAGGTCCACGGCGATCACCCCAAGGCTGAGTGGGTTCGCAAGATGGTGCAGGCCCTCTAACAGTCGTTTCGCATTCCGTCCCCGGCTAGGCTCCTGGGACTTGGAGGCTCGTGATGATCAGCGCCCGGTCCAAGGCCTCCCTCTTTGACGCCGCCATGGTGGTTGCTGCGCTTTCTGCTTCGTCCGCGGTTGCCGTGGCGGCCGGATGCACCCGTAAGGCTGAGCCCGCAGCGGCTGGTGCAGCGGTGGATGCAGCGGCAGCGGTAGGTTTGCCCGCGGCCAGCACGGCTGCGCAGGGGTCATCAGCGCAGAGCAGTGAGTTTGTCGCCAGCAACAAGGCCGATCCTCACTGTTCTGATTGCGCCGGCAAAGATGCCAGCAATGGCCCGCAGTACGTGGGCAAGCCAGAGGTCAAGCTCGATCAGGCCACGCTAGACGAGGTCAAGGCCTCGATCGACGTCAACAGCGACCTGCTGGAGCAGGGCATCGAGATCCTGGAGCGCAACGCCAAGACGCCTGACAAAGCCGCTGCCCAGCTGGAGAAATTCCTCAAAGACCGCGAGCTGGCCATCCGCGAAGCCCAGGCCAAGGCTGCTGAGATCAAGGCGCGGCTGCGGGCCGTGGGCTATGACCAGGACATCCCGGCCGAGATCCGCCCTGGCTTTGAAGAGCGCATGGGCAAGATTGCCGAGAGGCTAGAGAGGATCCGCGAGGCCTACGCCACCCGCCTTGACGTGCTGCAGGCCTTTGGCAAGCTGTTTCCGCGCGGCAAGTAGGCGCCGGTGACCAGCAACGCCCAACACCAGCCTCCCGAGCCCGTGCCGCCTCCTGAGCCAGTGCAACCTCCCCAGCCAGTGCAACCTCCCCAGCCAGTGCAACCTCCCCAGCCAGTGCAACCTCCCGAGCCAGTGCAGCCTCCCCAAGACTCTCCCGAGCCGCCCGCCAACGCCGAGCCAGAAGCGCCGCACAGCCCTGAAAACTTCAAGGCTTTGCCCCCAGAGATCCAGCAACTGCTGCTGCAACAGTGGTGGGTCCGCACCCTGCGGCGGCGCGGCTATACCGTGCCGGTGCTGCTGGGGCTGATCCTGGCCGTCGCGATTTTTCAAGCCCAGGCGGACAA
>CAIXGW010000331.1 GCA_903919145.1 uncultured Myxococcales bacterium
GCGCCAAGCTGTGAGCCGCATTAGCTAAGCACCAGCCACTTCGACGCACCACGACAACTCGATCGCATGCGAAGGACCTTGCACGAACGACTTTGTCAACGCAAGGGGAAGTTTTGGTGCGCGAAAGTGACACTCGGCTACCGGGCGCTAGCCGTGTCAGTGCCGGATGGTTTTATTTGGTTTTGGATTGGCGCGCATGACGACTACGAGCGGATGTTGGGCAGGAAGTAGGAACGAGCTAGCCCTAATGCCTTTCGGGGTGCTGTGATCGATTCACGGATACGGAGCTTGCAAACAATGGAATCACAGATAGTTATAAGAAGATCAAAACCGCGGTTGCGTCGCAATGTCCGGCCAGGTGTCGAGCCGCCACGGCTTTATCGGTGCGTGGCAGGCGCAGGTGGAGGCCGCGCGGTTGCACGCGTTGGCTCGCCGGCATGGCCCGCGGCGTGGGCCGAGTTCCACGGTATCGTTGCCGCGATTGCTGATGGGCCTGGTTCATCATTTCCTCAGCGGTCCGGGTACATTTGCCGAGCATCTGACTATACTGCTGGGCGTGCGCCGCTCGGACAGTACGCTGGCGGAGCGGCGCGCGGTCCTGCCTTGGGTGTTGTTTGCCGAGTTGCTGCAGGCGTGCCTGCGCCCGCGCGCACAAAAGAAAAAGCACCCGCAGGCGTTCTGGCGCGGCTGGCGGCTGTTGGCCCTGGACGGCACAACGTTCAGCGTGAGCAATACGCCGCAGTTGACCGGAGCCTTCGCCAAGGCGGCGAGCCGGCGGTTGCGTGCGGCCTTTGCCAAGCTCAACGCTGTGGTGCTGCTGGAGGTGGGGTTGCACAATCCGCTGGCCTTGGCGCTCGGTCGGCACGGTGAATCGGAGTGGGCGCTGGCCTTGGGGCTGCTCGCCCAGTTGCCCAAGGGGGCGCTGCTGCTGGCGGATCGTCTCTATGGCTGCGCCGCGGCGCTCGCCCGAGTACAGGGGCAGTGCACGGCGGTGGGCAGCCACTACTTGATCCGCGTGCGAAAAAATCTCAAGACGCGCCTCGTGCAGCGCTTGCCCGATGGCAGCACGCTGCTGGAGGTGGCGGTGCACGATCCCAAAAAGCCGCGGCAAGTGGTGCAGTGGCTGCGGGTGCGCGAAGTGCGCCTCCGCGTGCGGCGGGCGGGCCACGGCGCGGAGGAGTTGCGGTTGTGGACCAGCCTGCTCGAGCCGAAGTCGGCGCCCGCCCTGGAACTGGCGCAACTCTATGCGCAGCGCTGGCAGCACGAGCTGTATTACCGGGAGATGAAAGTGGAGTTGCGCGGTGGCGATTTGTTGCAAAGCCACACCCCAGAGACGGCGGCGCAAGAAGTGGCCGCACTGGTGGTGGCCACGGCCTTGGTGGCGCAGGCGAGGGCCGCAGCCGCGGACGGAGTCGTGCCGGCCTTGCAGGTGAGCTTTGTGAAGTTGCTGAGTCTGGTGCGCACGCTGTGGCTGACGCTCGAACTGGGCGGCGATTTGCTCAGCGCCCGCCAGCGAAAAGCGCTGACGGCGCGTTTCTGGACGCAAGCCCGCGTTATGCTCACACGACCGCGACGCGTGCCCCGGAGTTGTCCCCGCGTGGTGCGCCAACCAGTCCGTGGCTGGCCACGAAAGACGCGCAACCAGTCCTGGCAAGGCCTGCTCGAATTCCAAATTCTCCCTGCTAAATGTTGAAACCCCGAAAGGCATTAGGGCTAGCGGGCCACGACCACCCGGAAACCCTTCGCGCGGAGCGCGCGGTGCAACGCGCGAATATGGGCGCGATCGCGCGTCTCGACGGTGCAAACGACATTGACGGCGTGCACCGCCGCGCCGCTGAAGGCGCGATCGTGGGCGATGTCCTTGATGCTCGCGCCACATCCGGCGATGACGGTGGCAAGCGCCGCCAGTCCGCCCGGTCGATCGCTGATTCTCACCGTAAAGCGCGTGAGCCGGCCATCGTGCACCAGGCCCAACTCGATTACGCGGCTCAGGATGGCGGGGTCGATATTGCCGCCGCAGACAACCAGCACGACCTTCTTGCCGCGCAGCGCGGGGAGCAGACCCGCCATCATCGCCGCGAGCGGAGTGGCCGCCGCGCCTTCGACCACGGATTTTTCGAGCTCGATCATCCGCAGGATGGCGAGGGCAATCCAGTCCTCACTCACGCGCACGACGTGGTCCACCCGCCGGCGGGCCAGCGCGAAGGCGTTGGCGCCAACCGTCAGCGTGGCCAGGCCGTCGGCCAAAGTGGGTCGCCGCGGGCGGAGCACCGGTTTGCCGGCGCGCAACGCCGCGGTGAAGTTGCCCGTCTCCGTGCTCTCCACC
>CAIXGW010000332.1 GCA_903919145.1 uncultured Myxococcales bacterium
GCAAAGGGAATTCGCCGCCCGCCGCGTCGCCGAAAGTCGCAGCCGGGTCGCCGCAGGCGAGGCGCCCAAACCCAGCCGATCCGCCTCTGCAGCGATGCAACCGTCGCTACTGTTCGCCCCTCACCGCTCTTCGCGAGTGTGCCAAATCCGCAGAACGTAAATGGTGCGCTCTCGGATTTCGTAGCGCATCTCATAGGTACCGACGAGGATGCGGCGAACCTCGCGCGGATCAAACTCTTCCAGGCGCTCGCCCAAGCGCGGGTGAATGCGCAGGCCTGCAGGAGCCGCGGTCAGCGACTGGACCGGCCGCGCCGCCGCCGCCGGGTTCACGGGCGAGAGAAAGTCGTGCAGCCGGGCCAAATCGGCCAGGCCTTTGGCGGTCCAGCTCAGCTGCATCAGCGGGGCAGGGGTAGCGGGTTGGCGGTGGTCAGACTGTCAGCCCACGCCTGCACGGCCTGGTGGTCGATGACCTGGCCAGAGTCGACGTCCGCTAGCGCCTCGCGCGTCAGACGGCTGCGCTCCTCCTCCTGGTCGATCCAGGCCGTCAGCGCTTGCTTGACGATCCATCCCCGCGATCGCTCAAGGCGCTGGGCAAGCTGGTCGACCTTGTCTGCCAGCGGCAGGGGAATGTGCGCCGTGAGAACCTTGGTGGCAGCCTGCGCCATGATGAGCTCCAATCAAAGTCAATCAGATCGAATCATAGGACTGGCCCTCGCTGCGCGCAAGCCCAGGCCGGAGCGCCAGCCCCGAACAACGTCGCCTGCCACCTCAAAGCCCAACCCCGCGCCACGGATGCGAATCGCGGAGTAGGGGTTTTGGGACGACCCTACGGTCCAATTTGCCCCCTTCGTCACCCCCCCCCCGGAGGCGGGGGCCCAGGCTAAAAACCAAACCATTAGAATGGGTTCCCGCCTTCGCGGGAATGACGGTGTGGGCGGTCCTGGCGTTCTTGCGATAGCCGTGGCCCCCCGGCCGGGACCATCCCAGCTTGCCCCCTTGGTCACCCCCGCGGAGGCGGGGGCCCAGGCTAAAAACCAAACCATTAGCCTGGGTTCCCGCCTTCGCGGGAATGACGGTGTGGGCGGTCCTGGGGTTCTTGCGATAGCCGTGGCCCCCCGGCCGGGACCATCCCAGCCTGCCCCCTTCGTCACCCCCCCGGAGGCGGGGGCCCAGGCTAAAAACCAAACCATTAGCCTGGGTTCCCGCCTTCGCGGGAATGACGGTGTGGGCGGTCCTGGCGTTCTTGCGATGGCCGTGGCCCCCGGCCCGGACCATCCCAGCTGTCAGAGGCGAGCCTACGCCGGCGACCTGAGGCCGTCAACTGAGCGGTATTGCGTAGTTTCAGGTGGTTCCGGCATTTCGAGCCGTCGCTTGGCCAACCGATTCCTGCGGCAGTGGTCGGTGCGCTTGCGCCGCGCGGTTTGGCAGGCCCATCGACCCTGAACCCCTGTTGTGCCCTTGAGAACTCGGGCATTCTCCCAGTTCACTTCGCCCAGGATGCTATGGCCACCGCCCGCAATTTCCCTCTCCTTCGCACCGCCCTGGGCCTTTTGGCCCTGCTGGCAGCCTGCGCCTCGCCCGCGCCCGCGCCCGCACCTGCCCAGGCCAACTCTGGCGCGGATGCGCTTGCCTCCCCAGACGCCGCAGACGCTCCGACCGACGCAGCGGACGCGACAGTTTCCGACGTGCCTGCGGCCGACCTATCCGGCGATGTCTCTGAAGCAACGCTGGATTCAGCCGATGCCGATGGCGACGACGCAGCCGATGTCGTTGCCAGTGCTGATGCCGATGCCGTGGCCGATGCCGACGCCGTGGCCGATGGCGTTGCCGTTGCCGACACCGCAGCCGACGCGGCGCTCCCCACCGGTGCCCAAACGCATCCTCTTAAAACCGCGGCGGATCTCGTGCAGTTGCTCAATCTCCATCAGGTCGTCGGTTCGGGCCTGCGCCAAGTCGTGCAGCGCCAGTACCAGAACGGCAACGCGCTGTGCCCGGGCATTCCGACCCAAGCCCAGGGCAAGTACCAGAACGTTTTCAGCCAGGTGTGCGCCATCAGCAAAGGCGGCTACCAAGTGGAGGTCGCCGGCGAGTGGAGCGAGGTCTACACCGATGCGTGCCAAAAGCTCGCTCATCAGCTCTACAGCCTGACCACCAACGGCTTGACTCTCAAAGGCAAAGACGACTCGGCGCCCGTGGACCTGCTGTTTGAGCCCGGCTGCGCGGTCAGCGTCGACTCGAGCGATGGCGGGCTCAGCTACACCTGGTCGGGCAATTCCGTTTGGCATCAACTGCCAAGCGCGTGGTTGCCGGCGACGGCGGCGCTGCTGAGCGGCCACACCATCAGCGGCGCGCAGGTCCAGCGCTCGGGCGACAAACAGACCGGCACCGAGCTGAGCGGGTGGATCAGTGTCGACGGCCTGGCGGCGCAGATCGACACGCCGGTTCCGCTCAAATGGCTCGATATTCCCAACTGTTTTGTGCCCACTCAAGGACAGCTGCGCCTCACGGGCTCGGCGACGGCGGTCGTCACGTTCGCTCCCGGCCCGACGTGCGCGGCGCCCACCTGGACGCGCGATGGCGTGCCGATGGGCGAGGTCCAGCCGACCTTCTGGGGCTGGGTTGTGCTGTGCGGGGGCGGTGGCTAGGGCGTGGCGCGGCAAGGGGCTGGCGATGGTCGCCAAGGAGCGTCGCTGCCGATGACCCGGGATGCGCTCGGCCTGGGCGCCACCGTCAGCCAGCCAGGACCTGGTCGCCTCCCCGGGCCAAGCCGTGAACCCCAAATCCGCGCTTGGGCGAAAGGCCATCAAGCCGCCCACAGCCCTGGACAGCGGCAGCCGCCCCTCCATGGCCTCCTGCACCCCATTGCCAGAGGCCTGCCTCGCCATCTCCTGCAAAGTCCCTTTCGCCCACCGCGCCCATGGCGTAGGCTCCCCCAGACGGTCACACCGCCGCAGCGGCCGCGACCGCCCAGGGGGCCCATGATACCCATCATCCAACCGCTGTTTGGTCCTGAAGAATCGGCTGCGCTCATCGAAGTGCTGCGCTCTGGCTGGGTGGCCCAAGGGCCCAAGGTAGCCGAGTTTGAGCAAGCCCTGGCGCCGGCCGTGGGGGCCGATCACGTGGTGGCGGTGTCTTCGGCCACCGCGGGGCTGCACCTGGCCCTGCAGCTGGCCGGGGTGGGGCAGGGCGACGATGTCATTGTGCCGTCGCTGTCTTTCATTGCCACCACCAACGCGGCGTGGATGGTCGGCGCGCGGCCGGTGTTTGCCGACGTGGCGCCCGACCTGCCGGTGGTTTCAGTGGCCAGCGTGGCCCAGGTGTGGACCCCGCGGACCCGCGCCGTGATTGCCGTGCATCAGCTGGGAATCCCCTTTGACCGCCAAGGTTTGCGGGACCTGTGCCAGTCGCGCGGCGCGGTGCTGATTGAAGACGCGGCCTGCGCCATTGGCAGCCTGCACTGGAACAAGCCCATCGCCACCGACGCCGAGCTGGCGGTGTTTTCCTTTCATCCCCGCAAGATACTGACCACCGGCGAGGGCGGGGCCGTGGCCACCAACAACCCGCTGCACGCCGAGCGGCTGCGGCGGCTGCGCCAGCACGGCATGACCCTGGCCGCCGACCAGCGCCAATCCGGGGCCCAGCGCGAGCAGTACGCCGAGCCGGGCTGGAACTACCGGATGACCGACCTGCAGGCGGCGCTGGGCTTGGTGCAGCTGGGCCGGCTGCCGGCGATCTTGGAGAGGCGGCGCCAGCTGGCCGCGCGCTATGACGAGATGCTGGGCGACCTGCCCGGCGTGGCGCTGATGTGGCCGCGCGAGTGCGACAGCTGGAACGTGCAGACCTACTGCATCTGCGTGGCGCCAAGCTCGGGTGAGGGCTGGGGCGACCGCCGCGACCGCGTGCTGGCCGGGCTCAACAAGGCCGGCGTGGGCGCCCGCCGCGGCATCCTGGCCGCTCACCTGGAGCCGGCGTGGATCGACCATCCCAGGGTCGAGCTGCCCTATTCTGAGGCCTGGGCGGCGCAGAGCCTGGCGCTGCCGCTCTACCACGCCATGGGCGAGCCCGAACAGCTGGAAGTGGTGATGCGGTTGCGAGAGCTTCTGTAACGTCTATCGCTTCTTAAGCATCCAAGCCACAATCAGCACAAACGGGATCATCGCCAAAGCATCTGAATTGGCTCCAACATATGCCGGATTGTTGGTCTTGGCCCAGGTGTCAAGCGCTGCATCCACGTGCTCCAAGACCCCGGCCAGCAAGGCGATCACAATGCCAGCGATGGCTCCGCCGGCGATGTAGCCAGAAGACAGCAGCACGCCCGGGCTGCGATCGGCCTCGGCGTTGCGCTCGTCTTCCGTCAAATGCGCGATCTTGGGCGCCATCTGCCGATCGACCCACCAGCGCACAACCCCGCCGACCAGAATCGGCGTCGAGCTGGAGATCGGCAGGTAGACGCCTACCGCAAAGGCCAGCGATGGGATGCCCGCCAGCTCCAGCACGCCGGCGATCATCGCGCCCAGGATGACCAAGCCCCAGGGCAGCTGACCGTCCAGAATCCCCTTGATGATGTAGGACATCAGCGTGGCCTTGGGGGCGTCAAACTTGCGAACCTCTACGCCCCCGGCGGTGTTGGCATCCGGGCGCTTGTGCTCGGGATTGCCGTTGATGCCCGGGTCCACCAGGTAGATGGGCATGCCGGCGGCGTCGACCAGGTACTTGCCCTGCAAGCCATTTTTGGCGTCGCGCTTGTGCCACACCCGGTAGGGCCCCGGATCCACGGCGGCCTGCGGCCCCTTGAGCTCTTCGCTGTGCGTCACCTCGGCTGCTGGCGCGCGCAAATCTGCAGGGATCTCAAATCGTTCAAGCAGCTGCGCCCGCGGCACGTACACCGTGGCCGACTGATTGAGCGCCAGCAGGATCGGCCCCAGCACCAGCGCCGATGCGCCCGCGCCCACCAGAATGGCGATCTGCTGCAGCCGCGGCGTGGCCCCCAGCAGATAGCCGGTCTTGAGGTCCTGCGAGGTGGTCCCGCCGTTGGAGGCCGCGATGCAGACAATCGCACCGACGCTCAGCGCCGTGACGTAATAGGTGCCGCCTGTCCAGCCAACTACCACAAAGGTAAGACAAGTTAGCAGCAAGGTGGCGACCGTCATGCCGCTGATGGGATTGCTGGATGATCCGATTTCGCCAGTAAGTCGAGAGGATACAGTGACAAACAGAAAGCCCAGCAGTACGATCAACACGGCACCCAGCAGATTCATATGCAGGCTTGGCGCGGCCAGGATCGCCACCACCAGCGCCGCCACCCCCAGGCCGACCCAGCGCATCGACAGGTCTTGCTCAGTGCGCAGCGTACTGACCGCAGCGGCACCCTTGCTGCTCAAGTCTTTGATGCCGCTATGGATACCCCGGGCAATCAGCGGCAAAGAGCGCACCAGGCTGATGATGCCGCCCGCCGCCACCGCTCCGGCACCGATGTAGAGCACGTAGGCGCCGCGGATCTGGCCAGGGCTCATGTCGCGAATCGGCACGGTGCCCGGGGCGATGGCCAAAGGGGCCGCCGAGCCGAAGTACTCGATCATCGGAATCAGCACCAGGTAGGCCAACACGCCGCCGCCGGCCATGGTCAGCGCGACCTTGTGGCCAATGATGTAGCCCACGCCCAGCAATTCTGGCGCCACCTCAATGCCGATCTGGCCCTTGTTCAGCGGCGGGCCAAAGGTCCAGGTGGGCGTGTCTTTCCAGCCCTTCAGCGCCGACATCGCCACCTTGTACAGCAGGCCAATGGCAAAACCGCCAAAGATGGTCTGGGCTTGGCCGCCAGTTGCGTCGCCGCCGGTGCCCGCTTTGAGCACTTCGGCGCACGCCGTGCCCTCTGGGTACTTCAAGATGCCGTGTTGCTGGACGATCAGCGCGCGCCGCAGCGGAATCATCATCAGGATGCCCAGCAGGCCGCCCAGCACCGCCACCAGCGCCACCCGGGTCAGCTCCAGGTCAAAGCCCAGGATCAGGATCGCCGGCATGGTCACACCCACGCCAAAGGCGATGGACTCGCCCGCCGATCCCGCGGTTTGCACGATGTTGTGCTCCAGCACGTGGGCGTCGCGGATGCCAAAGCGTTTGACCAGCTTGAACAAAGTCAGCGAAATCACGGCGACAGGGATCGAGGCAGAGACCGTCAGCCCCACCTTGAGCACCAGGTACAGAGAGCTGGCGCCAAACACCATCCCCAGCACGGTGCCCAGGATCAGGGCGCGCGCGGTCAGCTCTGGCGGCGCTTCTTCGGCGGAAATGAGCGGGGTGTGCGGCATGGGGCTCCGGGGCTGGGGGCGGTTTGTCACAGCTCAGTCTGCACGCAGGCGTTTTCCCGGGCAACAGGCCGTGACGCCAGCGGGCCTTTGGGTGTACAACGAAGCACCGATCAGAACTTTGTTTTTGATCGGTCGTCTTGCTGTTAGGTCGGTCGCCGAGTGTGCCGATGCGGACACACCGGCTCCGATCCCTTGAATTTCGGCAAGTTATGGTTGGTGCCTGCAACGCAGACCTCTGGGGGAGGCAACCCGTGGCCCGAGTGCTGCTTACTGACATTGAAAAGGCGTACGGCGATGTGCGGGTGGTGCGCCGCCTCAACCTCGACGTAGCCGACGGCGAATTCCTGGTGCTGGTCGGCGCCTCTGGCTGTGGCAAGTCTACGACTTTGCGCATGGTTGCCGGTCTCGAGGCGATCAGCGCCGGCGACCTGTTCATTGGCGAGCGCCGGGTCAACGATGTGGCGCCGCGCGACCGCGATATCGCCATGGTGTTCCAGAGTTATGCTCTGTACCCCCACATGACGGTGTACCAGAACTTGGCTTTTGGCCTGACCCTGCGCGGCGTGCCAGCAGCCGAGATCGAAAAGCGCGTCCAAGAAGCGGCCAAGATGCTGGGCCTCGTTGAGTACTTGCAGCGCAAGCCGGCGGCCCTATCTGGCGGACAGCGGCAGCGGGTGGCCATGGGCCGGGCGGTGGTGCGCCAGCCGTCGGTCTTTCTGTTTGACGAGCCGCTAAGCAACCTGGACGCCAAGCTGCGCGTGCAGATGCGCCTGGAGATCGCCAGGCTGCACAAGCGCTTGGGCACGACCATCCTCTACGTCACCCATGACCAGGTAGAGGCGATGACCCTGGCCGACCGCATCGCCGTCATGCACGAGGGCGTGCTGCAACAGTGCGCACCGCCTCAAGAAATCTACAACCGCCCGGCCAACACCTACGTGGCCACCTTCATTGGCTCGCCGGCGATGAACCTGCTGCCGGTGGTGGCGCAGCCGCTGCCCGATGGCGGCGCGCGGCTGGTGGGCTCTGGCCTCAACGTGACCCTGAATTCCGCTGACGTTGCTAGGTACTTGCCAGAGGGTCCCCCTGCCGGCGGCCTGCCCGAGCAGCTGACCGTCGGCGTGCGCCCCCAGGATTGGCGGGTAGTCAGCGACAGCGATCCGCAGGTGGACGCGCTGATGGCCGTGGACGTGACCGAGCCCCTGGGAGCTGAGACTTTTGTCTTTGGCGAGCTGGAGTTGCCCGCGGGTCCCCCTGGTCAGGACCTGTACGCCGGCCGCGATGGCTCGACCCGCCACCGCCGCGAGTCAGCCTGCATCCTGCGCTGCGAGCCCGCCGTGCCGGTCAGCGATGGCCAGCGGGTGGCCCTGCACATCGACCGCGAGCGCCTGCTGCTGTTTGCCGCCGACGGGACGCGCCTGGCCGGCCCAGGACACCCCTAGCCAAGACCCAGGTACCGCCCCACGGTACCGCCCCCAAGTACCGCCCCTCAGTACCGCCCCTCAGTAGCGCCCCCAAGTACCGCAGTCTCTGCCTGGAGTTAGCATGAAAGCCGCCCTCCGCCTGTCTTTGCTTGTTGCCGCCGCCGCTTTGGCCTTGGGCTGTGGCAAGTCGCCTGCCCCCGCTGATCCGGCTGCTGCTGCCGCCGCCGCGCCGAAGGCAGAGGCCAAGCCCGCCGAAGGAGCCGCGCAGCCCGCCGCCGCCGCCAGCCCCACGGTCGCCGAAGAGGACCAGGGCCCGCCGCGCACCGTCACGATTTGGCACGGCTACCGCGACGCCGAGCGCCAGGCGCTAGACGACCTCATCAGCCACTGGAACAAGAACCACCCCAACCTGCAGGTCAACGCCCTGGCGGTGCCGCCGGATGCCATCATCGACAAGTTCCAGGTCGCCGTCCCCAACGGCAATGGCCCGGATCTCATCATCTTTGCCCACGACAAGATTGGCCTGTGGGCCCGCGCCGGCCTGATTCAGCCCCTGGGCGAGTTTGCCACGCCAGAGCGCCTCAAGCGCTTTATGCCGCAGACCATCAAGCCGCTGGTGCATGACAAGGCGATCTACGGCCTGCCCATGGCCTACAAGACCCTGGTGCTGTTCTACAACAAGAAGATGGTCCAGGCGCCGCCCAAGACCCTGGGCCAGCTGGTCGAGGTCGCCAAGGGCTTTACCAAGCCCGATGCCGATGCCTTTGGCCTGGCCTATGAGGCCTCTAACCTGTACTTTCACGCGCCGATTCTTCTGGGATTGGGCGGGGCTGTGTTTGATGACGTCGCCAAGAAGGTGCTGATCGACTCGCCAGAAGCGCAAAAGGCCGTGGATCTGGCCCGCGACCTCTACAAGACCCACAAGATCCTGCCGCAAGGCGCGGTCAGCGGTTTTGCCCTGACGGCGATGTTCAAAGACAGCAAGGTGCCGTTTGTGTTTCAAGGTCCGTGGTTTATTGGCGAGCTGACGCCAGAGCCGGGCCAGCAGCCCGTAGAGTGGGCCGTGGCGATGCTGCCAGAGGTAGAGCCCGGCAAGCCCATGAAGCCCTTCTTGGGCTCCGAGGCGCTGCTGCTGTCGGCCAAGTCGACCGCGGCCAAGTCGGCGCTGCGCATCATGGATTACCTGACCAGCGATGAAGCCGCCCTGACCCGCATCTCCGTGGGCAAGCAGATGGTCGCCAACATCAAGGCCTATGAGCTGCCCAAGTGGGCCGACGACCCGGTGGTCAAAATCTTTCGCGGTCAGGCCGAGGTGTCGGTGCCCATGCCCAGCTCGGCAGAGATGTCGGCCGTGTGGAATCCCTACAACGCCGCGCTGCAAAAGGGCGTGTACGGCGACGGCAAGAGCGCCGAAGTGCTTGGCGAGGCTCAGCGCCGCGCCGAAGAAGACATCGGCAAGATGGCCAAGTAGCCGCGTTAGCGACCCGCTGTACCAGGTGAACTGATGGCTCTGCAACAACCGATTCTGCCTCCTGATCCCTGGGCGCGGGCCCTGGCGGCAGCGCTGACGGCGGCGCTGGTGGCGCTGGCGCTGGTGGCCGGCAACGGCGCGCTGCTGGGCGATCGGGCGGCGCACGCGCGGCGGGTCGGGGCGGCGGCGCTGGCCGATGGGGTGGCCCAGGCGGCCACAGAGAGCGATCCGGCGCGGCGCACCCAGCGGCTTCAAGAGCTGGAGGCTCAGCGCAAGCCCGCCGTCGAGCGGGTGTTTGTGCTGACCGAAGGCGGGGCTGACGAGTTTGGCATCGCCCGCGGCACGGCGTTTACCCATGGCGAGCCGGCCAAAGACCAGGCTCAGCTGGTGCAGGACCACGCCAAGACCGTCACGGCCGAGGGCACCCGCGTGCTGCAAGCGGGCGAGCAGCTGCAGGCCGACCGGATGTTCAAGCTGCTGGACGGCGACCAGCTGGTGGTGGCGGCGCCGCTGCGATCTGCCAAGGGGAGCAAGGAGTTGTCAGGCGTCGGCGGGGCGATTCTGGCGCCCATGCCGGCCCATCAGGCCCCCTGGTGGCTGGTGGCCCTGGCGGCGCTGCTGGCTGGCGTCCTGGCCGAGGCGGGTCGCCGCGCTGGCGTGCGAAACCGCTACAGCGATGCGGCCGTCCAGGTGCTGCTGGTGCTGCTGGCGTGGCTGCTGCTGCCCGCGCTGCCGGCAGCTCCTCCGGCGGGTGTAGAGGTCCTGTCGGCCGACTGGCTGGTGCCGCATACCGCTGTGACGCTGGTGGGGTCGCCGCTGGCGCACCTGTGGCTGCTGGCTGTCGGCTTGCTGATTTCCCTGGGGCTGGGCGCATTTACCGATGACCACGGCCGGGTCTGGCAGGCCCTGCGCCGCGACCCCACGCCCTACGCCTATGTGGGCCCGGCAGTGCTGGCCACTGGGCTGCTGATTTTTATCCCCTTTGCCGTGGGCGTGGGCCTCAGCTTTGTCGATGGAGAGGGGCGCTTTGTCGGCGTCAGCCACTACGTCGAAGTCCTGACCTCGATCTTTGATGAGCACAGCAGCACCCACTTCTTTCGCACCCTGGCCATGACCACCGGCTGGACGGCCATCAACGTGGCCTTTCACGTCACCTTGGGTTTGGCGCTGGCTTTGGTGCTCAACCGCCCTCATCTCAAGGGCAAAGCCATCTACCGCGTGCTGCTGGTGCTGCCCTGGGCCGTGCCAAGCTACATCACCGCGCTGACCTGGAAGTGGCTGTTCAACACCCAGTTTGGCCCCATCAACGCCATGCTCTCGGCGCTGCGGATAGCCAAGGTAGACTGGCTGGGCAACGACGTGTGGAGCAACTTTGCCGCCAACCTGGCCACCAACGTCTGGCTGGGCTTTCCGTTTATGATGGTGATCTCTCTGGGGGCGCTGCAGAGCATCCCGTCAGAGCTGTACGAAGCCGCTGACATCGACGGTGCGACCTCTTGGCAGAAGTTTCGCCACGTTACCCTGCCGCTGCTGCGCCCCGCGCTGTTTCCGGCCATCATCCTGGGCACCATCTGGACTTTCAACGCCTTCAACGTCATCTACCTGGTCAGCGGCGGCGGCCCGGATCACCAGACCGACATCCTGATCACAGAGGCCTACTACACCTTTACCGTGTTGCGCCGCACCGGCCTTGCCGCAGCCTACAGCGTGCTGATCTTTGCGATTCTGCTGGGCTATACCGTGATGACCAACCGCAAGACCAAAGCCACAGAGGCGGTAAACGCATGAGCGCCCAAGCTCCCACCAGCCTCGCGCCCACCGGCCTGAAAGCGTGGCTGCCGCACCTGCTGATGGTGCCGGTGACCATCCTGACGCTTTATCCGGTGTTGTATGTCATCAAGCTGGCGCTGTCTGGCACGGCGGGGGTGACCTCGTCGGCGTGGCCGTGGCCAGAGCAGTTCAGCCTGGACGCCTTCCGCACCGTGATTGGCCACAGCGATGCCCAGGGCGGCTGGCTGTTTGGCCGGCAGCTGTTCAATTCGCTGGTGGTTTCTGCGGCCACTACCGTGCTTGGCATTTCGCTGGCCTGCGCGGCGGCCTATGGCTTTGCCCGCTTTGAGTTTCCGGGGCGGCGCGTCGGCCTGCTGGCCTTTTTGGCCACCCAGATGTTTCCCGGGATCCTGACGCTGATTCCGCTGTACGTGCTGATTCAGAAGCTGGGGTTGCTGGACTCGATGCTGGGCCTGACGCTGGTGTACTCGACCACCACGATTCCGTTCTGCACCTGGACGCTCAAGGGCTACTTTGACACGTTGCCCAAAGAAATCGAGGAGTCGGCGCTCATCGACGGTGCCACCCGCCTGCAGATCTTCTTGCGCATCATCCTGCCGCTTTCGGCCCCGGCGATTGCGGTGACGGCGCTGTTCAGCTTTATGGCGGCGTGGAACGAATTTGTGCTGGCCTACACCTTCTTGTCGCGAGAAGCGGCCTACACGCTGCCGGTGATGATCCGCAACTACGTGGGCGAAAAAGACGTGCAGTGGTCGCTGTTTGCCGCGAGTTCGCTGATCGCCTCGCTGCCGGTGATGGCCCTGTTCTACGCGCTGCAAAAGCACCTGGTGGGCGGTCTGACGGCCGGTGGAGTCAAAGGCTAGATGGCAGTTACCCAAGACCCCACCCACTATGAAGGCCAGGATCTGGAGGCGCTGGGGGACCTGGCGCGCTACACCGGCTGGATCCTGGACACTTTTGAGCCCTGGCTGCACGGCCGCGTCATTGAGGTGGGCGCGGGGATTGGCAATGTCTCGGCGCGCTATCTCGACCGCGTCGATGAGGCGCTGCTGGTCGAGCCGGCCGTCAACCTGCACGCCAAGCTGGCGGCACGGCTGGGGCACCATGCCAAGGTCCGCACCAGCGCTGAGCTTTTGCACGCGGTACCCGCCGAGCTGACCGCCAAGCCGTTTGACGCCGCCCTGATGGTCAACGTGCTGGAGCACATCGAAGACGACCGCGCGGTCCTGCGGCAGCTGCACCAGCTGGTGCGGCCCGGCGGGGCGGTGCTGCTGTTTGTGCCGGCGCACCAGTGGCTCTATGGCAGCCTGGACGCCCTGGTCCACCACGTGCGCCGCTACGAAAAGGCCGAGCTGCAGAGCAAGATGGCCGACGCCGGCTTTGAAGTGGCGCTCTGCCGCTCTTTTGACCTGCTGGGGATGGCGCCGTGGCTGGCGGCGGGGCGGATCCTGCGCCAGCAGCGCTTTGACGAGCGCGGCGCCCAGCTGTACGACCGCTTTGGCGTGCCGCTGACCCGCTGGCTGGAGAGCAGGGTGGTGCCCCCTGTAGGCAAGTCCTTGATCGCGGTTGGGATTTGCCGGTGATGGCTGGCAAGGTCGCAGGGGCACGGTCGCGGGCGGCGCAGGCCCTGGCTACGCTGCTGGCTTCGGTACTGGCGCTGGCTGTTGCGCTGACGCTACCGGGGTGCGCCAAACCCGCCCCGCTGCCGCCCAGGTCGCCGGCCGTGGACGCCGCAAGCCCTGCGCCGCCGCTGGCCGTCGCCGCGCCCACGCCTGCTGGCGGCCCGGCCGCGGCAGCGCCCGCCGACCCCACCCCTGGAGCTCTGCAGGCGGCCGTCGAGGGCGGAACCCTGATAGACGCCGCGCTGTTGCCGTTCTACCTGCGCGCCACCGCGGCGTGTGGGCTGGGCGAGTGGGATGTGGAGCCCAGCTGCCCAGAGTACCAGCGCTTTGCCACCGCGCGCCGGCGGGTGGCCCCCCAGGCCAACCTGGCCAGCCATTTTGCCCAGGTGGCGCGGCCGCACCTGCGCCATCCCAGCCCGGTGGTGCGCATGCTGGCTGGGCAATTGGCCGTTGCCGACCTGGCGGTCAGCCTGGAGCCGCTGCTGCAGTCCATCGAGGCCGAGACCGAGCCGCTGGTGGCCCGCGCCCAGATTCGTTTGGTCCTGCACGCGGGCCGCGCCCAGCCCCAGGCCCTGCTGGCTGCGGTGGCGGCAGGGTCAGGGTCAGGGTCAGGGTCAGGGTCAGGGGTAGGGGTAGGGTCAGGGGCAGGAACAGGGTCGGCAGACTGCGGCGCCGGCTGGGGCGAAAAGCCCTGCCAGCGCGCGGATCTGGCGCAGTGGGCCAGCTGGTGGTGGCAGCGCGCCAACGGCCCTGGGCAGCTGGTGATGCGCGCCGAAGCGGCGGCGCAGTGGGCAGAGTCGCTGGCCCTGGCCAAGGGGCAGCTGGCGCCGGCGCGGCTGGCCAGCGCCTGTGCGCAGCTGGCAGCCGCGGTAACAGCCGCCGAAGAGCCAGAGCAGGGCGTGCTGTGCGTCGCCGCCGGTTTGGCCTGCCCGGCCGCGGTGGGCCCTTTGCTGAGCGGCGCTGCGCTGTCGGACCAGGTAGCAGAGCACTGTGTGGCCGGGGCCCTGCAGTCGTGGTGCCGCGCCCCGGCCTATGACACCGCGGACCCCGCCGGCTACGCCCTGGTGCTGGCCGAGCTGCAGCGCCAGCCGCGCGGCGACCAGCGGCCGTCTTGGCGGTGGCTGCAGGCCCTGGCGTGCGCCAAGCCGCTGGCCCAGCCGCCAGGACCGGGGGATCCCCTGGCCAGCTGGCGCGCCCGCGTGACCTTTGCCGACCTGCGGCCGCTGCTGGCGGCGCTGCGGCAAGTTGTTGAGGATCCCAGCGCCGGTGGTCACAGCCGCGCCGAGGCGCTGCGCACCGCCCGCGACCTGGGCGCGCCGCCGGCTTGGCTCAAGGCTTGGAAAACCCGCTGGGGCCAAGCGGAATTTGGCGTCGAAGGCCAGCTCCGGCGGGCGCTGCAGTAGAGCGGGGTCAGGTACGTCCTCTTTCCCCTTTCCGTCTTTGGCGGTATCCTCGAGCCCATGCGCTTCCCCAGACTTGACTTCGCCGGCGCCCGCCACCATGTCATGAACCGCGGTGCCCGCCGCGAGCCCATCTTTCTCGACGACGAGTCGCGCGCCCTGTTTCTTGATGTTTTGAGCGAGTTTCCCGCACGCTTCGGCGTCCGCGTGCACGGTTTTGCGCTGATGCCCAACCACTACCACCTGATGCTCGAGTCGGTGACGGGCGACCTGCCGCGCGCGATGCGCCACCTCGGCGGGAGCTATTCGCAACGCCTCAATCGGTTGCATAGCTGGGATGGCCCGCTGTTCCGGGGCCGCTATCACAACCGGTTGGTCGGAACTGAGGCCTACTGGCGTCACCTGCTGGTGTACCTGCACCTCAATCCAGAGCGGGCGGGTTTTGCCGAGGCGGACGCGATCCACTGGACCAGCCATGGCGCTTACCTGGGTTTGACAGCGCCGCCCGTGTGGCTGGAAACCAATGAATTGCAAGGCATATTTGGCAGCGGGGTTGCGTACCTCGCGTATTACAACCGCATACGGGGTGGTCAAGAAGAGCCACCTGACGACTTTGATGGCGCAAAGTTGTGGGCGCCCAACAGTACCGCTCCCGTGGCGGTTCCTGATTTGCACGAGCCGTTTCTTTCGCTGCCGGACGCCCTTGATGCGGTTAGTCAAGTTTGCGGTCTGCCCGTAGAGCAGGTCATCACCGCGCCAGTTGGGCGCCACGGCAATCCTGCGAATTGGCTGGCAGCGTGGTGGCTTAGCCGCGGCTGCGGAATTTCGCACGCGCGCATTGCCAACGCGTTTGGGGCTACTTGCAGCACGGTATCCAAGCGAATCGCCCGGGTTGAGGCGCGCCTGGGTCAGGACGAACAGCTGAC
>CAIXGW010000333.1 GCA_903919145.1 uncultured Myxococcales bacterium
ATTGCCGATGTCGTGCCCGTGGTTCCGCCAGGATCGTCAGACTCTGCGGCGCTGGACGCGGTGGTCGAGCTGATGACCCGCGCCGGGCGCCACCTGCCCCAGGTCAAGGCGCTGCTGATGCCCGAAGCGTGGCATCCCGACTCGCCCATGCCGCCCGCGCTCAAGGACCTGTACGCCTACTGCAACGCGGTCATTGAGCCTTGGGACGGCCCGGCGGCGCTGTGTGCCTTTGGCGGGCGGTGGGTGGTCGCCGGCCTGGACCGCAATGGGCTGCGGCCGCTGCGCTGGAGCTTGACCAATGACGGCCTGCTGTTTGCGGGCTCGGAGTCGGGGATGGTCGCGCTGGAAGACAGCCGCGTGACCGCCAAGGGCCAGCTGGGGCCGGGCCAGATGATCGCCGTGGACCTGCAAAACGGCCAGTTCTACCGCGACACCGAGATCAAGCAATTTCTGGCTGAACAACAGCCCTACGGCACGTGGATCAAGCAAATCGCCAAGATTGGGTCGATTGCCGCCGTCGCCGCCGAGCCGGAGCCAGCGCCTGCCAAGACCGCTGAACAACTGGCTGCAGCGCAGAAAGAATTGGACCATCGGACCGCCCTTTTCGGTCACTCGCGCGAGGATCTGGAGCTGCTGCTGCAGCCCATGGTCGAGCACGCCAAAGAGGCGATTGGCTCGATGGGCGACGACACGCCGCTGGCCGTGCTCTCTAACGCCGAGCGGCCGCTGCACCACTTTTTCCGCCAGAATTTTGCCCAGGTGACCAACCCGCCCATCGACCCCATCCGCGAGCGGCGGGCGATGTCGCTGCGAACGCGCATAGGCAATCTGCGCAATATCCTAGAAGAAACTCCAGAGCAATGCCATCTGCTGCTGCTGGAGTCGCCGCTGGTGTCTCGCCACGAGCACCAGACCCTGCGCCGCCATCTGGACCCCAGCGCGGTGGACCTGGACTGCACTTTTGCCGCGAGCCCAGGCCAAGCAGCGCAGCCCCAGGCCTTGGCCCAGGCGCTAGAGCGGATCCGGCGCCAGGCTGAAGAGGCGGTGGGCCAAGAAAAGGTCAACCTTTTTCTGTCGGACCGCCTGGCCAGCCCAGACCGGGCGCCGATCCCGATGATTCTGGCCGTGGGGGCCGTGCATACCCATTTGCTGCGCCGGCAGCTGCGCACCTTTGCCTCGATCCACGTCGAGACCGGCGATGCGCTAGATGTCCATGCGCTGGCAGTGCTTTTGGGCGTGGGTGCCACCACGGCGCACCTGTGGCTGGCCCAGGACCTGATTGAAGCGCGGCGGCTGCGCGGCTTGTTTGGCGATCGCGATGCGGCCAGCTGCTGGCAGAGCTACAAGAAGGCCATGGAAGACGGCCTGCTGAAGATCCTGGCCAAGCTGGGGATTTCGGTGCTGGCCAGCTACCGCGGTGGCGCGCAGTTTGAGGCGCTGGGCCTGTCTCGCACCTTGGTGGCCGAGTATTTTCCCGGGATGCCCAGCCGCGTCTCTGGCATCGGTCTACAGGGGCTGCAGCAGCAGGTGCTGGCCCGCCACGCCCGTGCCTATGGCCATCGCTCCGCGCCGCAGGTCGGCGGCTTCTATCGCTGGCGCAGCGGCGGCGAGGCCCACAGCTGGGAGGCAGAGACCATCCACCTGCTGCAAACCGCTGTCGCCACAGAGAATTACCAGACCTACAAGCTCTATGCCGAGCGGACCCGGCAGCTGCCCCCCACCACCTTGCGCGACTTGCTGGACTTCCGCCTGGACCACGTGCAGCCCATCGATGTCGAGCAAGGTGAGTCCATTACGGCGATTCGCAAGCGGTTTATCACCCCCGGCATGTCGCTGGGCGCCCTGTCTGCAGAAGCGCACGAGACGCTCAACATCGCCATGAACCGCATCGGCGCCCGCTCTGACTCCGGCGAAGGCGGCGAGGATCCGGCGCGCTTCAAGCCCAAGCCGGGCGGAGACAACCCCAACTCGGCCATCAAGCAGATTGCCTCGGGGCGTTTTGGGGTCACCGCCGAATACCTCAACCAGTGCAAAGAGATCGAGATCAAGGTCGCCCAGGGGGCCAAGCCGGGAGAGGGCGGTCAGCTGCCTGGCTTCAAGGTGACCGAGATGATTGCCCGCTTGCGCCACGCCACCGTGGGAGTGCCGCTGATCTCGCCGCCGCCGCACCACGACATCTACTCCATCGAGGACCTGGCGCAGCTCATCTATGATCTCAAGCAGATCAACCCCGAAGCCAAGGTCTGCGTCAAGCTGGTGGCCCGCTCAGGCATTGGCACGATTGCGGCAGGGGTGGCCAAGGCCAAGGCCGATATCATCTTGATTTCAGGGCATGTGGGCGGCACGGGCGCTTC
>CAIXGW010000334.1 GCA_903919145.1 uncultured Myxococcales bacterium
CTTGCCGTAGGTGTCCACCACTGGCTGTTGGCCGACTGGCGCCCAGGTGCGGTGAAGCGTGCCGTCCTGCCAGAAGCTGACTTCGTCTTCGAACAGGACTACCCCTCGGCACTCTTGGGGTTTTTTTGATCTCGGGCAGGCGCTCTTCGGCCCAGGCGCGCTGGGCCTCGGCGTCGGCGCGGGCCAAACGCTTGCGGGGGCGCTGGATGGAAAACCGCATCCTGGCCAGAAGCCGCTGAATGTACTCGAAATGATACGTCACCCCGAACTTCTTCTTGATGAATTATCGCTGCGCGGTGGCGAGCTATGCGTCGGTGGGGCCGGATGCGTCGTTTTCTGCGGAGACGTGGTCCGATGGCATCACCGTGGTCGATCAATCGCCGGCGTGGTTTGAGAATGTGAAGTACGCGCCGGCCTGTGCGGTGCTGCCAGGCACGGAAATTGAGGTGCAGGCTGATGTTTTTGACCGCGCCCGCTTGGCTTCGATTGGACTTGAGCTGCGGGATAGCGCGACGACCAGCACCGCGCCGCTAGCCGCGCAGCAGTGGCCTAAGCTGGCCAGGCATTTTGCGCTGAAGTGGAAGCGGCTCATGGCGGAGCCGGGCGCGTACAAGGCGCGGCTGTCTGCCGTGGACCTGGCCGGCCACAGTGCGCAAATTACTCTGGACATCTATGTGTGCAAGCCAGGGCAGGTGGTCAAGGGCAGCCTGTGCGGGTTGCCGAAACCGCCGGCCGCGGCGGCGATTAAGGTGGCTGGCTCAGAGGTGGAGGGCTGCGGGGCTGGGCGGGTTTCCGGGGCCGCGGCTGCGGTGATAGGGCTGCTGCTGATGGTGGTGGCGGTAGGGTTGGCGGGGCGGCGGGGGCGGCTGTAGCGGTTGGTCGCTCTGCACTTGGCCCATGTTCACCCCCCTGGACATAGGGAAGTTTTCGGGATGTAAGGTGTATCGCACTTGCACCGTGTACTGACGTTGGGATCCTTCGGAAGCGGTGGCAGCGCGAAATGGCCGCCGTGCTCGCGCGAACCTGCACAACAAGCAGCGCAATTTGTCCTTGCTCCCGCCATGGCCGCAACTTACACTCGCTGGCTGCAGGGAATGACAGCCGCCAGGTGGCGCTATCGACAGGGGGGCATCGTGACCAACCAGCGCTCGGCCTGGATAGTTTTCGCGGTCGCCGCCTTGGCCAGCTGCAGGCCAACCCCCGCGGTCGAGAGCGGTACTGGCACGGCCGACGCGACAATAGATGTCGCCGCCGACCTCCCCGGCACCACCTCTGCCAAATGGCTCAGTGTTTCAGCCGGGTACAGCCATGCATGTGGCGTGACCTCGCAGGGCCGCGTGGCCTGTTGGGGCCGCAATACGGCGGGGCAGCTGGGCGATGGCACCACGACCAGCCGCTGGCAGCCCAAGTTGGTGCCTAAGCTGAGCGACATCGCTGCCGTCACCGCCGACTGGGACTCCTCCTGTGCCGTTTCGCACTCCGGCCAAGTGTGGTGCTGGGGCCAAGCGCCGGGAGAAATTGGCCTCGGCGCTGCGCATTTGCCCATCGCCATCGCTGTCACCAAACCGGTGGCGCAGTTCGCCATGACCCCGTGGTCAGTCTGTGCGCGCAACACGGACGGCACCGCGGGCTGCCTTGGGCTCGACTCGTCGTCGAAGCTCGCCTTCACTGCGGTGGCCGGCATCAGCGGAGCGCGGCAGATCGGCTTTGACGGCAACGGGTTGTGCTGGCTGGGGACCGACTTCTTGATGGCCTGTACGGCGGGGCCCGCAGGGCTCGGTCAGTTGGTCTCTCAAAAGAAGTTTGCGAGCTTTGTGAGTGGCTGGAATGGCCGTCGGGTCGGCTTGGACACCCAGGGCCAGCTGTGGCTGCGAGGCTACCATCGCCTCTCGCCTCCACCCTCTGGCTGCGAACCCCAAAACTGCCCTGAATGGACCGCACTGCCAGGCGCCAGCGGCATCGTGGGGATGAGCGGCGATTGCGGCTGGCGGGCCGACGGCACGGTGCTGTGCTGGAACCAACTGCCCAGCACTGCTGTGGGCAACGGCTTTCCCTATCAGGCTGGGGCGGTAGAAGTCAGCAGTCTGGCGGGAACCGTGCAGCTGACAGGCCAGGGCGGGATGCAGTGTGCCCTAGCGCCCAACGGAACTGTGCGCTGCTGGGGTGAGATGTGCTGTACCGGCATGCTCAACCAGTGGACCCCGGGCGTTGTCAACGGTTTCGCCGATGCCAAAGCGCTGTACGGCGGCGACGGTGGCTACTGCGCCACGGATTCTCAAGGAAAGCTCTGGTGCTGGGGCATGGTGCCCATCTCTGTGCTTGGGATGGAATGGCTCGAAGGCGCGGTCCCCACCCTATACAACGGCCTGCCAGGGGTGACCATTGGCGACGCGCTGGTCCGCAGCGTCTGTGGGGTCAATGGCCTTGGCGTGTTGACCTGTCGCGGCGAGGCGGATTTCCTTTTTGGCACCAAGAAGGTGGGCCCAGTCGACTGCCTCAGCGCGCCTTGCCAATTGCCCGATGCCGGCAAGGATATTGCCGCGGTGTTTGCTGGTAAGGGCTTTGCTCACTACAGGTGGTGCGCCATTGATGGCCAGGGCCACCTGCGCTGCTGGGGCGACAACACCGCCCACGCCGCTGACTTGGGCGCCGGGCTGCCCACAGGCGTGCCGGTCTGGCCGCCGCAGCTCACCGCGCCAATGCCACCGGCTCTCAGCGGCTGCGCAGGCAACGACTTTGGCTGTGTCGTGGTTGCCGGCGGCGAGGTGTGGTGCTGGGGCAACGGCAGCCTCTGGCTGCAGAATTCCACGGACCCCAAGCCGATTGCTGGGCTCAGCGGCGTCAAGTCGGTGCACTGTCGCCAAGACGCCGCCTGCGCGGTCACCCAAGACGGCAAGGTCCTGTGCTGGGGCATGCTCCCCGCGCCTGTTGGGTACGCACCAAGCGGACCGGTCACAGTCCAAGGACTGCCGCCAGTGACTACCCTGGCGACGGCCGGCAATGCGCCCGTTCAACACACCTGCGCCATAGATAACTCAGGAGCCGTCTGGTGTTTCGGCTTTGGCGATTCCGGCGAACTGGGCTTGGGCGAAGCGGTGACGGCCACGGCGGTGCCCCTCAAGGTCGCCGGCCTCGGCCCGGCCGCAGCCGTCGCCATGGGCTGGGGCCACACCTGCGTGGCCCTGCAAGACGGAGGCTTGCGCTGCTGGGGCCGCGACGTCACCAACGAGTTGGGCAATGACGCGCCGCCGGTGAGCGAACCGATGACCGTGGAAGTGCCGGTGCAGTAAGGTAACGTCCCGCCGGCCCCCGGGCAAGCGACCGTGACCCGCAGGGCCGAGCCCCGGGCGTCGCGCGGCTTCTGCAACCTCTTAAACCCAAAGCTTCCCAGCCGCGGCGCGCCCGAGGGCTCGGTCGACCGGCTGGCAAGCCGGGCGATAGGGCGCGTCCTGGCAGCGCGGCCGCAACGCGGCGCGGGCCAGGCTGCCTCCGTCCGACACTGCACCCCCTTGTGTCATATGAGTGGCCGTTTGCAGCCGCCGCCGACGGGAGGCTGGCGGTGGTCGACGTGTTTGGCGACGGCTCGCTGTGGGCGCTGGCGACTCCGGGCCACACCCCCGGCAGCACGGCCTACCTGGCGCGCACCCCAACCGGGCCGATCCTGCTGACCGGCGACACCTGTCACACCGCCTGGGGCTGGCAAAACGGCGTGCCCCCTGGCAGCTTTACCGCCGACCGCGACGCCAACCGCCGCAGCCTCAACGCGCTGCGCGAGCTGGCCGCCCGCCACCCCAAGATGCAAGTTCGCCTGGGGCATCAGCGGCTTGTGCCGTAGGTTGCTGGGCGGGCTACGGTGCGGCTGGCCAGGCACAGCATCAAGGGCCAGCCAAGCAAGAGGCCGCGACCCAGACCCGCCCGACCAGCCCGGTTCAGCCCAGCCGCCCCAAGCGGCGAAGCCCGACCGACTGCAGCATCGCCGACAGCGCCAAGAAGGTGAACCCAAAGATCGGCGCCGACAGCGACTCGGCCACGCCCGTCATCACAATCAGGGCGAGGTCCGGCGACTTGGCCCACGCCGGATTCTGCGGTACGTGGTAGCCCACCGCGGCCAAGCCAGCGACGACGCCCGCCAAAGCCGAGTAGAGGGTCGCGCGGTCCAAGGCCTGCAGCGGCCGCAGGCGGGCTTCGCTGGGCCGCCAGACAAACAGGGCCGCGCTGACCAGCGCCAGCAAGCCAAAGATGACCACAAAGAACATGGGGGCGCCACCGGCGCGAAAGAGGTCCAACATGGCGGGTGCTCCATCCAGGCCCTGAAGAGGTAGGCCTTGCAGCGCTTGACGCGCCGCGGACGCAATTGTGACCGGTGGGCTGGCGATGGGGGGCTTGGCCCCAGCCCGCCCCTCGCGCCCCAACCAGGGCCGCGCTGCAGCGCACGCTGGGCCACCGCCCCTTGTCACAAAGCTGCGGCTCAGGCGTGATAGGGATATGGACCTGCCCTCTGCACAACCCGCGCCTCCTCGCCACCTGCGGCTGGCGCAGCCATGGCCCGCCGCCGCGGAGGCGGGCCCCGCCGATGCCGCGCTGGTCGCAGGGCTGCGCCGCGGCGACGCCCGGGCGATGGCCGCGGTGTGGTCGCAGTACCATCAGCGGATCCACAGCTTTTTGCTGCGCCTGTGCCGCCAGCCAGAGCTGGCAGAGGACCTGCTGCAAGAGACCTTTGTGCGCCTGGGCCGCCACGCCGCGCAGCTGGCCGCAGAGACGCCGCTGCTGCCGTGGCTCTACACCGTCGCCCGCAACCTGTACCGCAGCGACCTGCGCAAGCGGGTGGGCTGGCTGCGGCGCTTGCCCTTGCTGCACGCCGACTTTGAGGCGCCGGCGCCGACGCCCTGGACGCTGACCGTGGCCCGCGACGACAACCGCCGCCTGGAGGCCGCGCTGCTGGGCCTGGCCGACGCCTACCGCGAAGCACTGCTGCTGGTGTGCGTCGACGGCGTACCCGCCGAACAAGCTGCGCAAGTGCTGGGGATCGAGCCAGCGACCCTGCGCAAACGCCTGAGCCGCGGTCGCGCCCAGCTGCGCGCCGCCTTGGGCGAGGAGCTGCCATGACTACGCCACCGCCCGACCTCCACCCCACCGCCCTGGGCGACGCCGAGCTGGACCAGGCCCTTGGGCAACTACCTGAGCTGGCTTTGGATCCCCAGCATTCGGCCGCGCTGCTCCGCTCGGCCCAGCAGGCCCTGGCGGCGGCGGCGCCCCACGACCCGGCGTGGCTGCGCTGGTACGAGCGGCGCCTGGAACCTGCGCTGCTGACGCTGGCCTGTGCCGTCTACCTGGCCTGGGCCGTGGCCGCCGCCTTGCC
>CAIXGW010000335.1 GCA_903919145.1 uncultured Myxococcales bacterium
CTCGTAGACCCGCAGGGCGCCGCCGCGACCCTTGACCCTGACGTAGTCGATCTCTCTGAAAACAAAGGCATCACCTGCCAGTTCGGGCACGCGCGGACCGCACAAAATGGCACAGCGGTACTCTTTGGTCAGGCCTTCAAGCCGCGACGCCAGATTGACGGCATCGCCCATCACCGTGTAGTCAAAGCGCATTTCCGATCCCATGTTGCCCACGGACATGGGCCCGGCGTTCAGCCCAATGCCAATCTCAAGGCCCGGCAGACCCCGCGCCACCCAGTCGGCCCGCTTCTCTGCCAAGGTGGCCTGCATCTCTAGCGCCACCCGGCACATCGCCGCCGTGTGGTCCGCCATCTCCAGGGGGGCGCCAAATACCGCCATCACCGCGTCGCCGATGTACTTGTCGAGCATGCCCCCCTGATCTAGCACGATGCGGGTCATGGGGGTCAGATACTCGTTGAGGAAGCTGGACAGGGCCTCAGGCTCCATCTGCTCTGAAAAGTTTGAAAAGCCGCGAATGTCGCTGAACAGAACGCTGAGCTCGCGCCTCTCGCCTCCAAGGCGGACCCGATCTGGGTCGGCGAGGATGCGGTCAACCAGCTCGCCCGAGACATAGTGAGAAAATGCCTTGCGAAGTTGCGCTTTTTCTCGGCCTTCGCTGACCAGGGCCGTGGCAATCGCCAGTACGGTGACAAGCAGCAGCGACCCCAGGGGAGCGGCCACCGGCACGACCAGACCCTGCAGGAACCATGCCTGCGCTGCAGCCAGCCACGCCACCCCGAGCGCCAGCCCGGCCAGGCCGACCAGCCATGCGCCTCGCTGGCGGATCCGCCGCAGCTGCAACAAGGTCATCAGCCCGCCCATGCCCGCCACCAGCAGCAGCGACAGCCAAGGCGGTGCATCGCGCAACAGCCCGCCGTGAATGGCATTGTGGGCGAGCGTGGCGTGGACTTCGACGCCGGGCTGGACGGCGGCAAACGGCGTCGCCACGCGGTCGCGCGCTGCGTCGGTGTAGCCCACCAAGACCAGGCGATTGGCGAGCGCGGCTTTGGGCGCCCGGCCACTCAGGACGTCGGCGGCCGAGAGGTAGGCAAAAGTGCCAGAAGGGCCCAGCCAGCCGAGCCTGGCCACGGCACTGGCATCTACCGGCAGCGCGCGACTGCCCAAGGTCAGCTCAAGGTCGCCCGTGGCATAGCTGGCCGCGACCGTGCGTTGCTGCCCCAGGGCGGGTGAACGGGCGGCCAAGGCAAGCCCCAGGGGCAGGTAGTAGCGGCCAGCGTGCTCAATGACCAGTGGCACGCGCCGGACCACGCCCCCGGCGTCGCGAATGACATTGACGGCGCCGCCTCCTGCGCCATTGCGGGCAAACTGCGGCAGCGAGCCGTAGACCTCGCTCTCGGCGCGCAGCGGCCGCTGGCCCGCGGGGCGATCGAGCACGGCGGCATCCGTCACCCGGGCACCGCGCAGGCCTGGCGGCTCGGCGGTGGTGGCCGGGGCCGGCGCGCTGTCGCCGCGATCGACAAAAAACAGGCTGCTTAGCAGCACATTGCCAGCCTGCGCCAGGCTGGCTGCCAGCTTCTGGTCGCCGCGGGTGGCCTCCTGCACGGCCCGCAAGGCCGTGAGCGCGGCGCTGCCCGTCGCCGAGGTGGCTTCCGGCGCAAGCTGCAGGGCCGCCACCGCGGCGTCGACCTGGGTCACGGTCGCCGGCGGCAGGATTTCCTCGGGTTCAGAGAAGAAGGCGTCTAGCGCAACCGCGCGCGGCTGGTACGCGGACAGGGCCGTGACAAAGCGCGCCCACCCCGCGCGCTGCTGCAACACTTCGGGCGCTTCGCGGCGCAGCTGGTCGTCAAAACCGACAATGACAATGCTGCCATCGGCGGGCTGCTGAGGGCCGCGCAGCCGGAAGCGGGCGTCGATCGTGTCGAGCTCCAAGGACTCCAGGGCGGGCAGGGCGATGAGGCCGCCGGCCTGGGCGCCAAGCAGGCCCAGGCAGCCTAGAGTGGCCAGTACCGCCATGGCCAGCGAGGCGTTGGAGGTCAGCCAGGATGTTGGGGTGGTGCTCACGCTGGGCCGTCCCGCCAGTTGCGCCGCCTGGTTGCGGTAGATGCCACAGCAGTGTCGGCTTGGCGGGCCAGCTTGGCAACCGGATCTTGGCCGCATCGCCGGTCGGCGCTATGGTGGCTGGTGCGGTAGACGTGACCGGACCCTGGAGGATGCCTTGAACCCTTGTCTTTGGTTGCGGGTTTTGTGGGCTGCTTGGCTGATCTTGGCCGTGGCGCTGCCCCACACTCTGGCGCGACAGAGCTGGGCGGCCGACGCGGCCCCGGTTCAAGACCCGCGCATCGTCGAGGCGGTGGCCAAGATCCAAGAGGCGTCTCAGCTGATTCAGCAGGCGCGCTATGCCGATGCGAGGCCGGCTGCGCAGCGGGCCGTCGACCTGATTGAGCTGGCGCTGGGCAAAGAGGTGCCTCAGCTGGCCGAGCCGCTGAGCTTGCTGGGCGATGCAATCCGCATGCTGGGCGATGTGGCCGGCGGCGAGGCGCTGCAGCGGCGGGCGCTGGCGTTGTATGAGAAAGCCGGGGCCAAGGATTCTGCCTACTGCGCCAGCGTGTTATATCGCCTGGCCGACGTGTTGCGCATGCGCGGTCAATTCGCCGAGGCCCTGGCGGTTCAAGAGCGTCTTGGGGCGCTGTACGTCAAGCTGTACGGTCCGCAGTCCGCGGCCCTGGCCGTGGGCCTGAGCGCCCAAGCGGAGCTGCACCGGCTGCTGGGCCACCCTGAACAGGCGGTACCGCTGCACGATCGAGCGATTGCCATGTCGCAGGCGACCCACGGCCCCAAGCACCCCTACACCGCCAGCCTGCTTCAGGCCAAGGCGACGACGTGGGCAGTGCAGGGCAACTATCCTCGCGCCGTAGCAGCATTTTCTGAGGCGCTGGCGATCATGGAGAGCAGCCTGGGGCCGGACCACATGTGGGTCGGCCAGGTCGCCAACAACCTGGGGCTGGAGCTGTTTCACGTGGGTGAGCTGGCGCGCGCCGACCAGCTGTTTGAACGGGCCCTGGTCATAGACCAAAAGACCTTGGGGCCGACCCATCCCTTTGTCGCCGCCGTGCTGGCCAACCAAGGCGAAGTGGCGCTTGCCCGCAGCCGCCTAGACCTGGCCGAGGCAAAGCTGCGCGAGGCCTACGCCATCGCCGTGCAGGCCTACGGCGAGGATCACACCGAGGTGGTGACAATCGCCGAGCGCTACGCCAGCATGCTGCGAGAGAGTGGTCGGCCACAGCAGGCCCAAGAGCTGCTGCAGCATACCCTGCTGGCCCGTCAGCGGCTCCAGGGTGCGCAGCATCCAGATGTGGCCAATTCGATGGTTTTGCTTGCCGAGCTGGCCATGGATGCCGGCGAAGTGGACCAAGGAGAGCGCCTGGCCGCCTCGGCGTTGCGCTTAGTTGAGGGAGCCTATGGGCCCCAGCACGTCGCCGCGGTGCGGGTGCTCGACCTGCAGGCGCGCATCGACGCTGTGGTGGGCGACCGTGAGCAGCTGGTGGCGCGTCGCCGCCAGGCCCTGAAGATTGTGGAAGCCAGCCACGGGCCCCACCATCCCAACACCGCAAGCGCCCAGAATAATCTGGCGGACGCGCTGCTGCCTGACGAGGTGACCGCCGCGGCAGCGCTGATGCGCACGGCCCTGGCGACGACGGTGCGGGTGTTTGGGCCAGAGCACCAGCGCTCTGCCAAGGCCCACGGCAACCTGGGGGCTGTCTTGGCTGGTCAGGCCGACCTGACGGAAGCGCAGGCCGAGCTGACTCTGGCGCTGGAGATGGACCGCAAGCTCCACGGCGCGGACTCGACAGCTGTGGCCGCGGATCTGTACAACTTGGGGATGCTGCAAGCTAAGTTGGGGCATCTGGGTCCAGCAGAGCAGGCGCTGCGGGCAGCCCTGGCAACCGAAGAGAAAGTGCTGGGCCCCGATGCGCCCGCGGTCCTGTCCGCCGCCTGGCGGCTGGCCGACTTGCTGGAGGTCCAAGAAAAATGGCAGGAATCGCTGCAGCTGCGCACCCGAGTGACCGCGCTGCGCGACGCCGAGATGGCCCGCCTGCTGTGGACCGGGGACGAGCAGCGCAAGGTGACCTTTCTGGGCGTGCTGGCGCAAGAAACCGCGGCCAACCTGAACCAAGCGTTGCGACTGCAGCCGGGGCACCGCAAGGCGGCTGAGCTGGCCCTACAGACCGTGCTGCGGCGCCACGGCCGCGCGGTGGACGTGCTGGCCGACACCTTGGACCTGCTCAGACGCCGCCTGACTCCTAAGGATTTGCCCGCGGTTCAAGCGCTGGCCGACGGGCGGTCGCGCCTGGCCGCCTACGTGCTGCGGGGACCAGCCAGCGGCGACGAGCCGGCCTGGCAGACCCGGGTGGCGCAGCTCAAGACCGAGATCACCCAAAGCGAGCTTCACCTTTCGCAGCTGAGCGCCACCTATCGCGACCGCAGCGCGACCGAAGCCACGGTGGCGGCGGTGCAGGCCGCCCTGCAGCCCGAGACGGCGCTGATCGAGTACGTGGTGTGGACCCCGCAGACGCAGTTTGAGGGTGGGCGCTGGCGCGAGCGCAATTACCCGCCGCGCATGGCCGTCTGCGTGCTGCGCCATGCCGGGCCGCCGCAGTGGTTTGACTTGGGCGAAGTCGGCGAGGTGCTGGCCGCGGTGGTAGCTGCCCGGCGCGCGTTACACCAGCCACCAGCCGATCCGACCGGGCCGCTGCAGCTGCTGGCCGCCAAGGTCCTGCACCCGCTGCTGCCAGCCCTGGCTGGGGCCACGCGCCTGCGCATTGCCGCCGATGGTCCGCTGCTGCTGGTTCCCTTTGCCGCTTTGCCGCTGCCCAACCAGCAGCTCGTTGCCGATGCGATGACCGCGAGCTTTGTGGGCTCTGGGCGCGAGCTCCTGGCCAATCCCCTGCGGCCGCTGCCGCGCCAGCCGCCGCTGGTGGTGGCCAACCCCGATTTTGGCCCGTCCGCCAAGGGCCACTCTGACCGCGCCACCGATCTGCGCAGCCTGGCCGTGCAGCGCCTGCCGGGCACCGCTGCCGAGGCCAAGGCTCTGTCTGGGCTGTTTCCCGAGGCCAAGGTGCTGACCGGCGCCGCCGCAGTCGAGCGGGCCCTGACCAGCGCAGCCGGGCCCAAGTTCTTGCACGTGGCCACCCACGGCTACTTTCTGTCGCAGGCCCACTCGCCGGGCCTGGCGGCCGTCAAGGCGCCGCTGGTGCGCTCGGGGCTGCTGCTGGCCGGCTTCAACCGCCACCGAGCCGGAGCCGACGACGGGGTGCTGACGGCGCTGGAGGCCGCGTCTTTGGATCTGCAAGGTACTCAGCTGGCAGTGCTTTCAGCCTGCAACACCGGCGTAGGCGAGCTGCGCACGGGCGATGGCGTGCAGGGGCTGCGGCGGGCCCTGGCGATCGCTGGCGCACAAACAGTGGTGATGAGCTTGTGGTCGGTCGACGACCTGGCCACCCAGGCGCTGATGGCGGCGTTCTACAGCCACTGGAAAGCCGGGCGCAGCCGCGCTGAGGCTCTACGGCTGGCCCAGCAAAGCGTAAGAAGTGAGGAAAAATGGCGGCATCCGTTCTTTTGGGCGGGGTTTGTGCTGGCTGGAGCAGAGTGAGCCGGCTGTGCAGCGGAGCCGCGCGAGCGATCTGCGTCCCGGGGCGGCCCGAGGGGACTGCTCAGCCAGCCCGGCCCCAGCGCCCGAGCCCCTAGCGCCCCGCGCTCGCCGCCAGCGCCACCGCCACCTGCGCCGCCAGCCGCGCATTGTTCTGAATCAGTGCGACGTTGGTCTTGAGGCTCTCTCCGCCGGTGAGCGCTTTGACCCGCGCCAGCAAGAACGGCGTGGTGTCCTTGCCGCGGATGCCTTGGTCCAAAGCCTCGCCCAACGCCTGGGCAATGGCCGCCTCGGCCACCGCGGGGTCCAGCGCCAGCTCCGCCGGCACCGGGTGGGTGACCAGCACCCCGCTTTGCAGGCCGAGGCCCCAGTGGGTGCGGCAGACGTGGGCGATGGCGGAAGGGCTGTCGACCCGGGCGTCCACCGGCAGGCCGGAGTCGCGGCTGTAGAAAGCCGGAAAGCGCGCGGTCGCGTAGCCCAGCACCGGCACCCCCAGGGTTTCTAGCACTTCCAGTGTCAGCGGCAGGTCCAGGATGCTTTTGGCGCCGGCGCATACGACGGCCACCGGCGTGCGCGCCAACTCCGACAGGTCCGCGCTGATGTCAAAGCTCTGCTGGGCGCCGCGGTGCACGCCGCCAATGCCGCCGGTGGCAAACACCTGGATACCGGCGGCGCGGGCAGCGACCATGGTCGCGGCGACGGTGGTGGCGCCCAGGCCCCCAAGGCACAAACGGATTGCCAGGTCGCGGCGGCTGAGCTTCTGCACCGGCTCCTCGCCGCGCGCCAGGCGCTCAAGCTCGCCAGGGCTGAGCCCGATGCGGACCTTGCCGTCGATGACCGCGATGGTGGCGGGCACGGCGCCTTGGTCGCGCACGGCGGCCTCTAGCGTCTGGGCGGTGGCCAGGTTGTCGGGCCAGGGCATGCCGTGGCTGATCACTGTGGATTCCAGCGCTACCAGCGGCAGGCCGGCCTGGCGCGCCGCGGCGACTTCTGGACTGAAAGCAAGAAACTCATTTAAGTTGGCCATACGCACTCCCAGGTTGCCGTGGCTACGCCAGTTCAAAGAGCTGTGGAGTAAGGGCGCGACTGACCGCGTGCTCGCTGGCGCAGGCCAGGGCGGCGGCCTGACTGGCGGCCCGCAGCACCTGGGCCAAGGGCAGGCCGCGCAGCAGCCCGACCCACGCCGCGGCAAACAAGGCATCGCCCGCTCCGGTCACGTCGACCACGGGCGTCGCAGCGGCCGGCACATGGCCGACAAAGTCGCCAGACGCCACGCAAAAACCATCAGCGCCCAGGCTGACCAGCGCCGTGGCCGCGCCGCGCTGGTGCAGGGCTTGGGCACAGGCCAGGGCCTGGCTGGCAGTGGCGCAAGGCAGCCCCGTAAGGGCAGTGGCTTCGCCGCGGTCGGGCTTGATCAGCGCACAGCCCGGTAGCGCTGCCAGTACGCGGGTACAGCGCTGGTGCGCCGCAGTCTCCAGGGCGTAGGGGATCTTCAGGGTCCGGCAGCGCGCCGCCAGCGCAGTGATGCACGCTTCGCTGAGGTTGGCGTCCAGCACGACCCCGGCAAATTCGCCAAGGTCTGGCAGCAGCTCAAGGACCTGGGCGGCAGAGATCTGATCGGTGGCCGTCTGGCAGTAGCCGCGGTCCAGGCCGCCGCCGGGGTGCAACAGCGCCAAATACAGGCCGGTACGCGGCTGGCTGCACACCCGCACGTCGATGCCCAGGGCGGCGGCATCGGCGCGCAGGTACAGGCCAAGGGCGTCGTCGCCAAGGTCCGTCACCAGCGTCACGGCACAGCCCAGGCGCTGCAGGTTTTCGGCGACGTTGCGGCCCGCGCCGCCGGCGCCAAGGCGAATGTCTGCGTCATTGCTGCTGTCTGCTGCCGCAGCCACTGCTGGCCGCGCCACCAGGTCGACGATTGCGCTGCCCACCACCAGCAGCTTCACGGCTGCCCCGCGCGCAGCTGCTCGACGCGATGCATCAATGCGGCCAGCCGCTGGGGGTCTATCGGGCGCTCCCAGCGGCCCTGTTCTTTGAAGTGGCTGCCGATGATCAGCCCATGGGCGGTGCCGACAAAGCGATCCAAGTTGTCGACCGTTACGCCCGATCCGACCAGTACCGGCAGGTCGACCGCCCGGCGCACCGCCGCCACTTCTGCGGGGTCGGTCAGGGCTCCGGTGGCCATGCCGGTGACAATCACGCCATCGGCGCCAAAAAAGCCCGCAGCCCTGGCCGTCTCTGCCAAGTCGACGTCGGCTGTGATGGCGTGGGCGCTGTGCTTTTTCTTGATGTCGGCAAAGACCTGAATCGCCTCGGCGCCAATCATCCGCCGGTAGCGCAGCAGCTCGCCGGCGCAGCTCTCGATCAGACCTTCGTCGGCGACGTGAGCGAAGACAAAGCCCTCCACCCGCACAAATTGCAGACCCGCGGCCAGCGCCACTGCCAGGGCTTCGCGGTTGGCCCCGGCCAGGATCTGCACGCCCACTGGCAGCCCGCTCTCGGCCCGCACCGTCGCTGCTACCTGGGTCATGGCGGCGACCACTTCGGGTCCCACGCTGCCCTTGAGGTACGGTGTGTCGTGCATATTCTCGACAATCAAGGCGTCAATTCCCGCCTGCCGGTACAGGCGCGCTTCCGCGGCGGCGCGGTCAACCACGGCCGCCAGACTACCGCCCCAGCGCGGGGTGCCAGGCAGCGGCAAAGCGTGGATCATCCCCAAGATCGCTGTGCGCTGGGGGGTGAGGTCAAGGGCCATGGCTGCTCCAGCGGCACCCGTCGCAGGGGTCCCAGGCAGCGGCAGGGTCGCCGAGGCGGGGTGGTTGTGCAAGAGGGCAGGGGGCTCGGACGCTCAGCTCAGGGCCCAGCGAAAGGAATTCCACTAGAGGCACAAGCGCCGTCGCCGATCCGCAGCCGCTGGCTTGGCGACCCATCCGGCAGCTCGACTCGCCAAAGCTTTGGGCTTGACCAGCGTTGTCTCGCGGCTTTGCCCACGGGCGTGGCGCGCCGGAGCTGTGTTTCTCTCCAACGCGCCTGCCGCCCGCAGCTATGGCCGGCTACAGCGCCGCTTCAATGGCCTGGATGACTTCAGGGGCGTCCGGCAGCGTCTTGGGTGAGAAGCGGGCCAGCACGTTGCCCTGGCGACCCACCAGAAACTTCTCAAAGTTCCAGGAGATGTCTGAGCCTTGGCCCGCCGCGCTGCCGATCAGGAACTGGTACAGCGGGCTGCGCTGGGCACCGTTGACCTCGAGCTTGTCTAGCAGGGGAAAATCCACCCCATAGGTCACGCTGCAGAAAGAGGCAATGTCCTCACTGCTGCCCGGCTCCTGGCCCAAGAATTGATTGCATGGCGCGCCCACAATGATCAGACCGCGCTCGCGGTAGCGGTGATAGAGCTCCACCAGCTGGCGGTACTGGGGGGTCAAGCCGCAGCGGCTGGCCACATTCACAAACAAGATCACCTTGCCTTGCAGCTCTGACTGCGGCAGCGGGGTCCCGTCCAGACGGGTCAGCGGCACGGAGTCCAAGCTGACAGGGCCGCCATCTGGCGCCTTGCCGTAGATCACGCGATTGGCTGCTTCCATGACTTTGTTCAGCATATTTAACTTCCTCGGCCCGCGGTTGGCAGGCGTACGAGCGGCACAACCCGCGGCGAGCTAGTCTATTCCGCGGCGCCTCGGCCCATTCGACGTGGGCGCGCGACAGCAGCCAGACCCACCCTCCAGACTCAGCAGCCAGGCGCAGCCGTCCAGAGCTGGCGCCCTAGCGCTGCGAGGTATGGAAGTTAATAAAATCAATATGGTTGACGCGCCCTATCTGCCGCCCTAACTTCGACCCAGACCGCGTGAACGGTCCCAGGGGGTGGTGCTTGGCATGGGTCAGGCCCCGCACAACCCGGGAGGCGCTTGCCAAGGTCTGTGCTCTTGGACGTCTCTAGCCGGGCCAAGGGAAGATAGAGGCGCATGCGCGATGTAGGTCGCCATCCCTGCGCGGACGTGTCTGGCCCTGGGCGCCGGAGGGGGCAGGTGGGAGCCAGCCGCTGCGGACCGCCACGGCGCCGTTGCTGGATCGGCTGGCGATGGCTTGAGGCGGGCTTGGTGGGGGTGTGGGGGCTGGCGGCGGCGATCGCGGCTGTCCCGGCCAGTGCTGACCCGGCGGTTGCGCTGGCGGTGGCAAGGACACCGGTGGCGTTGGACCCAGCCGCCCAGATCGCCCCCGCGCTGCCGACCTCGCCGGTGGTGCTGCCGGCCCGCGCGGCGCCCACAGCGACACCGTGGCGGGCCCTGGCCGAGCAGATCATTGCGCTGTCGATTGGCACCGTGGGCTACGCCGTCACCCGGCCAGAGGCCAACGGCGCTCATCCGGTGTCGATTGTAGACAAGGTGCGCTTCGCCTCTGGAGCCTGGGGATTTGACGCGGACTCTATTGCCACCAACTACATTGGCCATCCGATCGCAGGGTTTCTGTACTACCAACTGGCGCGAGCCAACCATCTGGGCGTCGGCGCGTCGCTGGGCATGGCAGTGGGTACCGCCTACGGCTGGGAACTGGCTGAGTATCAAGAGCTTGTCTCGGTGCATGACATTCTCTCTGGTGCTGCTGGGGCGCTGGCCCTGGGCGAGTCGTTTACCCAGCTGGCCGCCTGGCTTGCCCAGCGCCCGGGAGTTCCCGCCAGAGCTCTGAGCATCTTGTGCCAGCTGCCCCGCAGCGCGCGCTCTCACCTGGATGGCGCACCACCGCCTGCCCCTCAGCATTGGGGGCTGGCCGATGTGGCGGTCTGGGGGGGCGTGGGTGGCAATGGACCGCATCCCGTTGGCGACGTTGCAGTCTTGCGCACCGGCGCGCGGGTTCAGTTGGTCCGCGAGGCGGCGATGGGGGAGCCGGGAAGAGGCTGGCAAGCGCTGCTGGACGGCAACATTGCCCGGCTGAGCACCGGTTTTGCCTGGGGGCGGCCAGGGCTGGTCGCCGCGGAATTCAACGCGTTTGCCTCGGCTTTTGGCACCTATGGCCGCGAATTTGACGCAGCCGGCCATGGCTGGGACCTGCTGGCGGCCCTTGGCGGTGGTTTTGACTATCTGCGGCGCGCCGTGCCCGCAGCTGGCGGCTGGCCCGATGACAAGCTGGCGCTGGTGCGGCTGCCCGGGGTCGAGCTGACTGTGGGGCTGCGCCGCGGCTGGCTGCGGGCCGAGCTGGGGGTAGAGGGCGCGGCGACCCTGGGTGGGGTCACGCCGCTGCCGCTGCTGGGCTTGCCCAAAGATCTGCCCGGGGCCCCGGCCGTGCTCAGGTACAGCGGCTACTACCACGCGCTGGGGGCGATGGTCGCGCCTTCGGTCCTGGTGGCCATTGGCCCGGTCGAGCTGCGCACCTCGGTGAGGTTTGACTGGCTGCAAGCCATCACCCAGCGCGACGTGGCGCCGCCGGTCGATGGCTCGCGGATGGCCCTGTCTGATGAACGCCGCGCCTGGAAGCTGAGCGTGCTGGTGCCAACACCGTGGCGAGGCGTGCAGGTGCGGGCCGTTGGCGAATTGTGCGATCGCTGGGGGGCGGCGGCGCAGCAAAGTGCTGAGCGGCGCGACCTGTCGGCGCTGGTGGCCCTGGAGCTGGACCCTTGAGGCCCGCAGAGGAGAAGGAACGCCATGACGCAGCGCAATGGCATCCTTGGCACAGTCCTTGCTGCGCTGTTGGGCCTTGCGGTCGCTGGCCTGCCCAGCTCCAGCGCCTGGGCGGGCGACACGGGCAGCCCCGCCGAAACGGCAACGCGCTGTGAGGAGCAGGTCTCGGCAAGCGGCGCCGCGCTGGACGACTGCAGGCCGGCGATCGCCCTGAGCGACCACCACGACTCGATTCTCTCCTTTTTGACCCTGGCCGGTCGCGAACAGCTGAGAAAACTGCCCGACGGCCGCATCGAGTCGCCCAACATCACCGATGTCAAGGTGCAATTCAGCTTCAAATACCAGCTTATCCCATTGACGCGCCGCACTGGCCTCTACCTTGCCTTTACCCAGAACAGCCTGTGGAGCCTGTTTGACGGGCAATCGGCGGTCTTTCGCGAACAGAACTACAATCCAGAGATCTTCTATACCTGGAGAGAGGACCTGCCGACACTGCAGCGGGCCTTTCAGAGCGGTCGGCGCTGGTTTGCGATGTCGGCGCGGGTCGGCATCAGCCATCAATCCAACGGCCGCGAAGGTCCTGAGTCCCTGGGCTGGAATCGCTTTGGCCAGTTCCACCTCCGCGGTGCGGGCGTTACCCAGCACGGCAGCTGGGCGCTGTGGACGGCCGGCGCCGTAGAAGGCTGGGTGCCGCTGCTGTGGGACCGGCACAGAATCCACCAGCAGCTGGGCTACGGTCGCCTAAGCGCCGAAGCCGGCTTTCACCCCATCGACGGCATGACCGACGACGATCGCCGGTCCTCTTGGAACGGGCTGCGGCTGGGCGCCGCTCTCAACAACCTGGGACCGCCGTGCTGGGGAGGCGGCGACGGCTGTGGCGTGGAGCTGTGGGTTCGGATCGGCCTGCCGCGCATCGAATGGCGCGACTACCAGGGCTGGTCCAAGGCGGCAGCGCTGGGCTATGCGTTCTTGGCGGCCAGCTCTCTGGATGCGCGGATGTGGAGCGGTCCGGGGGAAACGCTGGAGCGGCGCGTGACCAACAACCGCCTGTATCGGTTTGGCATTGCCATTGACGTTCACCAGATTGTCGACGGCTCGCTGTTGGCCCAGCCCAGACCCGCAACGCCAGTCCAGCGCCGGTTCTCGGTGTTTGAGTAGGAGGGGGCTGGGGTTGAAACTGCAAACTCAGAGCAGCACTCGCGCCACTGGCCTTGGTCGGCCGAGCAGACGCTACTGGCTACCCAGGCCGGCGCGCCTGACACGGCGACATCTCAAAACCTACTGACAGGTCCCGGGCTTATCTGCCACCAAGCACATCGCCCCGCACGGGCAGACGTTGGCGCCGATGCACGCCGTGCCGGTGGGGCACTGACTGGTCGTCCAGCACTGACCGGGCTTGAGGCCATCGCCGTTGACGCAGATGCTTCCGGCGCAGGCGTTGGACTTGCAGTCGCTGTCGTGCTTGCAGCAGGTGCCGTCTGCCCCGCCAGCGCACTCGCCCTTGGCCCCCCAGTTCTGGCCGCTGCCATTGGCTTCGCAGGTGTTGCCATAGGTCTTGCCGTCACAGCCACACACCGGCATGTAGACGGCCATGCACACCTGAGGCATCGCGCTGCATTTGCCGCTGCCGCTGCACTGGCCATCGGGGAGCATGCAAAATTGGCCGGCCGCGCAGCCAGCGCTGCTGCCTCCTCCCACCGAGCAGCCGCCTTGGCCGCAACCAGGAACGGGCTTGCCTGGCGAGCACTTGCCCACGCCCCCGCCGTCTATGCACGTGTCGTCGGCGGTGCACGGGTTGCCGTCGTCGCAAAGGCTGCCAAGCAACACGGGAAACTCGCACTTGCCCGTCTTGGGGTTGCAGGTGTCGGCGGTGCAGGGGTTGCCGTCGCCGCACTTCATGGTCATGCAGGGGTTGCTGCACTCGCCGGCCCCCTTCTGGTTCTGACCGGCGCCGGCGGCCGCGCAGCCGTTGCTGTAGGTCTGGCCGTCGCAGCCGCAGACCGGTGCATACTCGGCCGTGCACATCTCTGGCTTGGCCTTGCAGACGCCCTGGCCGGTGCAGCCCGCAGGCAGAGCGCAATATTCGCCGTCCGAGCATGGCACTACGGTCAAAGCGCCGACGCTGCAAGCTTTTCCGGCTGGGGCGCCGCAGGTGCCGGGCTTGTCCATCGCCTTGCACTGCGCGTTGCAGCCGCAGCCCATGGCATCTTGGCAGACTTGGCCCTTGCCGCACTGCGAGTCAGTCCAGCACTGGCCTTTGCCCAATCCGCTGATAGACATGCACTTTCCGGCGTTGAAGGGGCCCCAGAAGCACACCTGGTCGCCGGCACAGTCCGCCTGAGAAGCGCAGCAGCCTGGCGCTGGGCCGGCATCGGTGGCGACATCGGCGGCCGAGTCAGGTGCGGCGTCCGCAGCCGTGTCGGGGGAAGCGTCAAGCGCGCTATCGGCTGAAGAGTCAACAGCAACGTCGGTAGAGGTGTCGACCACCGCATCAACTGTGCCTGCGGCATCGGTTGCCCCAGCATCGCCTTGACCGGGCTTGGCATCGCCAGCGCCGCCGCTGTCTTGGGGATTTTGGGCCGAGTCACCGCTTACAGCGATATCCACATCTTGGGAGCCACCGCCAGCAGCAACGCCTCCGGTCCCGCTCTCGCACGCCCAAAGACCGATCGCCGCCGCTACTGCCATCCCCCGCCACCAACGCTTGCTCATCCAGACCTCCTTTGACTGCCAACAAGATACGCGGCCCCGGCCCCGGCAGCAAGGCGAACCTCAGCAGCCCCGCTCGGACAGTCCCGGACAATCCCCAGGGCAATGTCCGATGGGGTACTGCGCCGCAGTGCTCCTCGCTGAGGCAGAGCCTTCCGCCGCGCTTGCCAGCCACTCGGACAATCCCCAGGGCAATGTCCGATGGGGTACTGCGCCGC
>CAIXGW010000336.1 GCA_903919145.1 uncultured Myxococcales bacterium
GTGGCCATCTCGCCTGGTGTGTGGCTGGCGCCGACGCAACGACCCATTGGAGTTTTGACGACTTGTGCGTCGGGTCCGGGGCTCCGCCGGCGATCACCTGCGACGCCGTCATCAGCCAAAGCGCCGACGGCAAGCCGACGGACCGGGCCCATGGGCTGTCAGCTGTTTCGGCCCGCACCCACCTGACCTGGCGCACGCTGGCTGGGCCGGCATTCTTGCAGTGGTACCCAGCGCTGTACAACGGCCACGACGACCGCTGGTTTGGCTCGCTCAACCTGAAGACCGCGTTGGCGACCGACCAGGGCCTGCACTCGGCCAGGATTGAGGTTTCGGACGGAATCTTGGCCGCTGACTGCACGGCGACCGTCCAAGTCATCCATGCCAAGGACGTGCTGCTGTGGACCAAGAATGTGCCGAAGGCCCATTGGCTGGATGTGCGCGAGATGCTTGGGACCTCCAGCTGGACCTGGTTGGATACGCCCGAGCTTGCCAACGTGGGAAACCTGAGCGAATACCGCGCTGTGGTCGCGGTGCTGGGTAACGGCGAACATGCCGTGGCACCGACGGAGGCCGAGGTCTCGGCATTGCAGGCCTATGTGGCTGGCGGTGGCCGGCTGGTCCTGCAGGGCGGCATCCTTGGCAGCGCTGCGGGCAGTGGCCCGGCGAACTTGCCCGCGCTGCTTGCGGAATTGGGGCTGTCCAGTGCGAGTGCTGGGCCGCAATGGGAAGCCGCCGGGGCCCAGGTCCTGGGCTACTGGCCCCATCCGGCCAATCCGCAAAGCGGCGCCGCAACCATGTATCCCCTGGATGGCACGGCGGAATTGAACGCGGGGATCGACCGGCTGCGGCCCGGCTCTACTGCGGTTGGCTCGCTGAGAGTCGGCACTGCGGCCGGCGGCGTGCCGCTGTACGCCCAGCTCGCTGTTGCGGGGGCGTCCAAGCGATCAGTGTTTCAGTCGCTGTCGTTTGGCGCTTTCGCGCCGGCGGCGGCGCGGGCCCATGCAGGTCGGGTGGTGGCCTTCGCTTTGGGCGAAGGGCCGTCTTGCGCCGTAAATGCCGAGTGCGAAGACGGCCTAGCGTGTACCGTCGACCAGTGTGCGAACTTGTTCTGCCAGTTCGACACCGCAGCCGCCTGCGACGACGGCAACGAGTGTACAGCGGATTCCTGCTCGGCGGCTGGGGAGTGCGTGCATGCGTTTGCTTCGATTCCGTGCAGTGACGGGCAGATCTGCACGCAAGGCGACCAATGCCAAGGCGGCGTCTGCCTGCCGGGCCAAACCGTCAACTGCGACGACGGCAATCCCTGCACCAGCGACGGCTGCCAGGAGGGCACGGGCTGCGTCTACGCCGAGTCCGCAGGGCCTTGCGATGACGGCAATCCGTGCACGCTGGGCGACGCCTGCAGCAAGGGCGCATGTCTGTTGGCCAATCCCCAGCCCAATCAGGCGATAGCCTATTGCGGCAGCGCCAACCTAGCCACCCCGCCCAGCGACCCTGCGTTGCTGGCCCCGCCATTGGCCGAGGACGTGGCGACGGACTTTGCCGAATCGGTGGCGTTCTTGACCGATCCCGCCGTGGGCATTCAGGCTGGGATGACCGCCCAGCCGGCCAGCCATCGCGTCGCTGTCCTCCGCGGCCAAGTGCGGCAGTGGCAAGGCAGCACCAGCTATCCGCTGCACAGTGCGATGGTCAAAGTACTTGGCCATCCCGAATGGGGGCACGCGGTCAGCCGAGCAGACGGCTGGTACGACCTGGTGGTGGCGGGCGGTGCGCCCCTGACCATCGACGT
The DNA here is from genome assembly GCA_903919145.1 of uncultured Myxococcales bacterium. Taxonomy (GTDB): domain Bacteria; phylum Myxococcota_A; class UBA9042; order UBA9042; family UBA9042; genus SXRM01. Next base: position 1,790 of record CAIXGW010000336.1, read on the forward strand.
GACCAAGCCGGGCTTTCTGCCGGCCCAGCGGCAGGTGGATAGCCGGGTGCTGGACTTTGAAGCGGTGCCCGAAATTGTCTTGAGCCAGCCCGATGTTGTCGCGACTTCGGTCGATACGACTGGAGGGGCCGCCACAGCGCAGGTCGCAGTGGGTTCCTTGGTGAACTTGCCAGGTCCGAGCACCTTCGTGGACGACCAGCCGCGGCAGACCTTCTTGGTGTTTCCACCTGGCATCAAAGCCGATTTGGTCCAGGGCGCTGCGGTGACGCCCAAGGCCCAGTTGACGATTCGCGTGACCGAATACACCGGCGGCGGCAAGGACCCGACCGCCATGCCGGCACCGCTGCCGCCAGCCACGGCGTGGAACTACTGCGCGGAATTCAGCGACGACGCGGCGTTGGCAGTGGATGGGTCGATCAAGTTTGACAGGCCGGTGTCCGGTTATGTCGACAACCTGCTGGGGCTGCCCATCGGCGACACGGTGCCGCTTGGCTGGTACGACCGCAAGGAAGGGGTGTGGAAGCGGCTGCGGGATACTTCGGGCGAAGAGAGCTTTAAGCAGTACATCAAGTTGGCTTGGGTAGTCGGGGCAAACGTCGAAAATGGCCTGCTGACCATGTACCTGATGCCGGGGCCGGCAGGGAGTTCGACGCCTTTGGCGGCGGACGCCGGGTTATTGACGGCGTTGGGTTTTTCGGTGGCCGAGCGCGATGCGCTCAAGGGGCAGTTGATCGCCCGGTTTGGGGCTCAGGCGGCTCAGATTCATACGTTTTGGCGGTTTCAGATCGACCACATGACGCCCTATGATGCCAATGAGAGCTTTGCAATGAACGAACCGCCGCAAGTCAGCCCCCTGGCCGACGGCGCGCCCAACCGCGATCCAAGCTGCGAAACGCAAACCGCTGGTTCGATCATCGGGTGCGACACGCGCAGCCTTGGCGAGGCAATTGCTGTGACGGGAGCCGCGTTTACTCTGCGCTACGACAGCAGGAGGACGGATGGGGGCGCGCCACGGACCCTGGCGTTGAGAACTTTGGCCGTGCAACAGGGCCTTGAAGTGGCGCATGTGCTGAGTGGTCGAGGTGAAGTGGTCAATAAAACACCACTTCTGAACAACCAGGTGCAGACAACCAGACTGAGCTGGAGCGGGCGCGATGTCTATGGCCGGAAGCTGAAAGGGTTCTCGCCGGTTTCCGCCTTGACTAACCACAGCATGGAGAATCCACCTGTTGCAGGTGAGGTCAGGAGCAACGCGAAAGTCGCCATCCTTTCCGAGGTTGCAGGCGAGCTTACCAGCAACGGCACCTGTGGTGGTCAGTCAGGCTTCAGCCTTGGTGACTACACTGTGTTGACCTACCCAGACGGCGGTGTCTGCGCCGTCATGACCTACACCGACGTGAGCACGCAGTGGCTGACAGTGCCGCCGCAAACCTTTGGCGCCAGTCAGTTCACAGACACGGCCGCGGTACCCCAAGGGGGCGTGAGCTATCATGCAAGCCGCAACAAAACTCACTTGACCCTCCGCCGCAACGAAACCCTAGGCCGCCAGCCGTCCGCCAGCGCACTTGGCGAATGGACGCTGTCCGTTCACCACAGCTACGACCCGACCAGCCAGACTGTCGCCTTGGGTTCGGGACGTCTGGTGTCGCTCCGCAGCCAGTCCACTGAAATCGCAGAGATGGCCGGTGGTGGCTCTACCCAGTTCAGTGGGGCGCCCACGGCGAGCGCTGAGATCGACCTGGACAACGGTCCAGCCCTGACCGACGTCGCCACGACGCCAGACGGCCGAGCTTGGATCCTGCGCGCGTCAGACCTACTGGCCAGAGAGGCCGACGGAACCCTGCGGCGCCACTGCTCCCAGGCCGCCTTTGGCAACCGCAGCCTGAAAGGCCTGGCGGTAGATAAAGCCGGAAGCCTGCTGGTGGCAGCCAATGCCGCCGGATCCGGCAGGATCTACAAGGTCAATCCGCAGGTCCCGGCCGAGGGCGCCGACTGCCAGACCATGGTGGTGGCAGGCGCTGACAACTCTGCGCTGCTAGCCCACGGCCCCGCCGTACAGCAGACCTTTGAAATCAATGATGTGGCTGCTGGCGTCGATGGCGCGGTGTACCTGGCGCTCAGCCCCACCCCCACGGTCTGGCGCATCGATCCAAGCGGGACCATGGCGCCGATCGCCGGCAATGGCACCAGCTTCGCTGCGAGCTGTTTTGACGCCACTAAGCATGCGCTAGAGAACTGCATTGGGGAAATCCGGGCGCTGGCCGTCGATCGCTTTGGCACGCTGTACCTCGGTGGCGCCAGTGGCAAGTTGTTTCGCGTCCACTTCAATGGCGGCATCAGCAATTTCGACTACGCCAATTCCAACGGCACGCTGGCGACGACTGCGACGGTCGGATACCCCATCAGCGGTCTGGCAGTCCGCGGCGATGCCGGCATCGCTTGGTGTCAGTCCACTACCGGCGATCCAGGTAGCGGTGGCACGGTGTGGACCGCAGACTTGAGCGAAGACGGAGCTAGCCTGGGCGCCATGATGCGCATCGCGGGGACCGGCCACGTCGGCCTTGGCAACAGCAGCGAAGCCAAACAAGTGGCGGCTCTGCTTGGCGGATCGCCGGGCGAGCTGGCCCTGTCTCACTGCAGCGGCATCGCCCAAGGGGTCGACAGCCGCTGGATCATCGCCGCCAAGCCGACGGGATCGACCACCGGATTGCACACGCGGGTGTTTGCGGCCGGCCCCAAGGGGCCAACCTGGTCCGGGACTGGCTTCGTGGTCCCGGCGCCAGATGGCAGTGAGATCTGGGAGTTTACCTCTAAGGGCCGCCACGTGGGGACGCGCGACGCGCTGACGGGCCAGACGGTGTTCGAATTCAACTATCAGAACAACCTGCTGGTCGCGGTGGCCGAGCCCCATGGTCGAACGACGACCATCGTTCGCGATGCTCAGGGTGTCGCCAAGGAAATCGTCGCACCGGGCGGCCAGGTGACGAAACTGCTGGTGGACACCGACGGTTTGCTCAAGGCCATCACCGACCCAGCCGGCGGGACGACCAAGCTCGGCTATTCGGCGTCGCCAACCCAGAAGGGCCTGCTAATCGCGGTGGAGCAGCCCGACGGCAGCAAGTCAGTCTTTGCGTGGGACGCCTACGGGCGCTTGGTTGTCGACAGCGGCGCTGCAGGCAATTCCACCACCCTAACAAGCGCTTTCAACTTTGCGACTGGCGTGCGCACTACGGCGATCACCAGCGCCATCGGCCGCACGATGACGTCGATCTGGCGCGCCGCGGCCATGGGCCTGGACGCTACGGCGCACACCCAATTCAGCGCGACCGGCAGCGCCAGTGCCCACTACCA
>CAIXGW010000337.1 GCA_903919145.1 uncultured Myxococcales bacterium
AAAATCATTGGAAACAGCAGCTTGACCGGGATCTTGGCGGCGTTCTCTTCGGCGCGCTGGCGGCGCTTGGTGCGCAGGCTGTCAGAGTGCACGCGCAGGGCCGACGCCACACTGGTGCCAAAGCGGTCGGATTGCACCAACAACGCCACCAGCATGTCGACGTCTTCAATGCCCGTGCGCAAAGACAGGTTGCGCAGGGCCCGCTCGCGGGTGGAGCCGGCGCGCAGCTCCAGGTTGACCAGGTGCAGCTCTTCCGACAGCGCCGGACTCGCCAGCCCCAGCTCCACGCCCACCCGCGACAGGGCCGCGTCCAGGCCCAGGCCGGCTTCCACGCACACGGTCATCAGGTCGATGGCATCGGGAAAGTGCTCAAAGATCTCTTGCTTGCGTGCAGCAATCCGGCGCTCCAGGATGACGTTGGGGGCAAAATAGCCCACGGCCGCCAGACCGACCAGCAGCGCCAGAAACAGGTGAGGCTGCAGGCCCAAGCCCATCACCGCCGCGTACAGCAGCGCCAGGCCGGGCAGCGCAAAGGTCAAGCTGGTCTTGGCGGCAAAGAACAGCGCCGGGGCAGAGGCATTGCGAAAGCCGGCGTTCATAAAGCGCACGCGCAGGCGCGAGTCTTCCCAGTTGCCCGTGGGCAAAGACAGCTTGGCCAGGGGGCCGCTCAGCTGGACCATCTTCTGCACCCAGCCAGAGGTCGGCTGCATGTCGCTGGCGTGGCCAGCCGTCAGTGCCTCCAGACGCTTTGCCAGGGTGCGGTTGCGGGTCTGCCAACCGGCCACCAGCGTGGCGGTCACGACCGCGACAAACACAATCACCAGGTAGATAATTTGGTTGTCTTTCATGGTCTTCTCCCTTTGCCGCGGGGCCAGGCGCTCCAGCGCGATGGCCCGTGCGGACTCAGGTATCTAGACGTGGATCCGTACAATCTTGCGGATCCACAGGACGCCCACTGCCATAGCTCCCAGGGCTCCGGCCACCACGTACTTGCCTACTTCGTCCGTCCACAGCACCGAAAGGAAGCCGGGGTTGACCAGGTTGAGGACCGCTGCCAGCACAAACGGCAGGATCACCAGGATGATGGCAGACAGGCGGCCCTCGGCCGACAACACCCGCACCGTGCCCAGCAGCTTTAGGCGGGCGCGGATCAGGGCACTCAGCGTTCCCAGCAGCTCGCCAAGGTTGCCGCCGGTCTCGCGCTGGATGAGCACAGAGATGACAAAGTAGCGCAGGTCGTCGCTTGGCACCCGCTTGACCAGGTTGGTCAGGGCCTCTGGCACGTCGATGCCGTAGTTGATCTCGTCAAACACGATGCGGAACTCCTCGCTGACTGGCCCGGGCATCTCGTCGGCGACCATCTTGACGGCGCTGGGAAAGGCGTGGCCGGCGACCATGGCGCGGGCCATCAGGTCCATGGCGTCGGGCAGCACCCGCTCGATGTGGGTCAGGCGCAGGCGCCGCACCCGCCGCACCCGCCACAGCGGCAGCAGACCCGCCACCACCGCCGCGCCCACCGTCACCGCCAGCGGCGCCGCCAGCAGCACGGTGGCCACGATAGCCACCGCGATGCACACCAGGGTCAGGACAAAGAAGTCTTGGAGTTTCCAAGTCAACCCCGCCTGACGCAGCAGCTGGTCCACTTGCTCTGCCTTGGGCAGCATCTTGAGCAGGTCGCTCTTGCTGGGCAATTCCGTCAGCAGGCTGGGCTTGGCCGGGCGCGCTGGACCGCGGCCCTCGCTGGTCAGGCTGGCCAGCCGCCGCTCAATCCGGCTGGCCTCGGGGCCGCGGTAAGCGTTCCAGGCCAGATAGGCCCCTTCCAAGAACAGGGCAACCGACAGGAACCCCAGAATCGCAAACAGGTAGTAGGTCATATCCATGACGCCCTCCTACTCGTACAACCGCCGGGGATCAAACATCTCAGACGGCACCGCGATGCCAGTGACCCGCAGCTTCTCTAGGAACTTGGGGCGGATGCCGGTGGCGCGGAAGTGACCCATCACCGTGCCATCGGCGGTGACGCCGGCCTGGTCAAAGGCAAAGATCTCCTGGGTGGTGATCATGTCGCTCTCCATGCCGGTGATCTCCTGCAGGCTGATGACCTTGCGCTTGCCGTCACTGAGGCGCGCCACCTGGATGAGCACGGTCAGGGCTGAGCTGATCTGC
>CAIXGW010000338.1 GCA_903919145.1 uncultured Myxococcales bacterium
AATCGAAACCGCAATTTCTGCGTCGTCGCTCTCCACGCCGCCAGCCTACCCCACCGCGAGCCAGCCATCAACGCCTACTGCTCACCCCGCGGAGCTGGCCCTGTCGTTGACTACCCAACCACCCGCCCCCCAGCAACCACCGCCGCTGGCATGGCAAACCCCAGCTCCCACTCGACCGTCATAGGCCGCTCGCCACTCCACATGTCCACTCGCACCGGGCCCAGGTAGCGAAACGCCTCCGTCCTCCCGCCGTCCTTCTCACGTTCTCTGACCAAAAGCAGCGGCGTCACCCCAAGCTCCTCCGCCAACCTGTGCCTCCGCCCCTCCTTGCTGTCGACCGTGGTCGCGGCCTTCGACTGCCAGTGAAACCTGCGCTCCGACAGGGGAAAGTCCCGATACTTCAGATGCTCCTTGGTCCCCGCCGCCTTCTCTAACGTCACGAGCAGCAGGTCGTACTCGCGGTCGCCATCCTTCACGGCCTCGACTCCGGTGTAGTACGCCTCGCGTAGCTCGCCTTTTTGGGTCCGCACGTCAAAGGCCGCCGCCAATTCCGCCGCCATGTACCGCGCATGCAGGACCAGCGGCACCGCCGGCGCCAGCTGATGTCGCTCCGGCGCCAAGGTCGCGTTGAGCCGCCGCAGCACTGGAATCAGCTCGGCCAGCTCGGCCCGCACCAGCGCATGGCGTTTGAACTGCTCAGCCGCCTCGCCCGACGTCGCCAGCTTGCCGCCATACAGCACCACATACAGCATGTTGCAGAGGCGCAGGTCGCGCTGGGTCCAGGGGGTCTCGCCGCGCAGCAGCCGCTCCCACAGCTCCAGGCGCCGTGGGTCACCGACGTGGGTCAGCTTGCCTAGGTTTGCGAGGACCTTGGTCTCATCCTCATCCTGCTGACCGACCGCCAGCCCGGCCTCGCGGCGCAGCAGCGTCCAGCCCCGCTTGTTGGCGTAGAGGTCGCCCAGCTCGACATCCGTCGCCCGCAAAAACCCATCGAGCGTCAGGTTCGCCAGCTGCGGCTCGCGCAACAGCTTGGCAATTTCGAGCCACTGCGAGGGAATCGAGCGGCGAATCTGCGCCAGCACATCGGCTTGCGCCCGTTGGTCAAAGTGGACGTAGCACCCGGTGGGCAACACAAGCCAGCCGCCCAGAATCCCGCCGGGCCTGTTCGACTCCGTCGTGAACCAGCCCCGCGTCCGTCCGTGCCACGCGGTCTTGAGCTCCACGCGAAACCGGCCGTCCTGCTGCTCAGTTACGCGCTTGCGGGCGATGCTGGGCCGGCACAAGTACTTGACCAGCTTGTACAGCTCGCCGCGCGGCGCCGGTCCGACAAAGCTGTTGGCGTGCAAGCTAAACCCGTCCATCTGCCCACAGTTCCGTCCGTGCGCCCGCACCGACCGCTGGCCAAAAGCCTCCGCCGCGCCCACCAGCCAACAGTTGACTCCGCTGCTGTATAGTCCTAGCTTGATTGCTGCGCCCGCCTTCGACGAATCGGCGGGCAGGATGCATCCAATGCATGCGGGGAGTCCAAGCGAACTGCAGTTAAGCGAAACCAAAAGCTTGGCGCTCCACACAGCGGTGGCGGCCAAGCTGTTGGCTGACCCGCTGGTGCTACATCGCGCACGCGAGCGCGCAGTTGGGTG
>CAIXGW010000339.1 GCA_903919145.1 uncultured Myxococcales bacterium
CCCAGGACGTAAGAGGGCCGCACCAGCACCGGGTAGCCGATGCGCTGCGCCGCCTGAACCGCCTGCTGAGGGCTGTCGGCCGTGTCCGAAGCAGGTTGACGAATGTCCAGTTGGCGCAGCAGGGCGCCGAAGCGCCCGCGGTCCTCTGCCAAGTCAATGGCCTCTACGCCAGTGCCAAGCAGCGGAACGCCGGCTTTCTGCAGCCCTTGGGCCAGCTTGAGCGGAGTCTGGCCACCCAGGGTGACAATGGCGCCCAGCAGGGTGCCGCGGGTCGCCTCCGCTCGGGCGATTTCGAGCACGTGCTCCAGCGTCAGCGGCTCAAAGTACAGGCGGTCGGCGGTGTCATAGTCCGTCGAGACGGTCTCTGGGTTGCAGTTGACCATGATGGTCTGCACGCCGCGCTTGGCCAGGGCGTAGACGGCGTGGCAGCAGCTGTAGTCGAACTCGATACCCTGGCCAATGCGGTTGGGCCCAGAGCCCAGGATCAGCACCTTGGCGCGGTCGTCGGGCGCGGCTTCGCAGTGGCTCTCATAGCTCGAGTACAGATAGGGCGTCCACGACTGGAACTCGCCGGCGCAGGTATCCACCCGCAGAAAACTGGCCTGGACGCCGTGTTTCCAGCGGGTCTCTCTGACCACCTCGGCGCTGACAGGGCTGCCGTGGGGGCTCCACAGCTCGGCGATCTCCAGGTCGCTAAGGCCCTCTCGCTTGATGTTCATCCACTCTGTGCTGGACAAATCGCAACCACTGCGGCTTTGCAGCCAGGCTTCGGTCTGGGCCATCTGGGCAAACTGCTGAAGAAACCAGGGGTCAATCCGCGACAGCTGGAACAGCCGCTCCAGGCTCCAGCCCTGGCGTACGGCCGACAGCACCGCCAGCAGCCGCCGCGGTGTGGCCACCGAGATGTCGCTGTCGAGCACGGGAAAAACCAGAGGAGGCATCTGCGTTTCTAGCGAGGCCAGCCCTTTGCGCAGGGCCTCGCGGAAGGTGCGGCCAATGGCCATGACCTCGCCCACGGACTTCATCTGCGGGCCCAGGCCATCGGCGGCACCTGGGAACTTGGCAAAATCAAAGCGAGGGATCTTGACCACCACGTAGTCCAGCGCCGGCTCAAAGCACGCTGGCGTGGTGCGGGTGATGTCATTGTTGATCTGGTCGAGGGTGTAGCCCAGCGCCAGCTTGGCGGCCACCTTGGCAATCGGAAAGCCGGTGGCCTTGGACGCCAGCGCAGAGCTGCGAGACACCCGCGGGTTCATCTCGATCACGGTCAGGTGGCCCGTGGCTGGGTCGACCGCGAACTGGATGTTGCTGCCGCCGGTTTCTACGCCGACGGTGCGGATGATGAGCAGCGCCGCGTCGCGCATGGCCTGGTACTCGCGATCGGTCAGCGTCTGGGCCGGGGCTACGGTCACCGAGTCGCCGGTGTGCACGCCCATGGGGTCCAGGTTCTCTATGGAGCAGACAATGACCACGTTGTCGGCGCGGTCGCGCATCACCTCCAGTTCGTACTCTTTGTGGCCGGCGATCGACTGCTCGACCAGCACCTGCGACACCGGGCTTGCCTGCAGGCCGTTCCACAGGGCGTCTCGCAACTCGGCTTCGCTCCAAGCCATTCCTCCACCGGAGCCGCCAAGGGTAAACGACGGCCGGACGATCGCCGGCACCCCCACTACCCGCAGCGCGTCGGCCAGTTGGTCCATAGAGGTGACGATGAGCGACCGCGGCGTCGCCAGCCCTATCCGCTCCATGGCTTGGCCAAAGGCCTGGCGATCTTCGGCGAGCTCAATGGCTTGGACACTGGCGCCGATGAGCGTGCAGCCAAATTCGGCCAGAACCCCCGCCTTGTGCAGCGCGAGGCCCAGGTTGAGCCCGGTCTGGCCACCCACGGTGGGCAGCACATGGTCGGGGCGCTCTAGGGCGATGATGTCGCGGACCGATTCCACCGTCAGAGGCTCCACGTAGGTGCGGTCCGCCACACTGGGATCGGTCATGATCGTAGCGGGGTTGGAGTTGACCAGCACAACCCGCGCGCCCTCTTGCTTCAGGGCGCGGCACGCCTGGGTACCCGAGTAGTCAAACTCACAGGCCTGGCCAATGACGATGGGGCCAGAGCCAATAACCAGGATGGTCTTGCCGACGCCGCGCATGGAAACCTCAATCAAGACAAAGAGAAATCAGCGATTGGCGCCCAAGGCGGCCAGTTCGATCCGGGGCGCAGTCGCTGCGTGCCAAGGGGCTTCGCTGACGACTGTTGGGCCTTCTTTGGTGCCCCGAGCCGCCGCCGCGGTGCAACCCGATGCAAAAGGGCCGCGACATGCGGGGTCCTTGGGCATCAAGCCTGCTTGTGGCGGGCCATCAGCGCGGCAAAGCGGCCAAACAGGTGGTGGCTGTCATGCGGGCCGGGCGCGGCTTCGGGGTGAAACTGCACGGAGAAGGCTGGCAGGCGCTTGTGGCGCAGGCCCTCTACCGTGTCGTCGTTGAGGTTGAGGTGGGTAACGGCGACTTCGCGACCATCCAGCGAGCTGGCTACCACCGCAAAACCATGGTTCTGC
>CAIXGW010000340.1 GCA_903919145.1 uncultured Myxococcales bacterium
ACCCCAAACCCCAAGTTCGTTCCGGGTTCCGGAACGGACGTGGTTTGGGGTACGGAAGAAGACCCAGCAGTAGGACCCAAGACCTGTGAACAAGAACCGGGTGCAACCCGGATCGAATTAACGGTCTTGGGTACTAACGCAGCGGCGCCGACGCGCTGTTGTCCATCCACAGCTCCACTTGGATCAGCCGAACCATGGCCGCAGAGACGGTGCCGCCGGCCAGCAGATGGTCGCGCTGGCCAATGACCGCGGGCACATCGTACCAGTTGCGGCGCTTGAGCTTTTCGGGGTCGAGCGCAGAAAGCACCTGCTTGCGCAGCGGTCCGCGCAGCCAGCGCTGAGACGGCACCGGAAAGCCCAGCTTGTCTCGGCGCTGCCACACTGGTGGCGGCACCAGGCCGGGCAGGATGCTGCGCAACAAGATCTTGCCCAGTCCGCCGCTGCGCAGCAGCCGCACCGGCGCCCGCCGGGCCAGCGCCACCACCCCGGGGTCGAGGAAGGGCAGGCGCGCCTCAATCGAGAAGGCCGAGGAGTTCTGGTCCTCGATGCGCAGGTACAGCGGCAGCAGGGCCCGCGTCAGGCTGTGGTGCAAAGCTTCTTGCAGGGTGCCGCCGGCAAAATCATCGGCGCGCCGGCGGACCGTGCGCAGATCAGACTGGGCCGACAGCAGGCTGCGGGTCTGCCGGACATCCGCAGAGGGCCAGCGGCGCACCTCGCGGTCGATGGTCGGCCAGTGGCGCAACACCGCCGCCGCCTCGGCCCGCACCAAGTCCATGGCGCCGCGGCGCTTGTCTCCCGCTTCGGCCTGGGCGTGCTTCCAAGCGGCCTGCAGACCCGCTTCGGCGAGGTAAGAGCGGATCGACGGCACGTTGTAGGACTGGTAGCCGGCCATCAGCTCGTCAGCCCCCTGGCCGTTGAGGATGACCTTGATGCCGTGGCGCGCCGCCAGCTCCATGACCAAGAAGCCCGCCAGCGGCGCCAAGCCGTGCACCGGCTCGTCGGTGAGGTGCAAAAACCGCGGCGCCAGCTGCTCGATGCTGGCATCGGCGGCTTCGGTGACATGCCACTGCGCACCGGTCTGAGCGATCACCGGGCGAATGTAGGGCGACTCGTCAAATTCAGGGATCAGCGCGGTAAAGGCCAGCCGGCAGACGCCGGAGCCGACTTCGTCCAGGCGCCGGGCTGCCGCACACAGGACTGCCGTGGAGTCCAAGCCGCCCGACAGGCTGGCGCCCACCGGCACGTCGGCGCGCAGCCGCAGGTGGACGGAGCGCAAAAAGGCGTGGCGAAAGGCTTCGATATACTCGCCGTCGGTGTGGCCGTCGTCAAAAAGCCGCGGCGTCAACTCGTTGGCGGTGCCATCGGCATAGGGCTCTGCGCTGACCTGGCGACCGCCCTGGAAGCGGTACAGGACGCCGGGCACCAGCCTCTCTACCTCAGACAAGCACGTCTGCACGCCGTCGTCGAGCTCGCCGGTGTGGATAAAGCGGCTGATGACCTCAGTATTGGCGGTGCCGATGTCGCAGCCGGCAGCGCGCAGAGCCTTGATCTCGCTAGAAAACCACACGCCTCGGCTGTCTTTGAGCCGAAACAGCGGCTTGATGCCCCACGGGTCGCGGGCGGCGTACAGCGTCTGAGAGGGCGCGTGCCAAGCCAGCAGAGCCCACATGCCGTTGCAGCGCTCCAGGGCCCGCGGCCCCCACAGCTGCAGGGCGGTGGCCAGCACTTCGGTGTCGCCGTGGCCAGAGAGGTGCGCTCCCAGGCCGCGCAGCTCTTCGGCAAGCTCTATGTAGTTGTAGATCTCGCCGTTGAACACCAGCGTCCACGTGCCATCTGGCGAGGACATGGGCTGGTGCCCGGCAGGCGTCAGGTCCAGGACAGACAGCCGGCGAAACCCCAACACCACCGACGGATCGACAAAGATGCCCTGATCATCGGGCCCGCGGTGGGCTATCGCGTCCATGCCGGCGCGCACTGGAGCCGCCGGTGGCCCGTGTGCAGCCGCAGCTGCCGAATCCGCCAACCAACCCACCAATCCACACATGCTTGCCACCTGCCGGCCAAACTGCGACGGCCGCCCTGAGGTTCGTACCTGCTTGCGTTGCTGCGTGCCGGGGCTGCACCGCTGTCATGGCGCCCATAGTATGACAGCGAACAGCGGCGGCGAAAACCATTGCACACAAGGCTGGCTTTTTGCGTCGAGCGGACACCCGACTCTGGCCTGGCGGGCTTGGGTAGTGCAGCCGGCCAGTCTGCTGCTCTTCGCGGCCCTGCCCGCACGGACCCCTACGGGGACCAAGATGTTGGATGCACCGGCCTGGCTGCAAGCTGTGGTGGTCCCAGCCTTCGGCCTAGGGCGCCCAGCACTGGCGCACGGCCCGGCGGACTTCGACGCGCAGACGCTCGCGGCGGTAGTCTGCATCATAGGGGATGTTGGGCAGGGGCCGGCAGCGCTCAAAGGCCAGATCGCCAAGGGCCAGGG
>CAIXGW010000341.1 GCA_903919145.1 uncultured Myxococcales bacterium
AGAAGTATCGCTACGACGAGCACGGTCGGCTGAGCAAGGCGATTCGCACGCCGGATTCGGATGCGTTTCCGTCGCAGGTGATCAGCTATGAGCTGGGCGATCCGGTGTCGCGGATCAGCATCCACAAGCGCTCTAAGACGAGCGGCGAGCCGGACATGTACACGGTGAAGTGCGCGGATGGCAAAGGCCGGACGTATCAGAGCCGCGTTCAGCTGAGCCCCGGGCAGTTTCAAGTCGATGGTTTTGCAGTGTTTAACAGTCAGGGCAGGATCGTGCGGACCTACCAGCCGTATCTGGCGACGAGCGACATGTGCGATGCGTCCGAAAAAGCGGTGCCGGCCGGCACACTGTACGCACAGTACCTGTATGACGCGCAGGACCGGGTCACGAGCGTCACCTACGAAGATGGCACCCAGTCGCGTTCGGTGTACGAGCCGCTGGCGACGCGCGAGTACGCGGAAGATGACAACGATGCCAAGAATGCCAACCACGACACGCCGATGGTCACGCGCACCGACGGCCTGGGGCGCACGGTGGCGATTGATCGCTACCTGACGCCGACCAGCAAGGGCACGACGGCGCTGACGCACGATGACCTGGGGCACCTGGTGACCGTGACGGACGACAAGGGCAACAAGCGCACGCAGGAATACGACGGCATGGACCGCGTCACGCGGGTGGTGGACCCGAACAGCGGCGAGCTGCTGTTCACCTACGATGCCACCGGCAACCTGCTGACGCGCAAGAACGCCGTGACGACCCACCAGTTCGGTTACGACGGCATGAACCGCCAGACCACGGCGTGGGACGCGGCGAATGAGGCGGCGACCAAGTCAACGCTGACGTACGACCGCGTGAAAGACTGCGCAGAGTGCACGACGACCTCCGGTCGGCTGGCGCAGATGCAGTACCCGCTCGGCGCGGATGCGCTTGGCGATCCCGTCGGCTTGGACCAGCTGGGCTACGATGCGCGTGGTCAACTGATTTTCCGGTCACAACGTCTGGAAGGCCACAGTTTTGTGACCCGACTTGAGTACGACAACGCGAGCCGCTTGGTCAAGAAGACCCTTCCCGATGGCAGCACCGAGCAGACGTCGTTTGATGCGGCGTCGCGCGCGTCGGCGATCGCCGGCGTGATCACCGCGGTGAGCTACGACGGCCGTGGTCTGGACACCTCCATCACCCACGCCAACGGCGTGGTGGACGCGCGCACCTATGACCAGCGGATGCGGGCGGTGACGCTGCGCACGACCGGTGGCGGCAAGGTGCTGTTTGGCCTGGACCTGCAGCGCGACGTCGACGGCTCGCTGCTGGCACTCACCGACAAAGCGGACGCGGTAGCTGGCCGGCCGATGTTCGGCACGCAGATCACCAGCGACGCGTGGCACCGCACGCTGACAACGAACTTGGGCACCAGCGCAGGCACGTCGGAGCTGATGAGCAACAGCTATGACGCGATCGACAACGTGCTGGCGATCACCTCCAGCCTGGGTGCTGGTAGCAAGGCCAATATCGGGGCGATGAGCTACGACGCGGCGCATCCCAACATGCTGAGCAAGGCCGGCACACTGGCATACAGCTACGACGCGGCGGGGCGGATGACGGCGCGCGGCGACGCCAAGTTGACGCGCAACTGGTTTGGCCGCATCGGTCGCGTGCAGCGCGCGGGCATGGCTGAAGAAGTGTCGATCTACGCCGGTGAGAGCGCGCGAGTGATGAAGCTCGCCGAGGGCGGAGCGACGTACTACGTGGACCCGTCGTTTGAGGTGCGCGACGGCATCAGCATCGCCTACACGCGCTTGGGCGGGCGTACGGCGCGCAAGATGAGCGACGCGATGGCGACGCAGGTGCTCAGCGACTTGGCGCCGGCGACGGCGGCGGGCACGGTGCTGACGCCGGGCGGCGACAAGCACATTACGGTGGCGGACGCCTGGCTGGCGCAAGCGGCGAGCGCGGGTCTGGTTACGTTTGCCAGTGGCACGGCGCCTTCGCCAGTGGCGCGCCTTCTGCGGGCCAGTGCGCGGCGTGCGCTGCTGGACGACAGCGAGGCGGTGGTGCACCTGCACGCGGACCAACTGGGCAGTCTGGTGTTGGCGACCGGCGCGACCGGCGCTGTGCTCGCACAGCGCTCGTTCTACCCAACGGGCCTGGAGCGCGAGTCGACGGGCTTTGTCGACACCTACGGCTTCACGGGACAGGAGTTGGAAGTCGCGAGCGGCCTGCTGCACTTTGGCTTCCGCGACCTGGACCCGCTGACCGGCCGCTGGGATGCCAGCGACCCGTCGTTTGCCGTGCTGGACGACGAGAATGCTAGCGCTATGGGTGAAGCGACCACCGGCTATGCGTACGTGGCCAATGACACAATGGACCATGTCGACCCGACCGGCTTGGGGATTGGCAAGGCGTTCCGGAGCTTGGGGCGTAAAATGGCCCGGTCCGGGATGTTGGGCAAGGGTATGCAGTCCAAGTACAAGGCCAAGCGCGCAGCCAAGCATGCCGCGAAGGCGGCGGCTGTAGCGCACGCGCAGATGATGGCGGCAGTGTCAGCCGCTGAAAGAGCCGCCAGAGTGCAGTCTGCGGACCTGGATCAGACCCGTGCCGACCCAGTGGCGAAAGCGGGGCTTCGTGAACAATTGGCAAGGGAATTTTCTACCGAGAACCTTGATTTTCTCGATGCGGTCGATCGCTTGCCACCACCAGGACACGCGCAGGAGGTGGGTGCGTTAGTGACGCTGCACAATACTTTTATTCGTGCTAACGTTGAACGCCAAGTCAATCTGCCTCACCCAATTCAGGGTCCCCTGTGGACTGTCGACTTGCGCGGAGCCGGCGGAGCCGCGGCCTACCGGGCCCTCTTGGCTCCGGCGCGCGAGAATATCCACGCACTGATCCAAAACGATTCGCTGCCGCGCTTCAAGAGATACCAACGTGAGAACCCGAGATGATTGGCTGGCGTTCGCCGCGGTTTGCGCCGCGCAACGCCGGTGGCCGTCTCCAACATCCAATCACCCAGGATCTGACATGAAAAACCACATGCACTTCAGCGGCATCGCTCGACTCCTCCTGCTGGCCATGTTGGCCCTCACCGCCTGCAGCAAATCCACCACCGACACCCCGGCCGACCCTGACGCCGCCATCACCGACCCAGACGCCACTACCGGCGGCCAGGACGGCACGCCCGGTGGCCAGGACGCGACCGACCCCGGCGTCAAGAGCGGCCTCACGCTCAGCGACCCGAACGTGCGCGGCTGCGAGATCTTGCTGAGCGAAGGCACGGCGAAGATCGACACGGTGACGTTTGACGGCACGGTCGTCGGCACGTTTATTCGCGAGGCGCCCAAGGTCGCCATCAGCTTTGTCGCCGCCAAAGACGCGCCGATGGCCAACGGCGCCATTCAGTTGACAGTCAAAGGCGACGCCAAGCAGGTCACGGTCAAGAAGGTCAGCTGCGTCGACGTGAAAGCGGCGCCGATGGCGGGCGTGACGGCGACGCTGAACTGAGTCGGACCTGAGTCGGACCTGAGTCGGACCTGAATCGGACCTGAATCGGAACAGTCGGCTGCTTGCGGGTGGCCCAGAAGCGCTGTAGCGGCGCGAGGTTGAGCTATGTCCTCTTTGAACTTTCGCCGGTTGGCCCGGTTCGCTGCCCTCTGTCTGATGATTGGCTCGTTTGGCTGCGTCGCGGCGGATAGCAAATCATCCGACGCGAACGGCACTGACGCAGCCCATGACGTGGGTGCGGGCATCGACGCCGGGGCCGCAACGGTTGACGCGGCCGAACAGAAGGACGTAGTGCCAGCTGAGGACATCGGGACCGACATCGCGGTCCAAGCGGACACGGCAGCCCAAGTGGACACGCCAGTCCAAGCGGACGTGGCGGTCCCGACGTGTGTCCCCGGCTCCGAGAACTGCAGCTGTGCGGGAGGCAGCGTCTGCGCTGTAGGCAAAGACGGCCAACCGCTCAAGTGCTCGACCGGCACTTGCGTCCGTCAGGACTGCACCGCCGGCGGGCACGGCTGCGGCTGCAACGCCGGGGGCTGCGCGCTCGCCAACGACAAGTGCATCGACTGGCTCTGCCAGGACCCCAGCTGCACGCCTGGCACCAAGGACTGCAAGTGCTTGGCCGGCTCGTGCAGCGGCAACGCGCTGATCTGCTTGGGCGGCGACATGTGCGTGGACTCGACCGGCTACGAGGGCGGCAAGTGCATGTCTGGCGGTGGCTGCAAGACGAGCAGCCTTTGTGACCCCGTGCAGAACGTCTGCGTCTACTGCGATTTGGGCAGCGCGGGTTGTCAGAGCAAGGCCAATGGCAGCTGTAACGCGGGCTTGGGCGCGCTCAACGGCATCTGCCGCTTGGCCTCGACCCTGCCGCCGATTAGCCCCAAGTGCTATACGCCGTGCCTGCCGGTCAAAGGCAGCACCGTCAGTTGCGTCGACAATCTGCAAAGCGGCTGCCACGACAACAAGACCTGCACCAAAGGCGAATGTCTTGCGCCCGGCCAGACCAACACCGTCTGCAGCCACGACGCTGACTGCAAGGAATGGCAGGTCTGCATGTGGGGCGGCTGCTATTCCAACTGCGCATCGAACGCCCAGTGCGGGGCCAACAGCGACTGCATTCAGCATGTTTGCCGCCAGAACTGCGACAAAGACGGCGATTGCTCCCAGGGGATGGTGTGCAACGCGAAAGGATCGTCTGGCTACTGCATGAGCTTGGTGCCGACGTCAGCCGTCACTGCGCCCAGCGTGGTCAACCAGCCCAGCTTTCACGTCACCAAGACGCATTTGCTGCTGACGAACGTCAACCCCAAGCTCAGCTTGCAGATCGAGTATGGCGCAGCGCAAACGCCTGGTGTCTTTCGCATTCGCAAGGTGTCGCATCGCGTGACCAAGACGCCCGCCGACCTGGTGGTGAAAGGCCCGGGCCTGGACCCCAAGACCCACGTCATCGTGCCGTGCTCGCCGGCTGCCGGCAACTGCGCGATGCCTTGGGTGACACTGCAATCCGACGGCGTCGTCACCAAGGGCGAGTCGATGACGGTGATTGCGAAGCCGAACTGTGTGCGCGAGTGCCCTGTCGCTGGCTGCACCAACCGGTGCCCAGAGATCTTCGTCAGCAGCGACCCGGCCTTCGACGCCGCGCACTGGCAGGGCGAATTTGAAGTCCTCATGGAAGGCGGCGGTATCGGTTCTCAAGCCGTTTCAGCCACGTATTCCGAGCGTCCGGACGGGCAGTGGACGGGCAGCGTCTACTACTTCGGCTCGTTCAACGATGACAACGGCACCCTGAGCGACCCGGAATCGTCGACCTGGTTCAACTCCAAGAACGCGTTTGTGCAATTCTGGTATTCGTTCCGTTCAGGCGGCTTGGGCCCGCTTTCCTCGGTAGAGATGCGCGATGCCATGACGTCGCTGACCGAGGAATCCTGGAATAAAGCCAGCATTCGCGCCAAGTGCAAGACCCCGGACGACCCGGTCAACTGCGCCAGCGGCAAGCAGTGCTACCCGCGCTCGGCGGACGGCTGCTATGGCATCTGGGCGGGTACCCAGAGCGACGCCCAGGTGCCGAGCGGCGTAACGCAGCTGCCCTTTGCAATGAACCTGCTGGTAGACCCGACCGACGCGACCTCGTTTTCCGGCCGCGTGGTTTCGGCAACGGCGCTGCAGTATCCGGGCAATCCGGCAGTCAAGCTCCGCTTCGCGACCGACCCCGCAGCCCCGACCGGTAAGGGCACCGCGGCCACCTTCCTCAAGCATGGCGCGGGTGTGGCGGCCGACGCGAATCAGCTGAGCGTCTCTCTGGGCGGCCGCTACGTGATGGGCAAAGAACCTGGCTGCACCAAGGCTGGCTACAAAGCTAGCGAGGTGCCCTGGCTGATTCCTGGCTTCACCGATGCCACATCGATCTCAGAGGCTACCGGAGCGCTTGTCCGCACGTCCTGTTTGGATGGCATAGAGCCGTTCACCGTCGAGACGTCGAACCTAGAGGCTGCACGCGCCAATCCAGTGCCCAACGGCATGCCGATCAATCGTCGCATCGAGTTTCTGGACGGCGTGTTGGTGGATCAGAGCAAGATCTACCTGATCTTTCGCGAGCGTTTTGAAGACTTTGTGCCGCGTCTGGTGCCGAAGACGACCGCTGCGTATGGCGTGATCATGCTCAAGCGTGTGCCGGCGGACCTGGCTGCTGCCGACTTTGTCGGAACGCCCAAGCAGACCCTGCCGCGCGAAGACTCCAAGTTGAAGGGCATTACCTGCGACCAGGACACGCTGGCATCCGTGGGGGCGCCGCTTACCCTTGACCAGCGCGTGACCAATCTCATTGACGGCACGGCGGGCAAGAGCGGAGTCAAAATCGTCTGGCAAGCGTCGAGCTACAACAACAGTAATTTTCCTGCACAGATTCATTACTTCTGCGAAGACACAGGGCTGTTTGACGGCGGTGCGGGCGACAATGAGTCCGCGTCGAGCAAGACGTTCAAGGTGGCCTGCCCGATCACCAGCGCAGTCGTCTACTTCTACACCGGCAATAGCCTGAGTCAGGCTGCCATCGCCAGCGAGCCGTGTCAGCAGGCCTACACCGCCGACGCCTCTGGAACGATGCTGACGCCTGGCACCTGCGGCAAGCGGTTCAAGCAGTGGAAGGAAGCGGGCGCCACCGTGATTGGCGGCGAGCCGTACGTGAGTTGCGTTGCGTCTGGCCTGACTTTTTGTGACGAGGCGACGCGCAAGGACCTGCGCGCCGGCAAGAGCTTCCTCTACTACGACAACACCTCAGAAGTCACCGCGCCCAATTTGCGGGCGCTGATTGGCGATGCGTTTCGCTACAAAACCAAGTTTATGACGGCCAGCGGCGGACAAGTTGGATTCACCCCGGTGATCTGCTCACCGGTTGGCACAGTGGCGAACCCTTACTGCTACAACCCCGCGCAAGTCCAAGCGGCGCGCAAGCGCGTGGACTGCCTGATCGCCATGGCCAGCGGTCCCGAATATGGCTTGTTGTCGTCGGCTTCACAGCAGAAGCTCGTCGCGTTCCTGCAGGGCAACTTCGCGCAGTACGCGGATGTGCCGGGTTACCCGCAGGCGTGGGTCAACGGCTTTGAGCGGTTGTACGCGGAGCTGCTGGTGATGTTGGGCGACGATGCGCTCACGGCTGCCTATGCCTCGCGCTTCGACCTAGCGGGCGTGAACGTCGCGACGTTCCTGGGCAAGCAGTTCGAGGGCAAGGACGGCATCAACCTGACTGGCGTCGCGGGCGCCGAGTTCTACAAGCTCTATCAGGCGAGCCAGTACTACCAGATGGCCCTCGACCGCCTCTACGCGCTCGGCCCGAATCTGGCGGCTTCGTTCGACAAAAGCATTGCGGACGGCAAGGGTGGGCAGAAGGCGGTCGGCAGCTTTCACAAGCCGGAGATGGTCACTCTCTACATGGAGCGTCTTACCCGGGCCGCTACGCAAAAAGCCCTGGCCACCAGCGAGGTCGCCACCCGCTATCAGCTCCTCAAGCAGACCAATCTGGCCAAGCGCGTGCTCGAGCGCGGCTATGCGTCGGCCTATCTAGAGGGCGCGCTTCTTGGCCAGCTGATGAAGGATGTGACCGCCAAGGCGGATTCGAGCTACGAGGCTGGGCTGCTCAAGGTGCTACAAGACACGCAGCTGCGCTTCAGCTCGTCGATGGACAAAATGCGCGACGTGTACGCACAGCTGAGCGTGGGCGCCGATACCTTTGGCTTTCCGGAAGACTACGTGCCGTTCCCGGCGCTAGAGGACTCGGGCGTGTCTGCCAACGCGTTTTCGGCGCTGGCCGATATCGCCAAGACCAAGATGGCGGCCGCGGCGACGCGCGAGCAGGTCGCGCTAGAATCGAATCTGACCGGTCGGGTTGACGCGGTGCAGTTCGCGACCGAGCTGGTCAACATCTCTAATACTTATGAGAACCAACTCGCAGACCTGTGCGGGACGTTCGCCGGCGACGACGGCCTCGTGTACCCGGCGGTGAAGAAGTACGCCGACAAATCCGCCAAGACAATGCTGGCCGGCGACCCCTGCGGGCGGATGGACAACGGCAAGATGTACGAGGCCATGCTGACGGTGCAGGACTCCGACGCCGGGTACCGCCAGAGCAAGCTGCGCTACGACAACCTCGACGAGCAAGTGACCGCCGAAGTGGCCCGTGTTGCTGCGACCTGCGCGATTGACGAAACTACCGCCGCCGAGGCGCTGATCATTGACAATAAGGGCGCTTCGTTGACGGACAGCCGCGCCACCGACCAGGCAAACCTTGACTTTGCCAAGACGTGCGTCGATTCGGCGAGTCAGGCCATCCAGACCGCCGCCGGTGCGTGCGGTGGATCGCCGTTCCCAGGTGCCAGCTGCCTCATTTCCACTGGCGCGGCGGTGATTTCGGCGGAGGCGCAGATTCTGGTCGGTGTGGAACAGAAGAAGCTCACCAAGGCTTACGCGGAGAAAGAGAAGGAGCAGGCCGAAGCCCAGAACCAGCAGACCTACCTTGAAGCCACGACGCCGTGCAAAAAGGAGGTGGCTCAGCTGAACCTTGTGACCATCAGCAACCTGCGGCGGCAGCAAAAAGAAATTGTGATGGACATCTTCCGCGCGGCGGTTCAGGCGCAAAAGGGCGTCTCGGACTTGACGAGCATGCGCGCGCAAGCGACCCGCCTGCAGTCGCAACAGGACCAGGCCGAAGCGCTGCAGATCACTTTCGCGTCGGCCAAGAATGACCCCAACGTCCGGCTGTATCAGAACGATTCGGTCATCGAAGCCGACATCTTTTACCGCGATGCGCTGAAGGCAACCTACGCGGCGACGCGGGCGTACGAATACTTTACCAGTCAGACCTACGGCAAGAAGCAGGACCTGTACCTCGCGCGCATGGTGCAGACGGGGCAGAACAACCTGCAGGACTACATGATGGGGCTAGACAACGCGTTCCTCGCTTATCAGCAGGAGTACGGCTCGCCCGACCTGCGTGTCGTCGAACTCTCGCTCTTGAATGACATCCTGCAGATTCCCAAGGAGGAGGTGGAGCGCAACAGCGATGGCTCCATCCACGTGGACCCCAAAGGCGTACCGTACCTCAAGGCGCTGAGCACCACCGAGCGGGTCGAGCGGATGCGCAATGCGCTCAAGGAGCCAAGCCACTACGACTCCAACGGCTACTTGTCTCTCTCTTTTGCCACGCGCGTGACCGACCTGTCGCCCTTGACGCGCAACCACAAGATCCACCACATCACCGTGGACATTCAGGGCGAGGACGTCGGCGACGACTTGGCGCGCGTCTACCTGCGCATGCTCGGCACGGGCTCGATCCAGCGTCTGGACGACTTGACGTCCTACTTCGCGCTGCCGGCGCGCACCGCAGTGGTGAACACGACGATTGGCGGTTCGTTGGTCCAGAAGTTCACGGCGGGCGATATCTACTCCGCCTATCACCTGCGCGACCGGCCCCTGGTCAACTCTCTTTGGCAGCTGGTGTTCAATCAGCGCGACGAGAAAATAAATCAAGACATTAAGTTGGAATCTATATCCAATATCTATGTGCGCATCTACTACACAGACGTGACCAAGTTCTAGCCAATGAGCCATGGAATTGGTTCTCTTTCGCGTTCAGCCCTTCCTACCCAGAGGCCTCGATGCTTTTTATCCGCCGCACCATCGCGCTGACTTATCTCTTGATTGGAGCGGCCGCCTGTTCGCCCGCCGAGCAAGGCGGGACGACCACGGAAGCGGCCGCCGACACCGCTGCGGGCGGTGGGGAGACGATAGACTCGCCGGAGACGGGCAGCGCTGATGCCGCCGCGGTGGAGACCAGCGACACCTACGTGGTCGATGTGGAGCAGGTAGACGTCGAACAACCAGACGTCGGGCCCCCAGATGTACCTGGTCCGGACCTGCAAGAGCCCGACCTGCAAGAGCCCGACCTGCAAGAGCCCGACCTGCAAGAGCCCGACCTGCAAGAGCTCGACCTGCTTGTGGACATCGAGCAACCGGACGTTCCGGTCGATGTGGAGCAGCCGGACGTTGAGGACACCCAACTCCCGGAAATCCCGCCCTGCATTCTTGGGCAAAACGCCTGCGGGTGCCACGCCGGGGCGTGCGACGCGGGCCTGGTGTGTGACCCGTTGTCGTCACTTTGCCGTTTGCCGTTGACCTGCCAGACCTTGCAGTGCAAGCCGAATCAGACCTGCACGCCCAAGGCGGATGCGGACGCTTCCTGCAATGCTGAGTGCGACGCCAACTTCAACTATTTGCCGCTCGCCGACGCCTGCACGCCCTGCGTCTCGACGGGTTGTTTGGCAGAACCGTGCAATGGCGGCGACCCGGCGTTCAAGAATTGCATCGACGGCAACCACGGTTGCGTTACCGTGGCTGGCATTGTCTCTTGCGGCGCCTGCTTGATGGGCTACAAGCTGGATGGCGCGACCGGAACCTGCATGGCCACCGCCACCTGCGGCGGCGTGACTTGCGCAGTGACGGAGTTCTGCGATTTCGCCAGCGGTCCGGCGCCGACCTGTGCGCCGCGGCCGTGTCCGAACGGTCAGGCTGCGACCAGCCACGATGCGGCGCCGACCTGTCAGGCCTGCACCTTGGACTGCAACGGACCCGGGCTGACCGGGCAGATTTGGCCTTACACCGACAAGGGCAAGAAGTGCATCTGCGAGACGGATGCTGGCCATTTTCTCGTCTACCCGCTCACCAACGTCGGGACGCAGTGTGACGCCGACAGTGACGGCTGGGTGCGCAGCGATGCCGCGCAGATTCTGTCTGGTTGTGACGCCGGTGCGCCGGTGGGCATCTGTGACATCGACCGCAAAGCCAACGCCCGGTGCAACGTCAGCGCAATCGACGGCGTCCTGTTGCAGGACGAGTACGGCATCGCCAAGGAGTTTGTGTGGTGCGACGGCGTGAGCGTGCAAGCCAAGTCGGGGTGCAGCGGTGCAGCCAAGCCGATGCGCCTCATTGAGACGCAGCTGAATGACGAGCCGCGCGCCAAGAGCGACAGCAAGAGCCCGAGCTATGGCGCGACCGGACGGCAGCTGCGCCCCGAGGAGCTCACGTTCTTGACCAAGGCTTGCATCGATGTCTCTGCGGACTACAACGGCGACTACCAAAGCGACATCAGCGAGACCCAGCAGACGCTGCCCGACGCCGGTAGCCAGGTATGGACGGCGGAACAAAAGGCACTGCACCAGTTCGCCTATTTTGTCGAGCTGTATGTCGCCAGCTACTACCCGACGGCCGGCTCGCCGGGCCTTGGCAAGCTCGTCATCCGCGAACGGTCGCGCTGCGAGCTCGACTTTCCGCTGCGCTACGATCCCAGCGTCACGCTGACCGACAAGGGCGGCGCGAAGTTCCCGCCCTACGTTGCGACGCCGACGGACAACCCCTATGCCGCGACGGGGAAGGTTCAGCCCGCCCCCAACGGCCAGGGCAAGGACTATTGGCGCAACTGCCAGCGTCGCCGCGATCCCGCCTTTGCCACTACGGGCGCGCCGGTGCCGAACTTTGACTTCGCCCGCTTCGATTGCGCCGACGCCGCGGGCGCGTGTCCACTCTTGGCGCCGGCGCATCCGACAATCAATGCGACGCCCGGGCTCTTCGACCCGACACAGACCATCTTGCGCGGGCACGGTCTGTGCAACTTGGGCACTGACGCCAAGGGCTTGCCGCTCCCCCCCAAGGACGGCGTGTGGCGTGGCATGACGCATCACAGCCAGTTCAAGTGTGTACAGGTCGACGCCGCGCAGGACTTTGCGACGCCCCCCGACGATGGGCTGACCAGCTGGACGGACGCGGCGCCGTGGATCTTGAACGACTGCAGGGCACTGCCATGCGCGCCCGGCAGCGCGGCCTGTCAGAAAGCCGCGCCCGGAAAGCTCGGCATGCAAATTCCGGTGGTGCAATGCACGGCGAAGGCCCCTGGCAAGCCGGTCTCCGGCCAAGTCGGCTGGGCGGTGCGCAACTTCAAGCCCTATGGGACGAGCACGGTCGTCGGCACCGGCATTTCCAAGGCCAAGATAGGCGACTACCCGGGTGGCTGCATGGATGAGGACGTTGAGTGGGTGTTTGCGGACCTGACCAAGGGCAACCTGGCGCAGAGCAACCTGTGTCCCTACCCGACCTACCTCTCGTCGGTCGTCTCTACGGGCACATGGGCGACGCCCAGCTCCAACACCATTTCAATCCAGTGGAACCTCATGGCGCAGGCGTTCGGCCGCTATAGCTGCTTTGGTCAGAACCAGAACTTCCTCTGGGCCGGAACCGATGCCAAGAACCCGTGGGCCGTCCCCGCATGGGCGACGTTGTGCTTGGACAAAGCCTGTTACCTCGACGACACGTTCAAGGTGCTGTTGCCCTCCGCGGTGCTCGGGCTGTGGCGCTAACCGTTGGACCTCACTACGCTGGAGAGAGACCATGAAGGAAAACGAAAAGATTGAACAATTCGGGCTCCGCCAAGTTCCTGTGCTGCCGCCCCAAGATCTGACCTTTCTGGCGGACACCACGTCACGCCCTTTTGCAAACGGAGAATCGCACATGTCTGACCCGATCGAACTACAGCAACGCGTCAACCAACTCGAGCAGATGCTGCATGAGACCCGCAAGGGTCTTGAGCAGCAACGCCACACCCGCAGCAGCCTTGCCAAGGCGCTGGTCGCCGTTGTCGTGCTCGGCTCCGCTGTCGTTGGTGTCCGCGAAACGCTGGCGTGGGGTGGCTGCAGCCAAACGCTGCCGTCGCCGCTCAAGACCTTCTGTGCCGGCGACCCGGCGCTGGCCGCGGACATCAACGGCAACTTCAAGGCGGTTGCCGACTGGTTGGTACCCAAGGTGGGCAAGTTTGGCACTGCGGATGCCGCGGTGTTCACGGGCAGCGGTGCCGCGCTGACGGGTCTGTCGGGCGGCAATATCACGGCCGGCAGCGTGGCGAGCACCGCGCTGGCGACCGCCGTGGTGCAGAGCTTGGTGCCGCCTGGCACCATCATCGCCTATGGTGGCAAGGTCGCGCCCGCGGGTTGGCTGGTCTGCGACGGCTCGAATTATGCCCAAACGCTGTATCCGGCGCTGTTCGCGGTCACCAGCACCGCCTTTGGCTCTGCCGTCGCCGGCAATTTCAACGTGCCCGACCTCCGTGGCCGCTTCCTGCGTGGCTGGGACAACGGCGCGAATCGCGACCCCGAGGCTGGGTCCCGCACGCCAATGAGCCCGGGCGGCGCAAAAAACAACAGCATAGGCAGTGTCCAGCTGGATCAGTTCAAGTCGCACACGCACGACGACAGTGGACTCGCGGGCACCGGCGCTGGCACCATTGGATACGGTACGGGAAAAACGTATGCGATCGGCAACAAGACGACGGCAGCCGGCGGCACCGAAACCCGGCCGATCAACGCCTACGTCAACTACATCATCAAGTACTGAGCGAGGAACGGCAGCACTGTCGACCGGAGCAAATACGCTGAATACACAAGCTCTTGCCTAGATGAAGCTGCGCTTGGCGCCCCTGGAGCGTGCAGAGGGTGTGGCGGGAACGACAATTCAGCCGTGAACGGCGTCCACCTAGCGTGCTGCCCCTTCGCCGTGCCCTAGCGTGTCGCGCTGGCCGCTGGCCCCAAGTCATGTTCCAGCGCGCTGAGTGCCGCCAAGAAGTCCCGTTGGGCCTCGAGCACGGACTGCACCAGCGACCGCAGCGCGGCTTCTTCGGTCGGTGTCCGGGCGCAGCGATCTTCGAGCTCCAGGCAGAGATAAGACAGGCGCCGGGCCCCCAGGTACGCTCCGCCGGAGTTCACGCGGTGCGCGACCGTGGCGACCTCCGGCCAGTTGCCCTGTGCGGCGTGGTCAGTGATCGTGGCGCCCAGGCCCGACGAGGATGCTCGAAAGAGATCGATGAGTTGGCCGATGAACAACGAGCCCTCGGGGGTATCCGTGCCGCCCAGGTCGTCGAGCGCCGCCCGGTCGAGGACTTGCAGCGCGGCACAGCCTGGCTCGGGGTGGGGCTGTTCTTGGCGCGGCTTTAGCCACAGATTCAAGGTGTTGACCATCTCGCGTTCGTCAATCGGCTTGGCCAGGTAAGCGCTCATCCCGGCGCGCAGGCAGCGCTCTCGTTCACCCGGCATGGCGTTCGCCGTCATTGCCAGGATCGGCAGCCGTGCAACGTGTTCGAGCGGGCTGGCTCGCAGTTGCCGCGTCGCCTCAAAGCCGTCGACGTCCGGCATCTGGCAGTCCATGAGCACCAGGTCGTAGGCGCGGACCTGCGCCATCGCGACCGCCTCGCGCCCGTTTGTCGCGAACTCGGCTTGGAGTCCCAGCTTGGTGAGTCGCGCGAGCATGATTCGCCGGTTGATCTCGTCGTCCTCGGCGACCAGCACGACGCCGGCCAGGCGGGTAAACGCCTCGGTCGCGGCCGAAGGGTTGAACCCTGGTTTCGCCGGGCACACGTTCGTCGTAGGCAGGGCGAGTTCCAGCCAGAAGGTGGAGCCTTGGCCGAGCACGCTCGCCATACCGATTTGACCTCCCATCAGTGCCGCCAGGCGCCGGCAGATAGACAGGCCCAGGCCGGTGCCTTCGAACCGCCGCGCGCTCGAGGCGTCTACCTGCGAAAATGGCTCGAACAACCCGGCAAGCGCTGCCTGCGGGATGCCAATCCCAGAATCCGCGACTTCTAGGCGCATAACGGGGCAGGCATCCGAACCGCCCACCCGCGACGCCCGCAGGGACACAATGCCGCGCTCGGTGAACTTGATGGCGTTGCCCAGCAGGTTGACGAGGATCTGCCGCAGCCGCCCTACGTCACCAACGAACCACGCCGGCTGGGGAAGATCCAGCTGCAGCCTCAAGGCCAGACCCTTGTGCGCCGCTGCGACGCCCAGTTGCCGGTCCAGCTCCTTGAGCATCTGCGCCAGGTCAAAATGAGCGATCTCCAGTGTCATTTTGCCAGATTCCACTTTGGAGAAGTCCAGAAGATCATTGACGAGGGTCAGCAGTCTCTGCGCCGAAGCCTCGATGCCTTCTAGGTACTGCCCCTGCTCATCGCTCAGGGACGTCTCCGCCAGCAGATGGCTCATCCCTAGGATGCCGTGCATTGGCGTGCGGATCTCGTGGCTCAAATTGGTAAGGAACTCCGACTTGGCGCGGTTTGCGCGATTTGCCGCTGCCGTGGCGTCTGCCAGTGCTCGCTCCCGCAGGTTCTGTGTGGTCAGGTCGATGTGGGTGCCGGCCATGCGCACAAGCGTGCCATCGGTGGAGCGCACGATGCGCGCCTGCGTGAGGATCCACCGCCACGACCCGTCGATGTGCAGAGACCGGTGTTCCGCCTGCCAGGTCGACGCGGTGGAGTCGGCGATCCCCTCGGATTTCGCCGCCTCCAAGGCTGTGTGATCGTCAGGATGCACCCGCGCGAGCCAACCCTCAAGCGTCAGTGGCGTCGCCTGCACTGGGAAGCCGAGGATGCCCATCGACTGCGGCGAAAGGTAGA
This sequence comes from uncultured Myxococcales bacterium, assembly GCA_903919145.1. Lineage (GTDB taxonomy): Bacteria > Myxococcota_A > UBA9042 > UBA9042 > UBA9042 > SXRM01. The sequence continues at coordinate 15,485 of CAIXGW010000341.1, forward strand.
GCTCGTTCGTTTCTGCCGACCAATCCCACACGCCGGTGTTCGCGGCCGTCACGGCCAGGGCAAACCGCTCCTGCACGCTGCGCATCGTCCGCATCGTCCGCCGGAGCTCCATCTGCGTGACCGCTTGCCGCCCCAGTGCTTCCAGCGCCTCGATTTGCTCGGTGGTCAAATGCCGCTCCAACCTATCAATGACGCACAGGGCGCCCAGCGCGTAACCATCGGGCGACAGCAGCGGGACCCCGGCGTAGAAGCGGATGCCCAGCTCGCCAGTTACCAGCGGATTGTCGGCGAAGCGCGGATCTTCAGTCGCCGAGTGCACGTGCAGCGGGGTCGTGTGCAGGATCGTATGGGCACAAAATGCGATGTCGCGCGCCGTTTCCTGTGCCGCCAACCCAAACCGAGACTTGAACCACTGGCGGTCGGAGTCGATCAAGCTGACCACCGCGATGGGCGTCTGGCACAGGAGCGAGGCCAGCCGCGTCAGGTCGTCAAACTCGCGCTCGGGCGCCGTGTCGAGGATGGCGTAGGCGTGCAGCGCAGCCAGGCGCGCGCTTTCGTTGCCGGGAATCTTGGCGGCAATGTGCAAGGTGACCTCGGGGGTAGGCAAGATGCACTGGCGCAAAAGCCGCGCGGTGACGGCAGACTGTCAGGGTTGTGGCAGAAAGCAAGTGAAAGATGCGGCGTTTGCGCGGGCAAGCCCCTGTGTACAGCTCCTTGAGCTGGCGGGGTGGTTCAATGGGCGCCAGGGCCGTTTGCGGGTGCTTCCATCACCGCGCTCATGGCCAGCACCCACTTGAAGAAAACGACTCCACTGGATGGTGGGGCAAGATTGCGCCTCAACACCTTAGGTTGTCAGGTAGTTTAGGAGACCCACAGCGCGGCGGCCTGCCCACGACGCACCGTAGGTCATTTCTTTTGGCCCCCTCACTAATCGCCCTGGCATCAAAACACTCCAATTCGGCCTTCGGCGGGCAGCGCCTTCAGGGTGGCCACGGCCCGGGCGCCGCGGCCGTCGCGGCTGTCGATGCAGTGTAAGGCGTCGTCGAGGACCAGTTCGATTTGTGCGTGCCGGTGACTGCCGGTCACGTTGTTGTGCACGTCAAGCCAGAGGCGCTCGATGGCATTGCCCTCCGGGCAGTACGACAGCAAGAAGTGGCTCTGCAGGCGATCTCCGTAAGGGCCTGGGTAAAGATAACTTGACAAGACCTCTCGCGGCCCCAGACAAATGTAATTTCACTCGTCTTCTTGTCCAGGGCGCGAGCCAAGGAGCTATTTTCGTTCTGGCCGACCGTCACAAGGTTCTTGCGCTGGCCGGCAGGTGTCCAGTCGGGGCCAGCCTTCAGATTGAACGCAATGTCGCATTCGTCCTTGAAGAACACGGGCTCATCGGGCGGTACGGCAGCGAGAGTCACCGCCAGTTCGGCGAGCAGTTCGGCTTTGTTGGCGGGGGGCCAGCGTACGGTTGGTTTGGGCCGAACCCGACGGCAACCTGCGGCGGTCAGCGGTCGCCCGATGTGCGAAGGGTTGTACACGATTCCGAATTTTTCCTTGAGTTCTGCGCAGAACTGCTCGCGCGTCCAAGTAGGGCTCCGCCAGCCAGCAAACCGCCTGGTCCATCAGCGCCACCAGCTTGCGCCTACCCCGCCCCCACGGTGCCTGCAAGAACTGCAGAACCGCCCCCACCGTCATTCCCGCGAAGGCGGGAACCCAGGCGAATGGTTTAGGTTTTTAGCCTGGGCCCCGCCTCCGCGGGGGTGACGAAGGGGCCAAATTGGACTGTGCGCCAGTCTTGAAGCTACTGGCCCTCGCTTCTTGTGACCGGCTTGACCCACTTCCACCTGACTGAGGAGCAAGCGCAGCTGATTCTTGGCGAGATCCTGCGGCTGCCGTTGCAGGCCAGCGGTCACCGCGACCTCGTGATTCAGGCAGTCGCTCTGGCAATGGCGCGCGGGCTGACGGTGCGCGATGCCCTGTTCCTGGCCCTGGCGCAGCAACAGGCGGCGCGATTGTTGACCGCAGACGCCATGTTGGCGCGGGCAACCGCCTGAAGGAACCGGGCGATGAAGGGCGCTTGCGCCCCGTTGCGGGCTCTGGAATTGGGGCGCAGTGCCTCACCGACGGAGGACACCGGGGTCAAGAGTCGTCGTCGGTCTATGATGCGGCGAGTCGCGCACCCGTTGCGGCCCTCGACGCCTGCGCCACCTTCACCGTCGCTTGATCCTCACCCACCCGAGGCTGGCGGCCTTGCCCTGCGTGCCCCGTGAAAGGTCTGCGATAGAAGGCAGACGGCGAGGGGCCCATTAGGCTCTGGATTGCGGCCTGCCTTTCCATCCCTGCGCCGCCGACCAAGGCTCCATGCGCACGACTCCGCTGACCAATTTCATCCTTCGGTCCCACTCGCGATTCCCCGCGTGGCAGACGCAGTTCGTCTTGCTGGTGCTGGTGGTCTTGAGCACCGGCTGCGGCAACATGTTTCAGTCCATGGTAGCCAAGTATGGCCCGACCACGGACGAGCAAGGCGCCACGGAACTCGCAGCACTCGCCGAAGCAGGCCGGGAACAACTTAGCCGCGGCGACTACCTACCCGCCATCGAGTCGGCGCCAAAGATCTGGGCGGGGTTGAGCACCAGCGACTCGCGCAAGGGCGGCATCGCCACGCTGTACTTCCGCGAATTCTGCGACGCGCTCTACGCCACCGACGGCAAGCTGCCAGCCTTTGAAGTGGCGTCGTTGCTGCAACTGGCCGCTGAAGGCTTCCCGTCCAAGACCTGGCAAGAAGACTTCGTGAAGAGCGATCGGGAGCGGCTGCTGAAGATGTCGGCGGCTGCCAATCAGCGGGCGCGGCCGGAGCTGGAAGGCCTGGCAGCGCAGGCGGCGAAGCGCGGGCACAATGCTACTGAGCTGCTGTACTTGGCTCAGGTGGTGCGCATGGTTGGCGAGGCTGCTGCGGCCAAAGCCCAGCGGGATAGCGCTCTAGGCCGTGTGCAAGCCGCGCGCAAGCTGACCTATGCGGTGACGGGTCACGCCGACCTTGCCAAGCGGGTGGCCACAGTCGGCAACCGCCCGGCCGGCCGGGTCGAAGGCAAGGCCCACTTGCAAGCCGAAGTCGCGCTCAGTTCTCCGAGTTATGAGAAAGGCACAGAAGCCATTCAACTGACGGCCAGCGTGGTCCGCGGCAAGAAGGAGGTTCCCAACCCGGACTACAAGATGCTGGAGCGCCAAGCTGAAGGATCTGAAAATGTGGCCAAGCGGCTGCGAAACTCCTCGCGGGCGGCGGACCAGAACTCGGCGGACAGCGCCCACAAGAGTGCGCTAGGGTACCGTGCGAAGATGGCCAAGATGAGTCCCACGATGATGGTCGACAACGTCGAGCAGGCCACCTATCCGGGCGTGCGCAAGTCCTTGACCGGCAGCCAGACGCTGAGCGGCAAGATTCTGATCGACAACGACAAATCGGCTGCTCCGCTCAATGTTGTCGTCACGGCAGGAACAAGCGTGGTGTCGCACGACGGGTTCGCCGAAGCGCGTGTCGCACCCCAACGCGGCGAGCTGCCACCTGACGCCAGTATCAATGGCGCGCTGCTGGCCAGGGCAGAGGCAGAAGTAACCCGCGCGCTCGTCAGCGCCTTCGACCGGCGCACGCTCGCTTCGGTGGCCGAGCTTGAAAAAGGAAGCGATCACGACAAAGTCGAGGCTGCGGCCGTGCTCATTGTGCTGACTGAGCTCGGGGATGCAGACAAGCGGGCCAAGCTGATTTCTGGCCTGACCCGGCTTCCTTATGTGCTCAAGCTGCTCCGGCCCTAGAACCTCAAGGCCAGTGTAGGAACGAGGCCCTAGCCTAGTTGTCCGAACCGCTGCCGTGCGACACGCAAACCGGGTACCCGGCCATTGAACCACCCCGCCAACGCCGTGCCGCGTCGACCAAGACCATCTCAGTCGCCAGCGGCCAGAGGCCGGCGCCATAACGTGGTGCCAGCGGCCCGGGCAAAAAGTCGCAGCCCGGTCGCCTCTGGCGACGCGCCCAACGCTGGCCGGTAAATTGCCAGGGCGAGCCGGCGCCGACTATGCGCGACTTTGCCATCGCCGATCAGAGCGGGCGGCGTGCAGCACGGCCACAGCCAGGATGAGCCCGACCTCTTGGTTGCCTGCGGCCGGACAAAGGGTTTTGGCGCGGGCAGAGAAATGGCGGTGCCGGGATGGTACACTTGCAGGCGGCCGCGCTGGCCCGCCGTTGGTCACAGGCAGGAGTACTGATGAAGAAGATTGCTGTAGTTCTAGCGCTTTGTGCCGCCGCGGGCTTGGCTTTGGGCTGCTCTGCACCGGCGGCACCGCCCGCGCCTGTGGCAGATGCAGCAGCGGACACCGCTTCCACCGATACCGCTTCCACCGACACCGCTTCCACCGACACTGTTTCCACCGACACCGCTACCACCGACACCGCTACCACCGACTCCTCATCCCCAGACACGTCGCTGACCGACACCGCGGCAGCCGACGCCGATTCCGCCGGCGGTGATGCTGCAGATGCGCCTGCGACCAAGGTATTTGCGGCCATCCCCGGCGCGCGCTGTGCCCCGGCCGAGCGCATTGGCCTCGTCTCGATTTACGCGCAATCCGGCGGCACCGGCGCCCTGGACGCCTCTGCGACCATCGAAGACATCGCCGACCCGCGCCTGCCCAAGAGCGCCAAGCTCAGCGACGCCGCCTGCGGGTACTTTGAACAAGCGGCGATTCCGCCTTGCGGTTCTTGCCCGCCTGGCAAGATGTGCGGTCTCAGCGGCGGTTGCGTGGCGATGCCTGTTGGGGTGGCGGACGTCAAGTTGGTGCTCACGGCCGGCGGTCAAGCGCAGACCTTTGCTGCGAAAGATGCCAACGGTGCCTATGGCAGTGTGACGTTGCCGGGCAAGACCTTTGCGGCGGCAGTCCATTGGGCTGGCCTGACCGTCACTTTGGCCGAAACCAGCGTTCCGCCAGCGCTGGCCGACGCCAAGGGCAAGCTTGCAGGCACCTACGACAAGCCGGCCGCGCTCGACCTGACCTGGACGCCGCCCGCCGACGCCGCCACGCTGTTCACCCACATCCCCATCAACCACCATGCAGGCGCGCAAACGTTTACAGAATGCGCGGTTCCGGCAACAGCGGGCAAGCTCCACGTCGACGCGGCGATGCTGCTGCCGCTGTCTGTGGTGACAGGCCTGGAATTCCAGGGGATTGAGCATGTGCGCTTTGCGGCGGCTCAGACCCCGCTTGGCTGCGTGGAGCTGCGGTTCCAAACCTTGCAGTACGTGGACTTGGGGTTTTAGCTGCACAATGCCAGCTTGGGTCAGGGCGCGTCGCCGATGCGGCGACCGGGCTGGGACTTTTTGCCGGCGTTGCGGGCCGCCACTGCGCGGCGACCTGGGCCACGCCGGCAAAAAGCGGCGGAGGCCGCCGCCCTGGTGGGTCCTCATCCCTCGCGCGCGGCTTCAGAATGGTTTGATCACAAACGGGAATTGGCGCGGGCGAGAGGGCAGGGCCCTGCCATTGGACAGTGCCTACCGTACGGATGCCTACGACCACCCGATCGTAGGTGCCGGGCTGGAGCATGACCCCTAAGCGGTCTGGGCCCCCAGCTCAGCGCACGCAGCGGAAATGCAGCAGCACCTTGGCCGCATCGGTCTGCAGGTTGCCGTTGGCAAAGGCCACAGTGAAGTAGCCGTCCAGACTCATGGGTACCTTGACCGACGTCCACAGGGGCAGGCTGGGCATGTCGGGAAACAGTGTGACGTCAGCGGCGGGCGCTGCGTGCTCATAGACCACAAGGGTCAGTAATTCGTTGACGGTGGGCAGCCGCCAGCCGGTGCCGCCCAGCTCCAGGTCGTAGCAGGAGCCGGTGGCGCCGCCCAGTGACTTTTGCGCGGTTGACAGGGCGCGGCGCCATTCGCGGCCCGTCCACTGGTCCTTGACGGTAGCTCCGCCCTCCCCCAACTCGAAGTGCGGAAACTTGCGCAGAAATAGCTCTCCGTCGCCGCGAACGCAGCGCACCGCCCGCTTGAGGTCAATCAGGCTGTGGTCCAGCAGGCCGACCAAATTGTACCCGGCCCAGGCGCTGTTGCTGTTGTCGGCGAATTGGGTGGCCGTCCACACCCACTGCAGCTGAGGCGTCTCGCCAAAGACGTTGGTGTTGACGGCAGGCTGCGCCTTGGTCCGGTCAAAGATGGTAGCGAGCTCGACGATGGTCGGCAGGCGCCAGTCCTCGTGGCCGGCGGCGCTGAAGGTGTCGCAGTACACCCTGGCTTCCGACCAGGTCATCATGGCTCCCTGGGCCTGCTGCCACTCCAGGCGGGTTTGGGTGTCGCGCACGGTGCCAAGCCCTGTCATCTGAAAGGACACAGGCGAATCCAGCCGCGCCCCCCACACCGGGGCGGTGGCGGCGCAGGTCAGCGTCTCGGTCCCGGCCACATCGATCTTGACCTCGCCATAGCCGTACGGGCAGCCGCTGCAGGCCTTGCCGTCGCCGGTCAGTCCTTTCCAGCAGCTGCACTGCGGGCCCACGGCAGGGTCAACAACACAGGTCGCATACTTGTGGCAGGGCGTTGGCGCGGGGCACACGCTGCTGACGGTGCCATCGGCAGGGGTGTCGGCCGAGGCGTCAGCGGCACTGTCCGATGCGGGCGACGTGTCGGCAGTCGACCCGCTGCTGTCGCCGCCGTCTGGATTGGCAACTACGCTCTCTGTCAACGCTTTGGGCTGACAGGCGCCCATCGCACAGGCCAACAGCGCCAAAGAGGTCCAAAGGCTCGCAATCATGTCGAAAGCACAATGGCTCCTGGTCAATCTGCGGTCCATGGTTCCTGCCCCCGTCATGGACCATGGTAACCGGCATGTTGGGCCCGCGGCAAGGAGATGCTGCAAACGGGTCGAACGACAAGGAATTAGAGTCTGCCGGGCCAGGGTTGATGTCGCCGTGGGGGCAATTCCGCAGCGGCCGGCATAGCTGGCCTGTCTGTGACGCGTCGACCTTGCGCAACTGCCGCAACAGCTGACCTGCCTGACCGACCTTGGCGGGCAGGTCACCTTGGTGGCGACGGACGCAACCTAGGTTGGGGAATGAGAGTCTTGCGGATGCCTGCGCCCGGGTGGGCAGAAACGATGCGCAATTCGGTGTGCCAATGGCGCCGCCCTTGGGGACATCTTATACTGCCCGCTCAACGAGGTCTGCCCGACCTCCAGGAATTGCGCTAGATGAACATCAAGAAAGCTAAATGGCTAAGGAAATCCTGGTTGGTGGGCTTGCTGCTGCCAACCTTGGCCAGCGCTCAGCCCGCTAGCTTTGGCACCGATTTGGACTACACCGCTGTCACCTGCGGCGGTGCAGGGTCGTTTGACCCGACCCAAGACGCCAATGCCGCCAAAGACGAGCGCGACATCGTTGGAGACAAAGACAATCCAGCGATGTATGTCCGCGATGACGGCGTACACGCGTTTTTCCGCCTGCGCCTTGACGCGTCACCCATCGTGACCGGTGGCGCAGCGCCGCTCAGCCAGTTTGGCTGGGGCATTGGCCTGGACTCCGACGGCATCAACTCTACCATTGAATACAACATTGTTGTGAATGGCATTGATGAGAGCGTCTCGCTGGTCCGCGCCAGCGACAAGACCGTGCTCAAGAGCTGGACGCCAACTCTGGCCGGCACGCCACCAGGTTCGCTGCCGAGCTTTGTGCAAGTGGTACCAGCCCCCTCCAGCCTATTTGGCGAGCCCGACTTCTTTTTGACGGTCGCCGTTCCGATGCAGGAAGCCGTCGACGCGACCAAGAACGACCCCAACCCGCTGAAATGGGGAAAAAACCTGGTCTGGGCCGGCACCTCGACCAACGGTTTCTCGATCGACAAGGACTTTACCTGCTGGAATGACCAGCTGCCGCTGGACCTGTCCAAAGCGGCGGTGGACCCGATTGTCGTCGGCACGTTTGTGACCATCACCGCGCCGGCCCCGCTGGCTGTGGTCGAGACCGTCACGCCCGTGCTCAGCGGTCTGACCGAGGCCAACGTCAAGGTGACCATCGACATTGGCGGCAAGACTGCGACGGTCACTGCCGATGCGACTGGCAAGTGGACGTTGCTGGTACCCGACACTTTTGCCTTGGAGAGCAACAAGATCTACACCCTCAAGGTTGACGTTGTGGATGCCCAGGGCAACAAGGCCACGGCTTCGGTTGGGTTTTCCGTCAAAGTGCCGACCTGCACAGACGGAGTCAAGAACGGTCAAGAGACCGACAAGGATTGTGGCGGCACCTGCACCGCCGATTGCGAAGCGGGTCAGGGCTGCAGCGTCGGTGCGGACTGCCAGAGCGGCTTGTGCAGCGGCGCCACCAAGAAGTGCCTGGCGGGTTGCGCCTCGCCGACGGACTGCGACGCCGATGGACTGCCGAACGCTGTCGAAGACCCCAACGAAAATGGCACAGTCGACGCGGGCGAGACCGACCCGGCCAACCCCGACAGCGACGCCGACGGCTTGCTGGACGGCGTGGAAGACAGCAACAAGAACGGCGCAGTCGACCTGGGCGAGACCAAGCCCCTGGTCAAAGACACCGACGGCGACGGCCTGAGCGACGGCATCGAAGACGCCAACAAGAACGGCAGCCTGGATGCTGGCGAGACCAATCCGCTGAGCAAAGACAGCGACGGCGATGGGCTGGGCGACGGGCTGGAAGACGCCAACGGCGATGGGCTGGTCAGCGCTGGCGAGACCGACCCGACCAAGAAGGACACCGACGCCGACGGTCTGCACGACGGCATTGAAGACAACAACAAGAACGGCAAGAAGGATGCGGGCGAGACCGATCCCCTCAACCCCGACAGCGACGGCGACGGCCTCAAAGACGGCCAAGAGGACGAGAACGGCGACGGTCTGCTCGACCAGGGCGAGACCGACCCCCTCAAGCCCGACACGGACAACGACGGCCTCAAGGATGGTCTGGAAGACAAGAACGGCAACGGCCAGGTCGATGCCGGCGAGACCGACCCGCTCAAGGCTGACACCGACGGCGACACCCTCAAAGACGGCCAGGAAGACACCAACCAAAACGGCCTCCGCGAGGCGACTGAGACCGATCCCACCAAGAAAGACACCGACGGCGATGGCCTGAGCGACGGCCTGGAAGATGCCAACAAGAATGGCAAGCTCGACGCCGGCGAGACCGACCCGTTGGTCAAAGACAGCGATGGCGACGGCATCGAGGACGGCATCGAAGACCTCAACCAGAACGGCGTGCTGGACAGCGGCGAGAGCGATCCGACCAAGAAGGACACCGACGGCGATGGTCTGCACGACGGCATCGAAGACAACAACAAGAACGGCAAGCTGGACGCTGGCGAGACCGATGCCACCAAGGCCGATACCGACAAGGACGGACTGTCTGACGGCCTGGAAGACGCCAACGGCAACGGCCTGTTTGACCAGGGCGAGACCGACCCACTCAAGGCCGACAGCGACAACGACGGCCTGGCCGATGGCTTAGAAGACCTCAACAAGAATGGCAAGGTCGATGCTGCCGAAACCGACCCGCGCAAGCCAGATAGCGACGGCGACGGACTCAAGGACGGCGTTGAGGACCTCAATCAAAATGGCCAGATGGACGCCGGAGAGAGCGACCCGACCAAGAAAGACACCGATGGCGACGGCCTGAGCGACAGCCTGGAAGACGCCAACGGCAATGGCAAGCTTGACAGCGGCGAGACCAATGCCACCAAGAAAGACAGCGATGGCGACGGCCTGGACGACGGCGCCGAAGACAAGAACGGCAACGGCAGCGTCGACGCCGGCGAGACGGACCCGCGAAAACTAGACAGCGACGGCGATGGGGCCGGCGACAGCCAGGATGTCTGCCCGCTGGCTGCCGACCCCAGCCAGGTCGACACCGACAAAGACGGCGCCGGCGATGCCTGCGACGACGACGACGACGGCGACGGCATCAAGGACACCACCGACGTCTGCCCGTTGGCCGTCGATCCAAGCCAGGTCGACACCGACAAGGACGGCAAGGGCGATGTCTGCGATGACGATATCGACGGCGACGGCTTCTTGAACGCCGAGGATTGGTGCCCGCTGGTCAAGGATGTGACCCAGACCGATACCGATGCGGACGAGCAGGGTGACAGCTGCGACGAAGACGACGACAACGACGGCATCCTGGACGAGACCGACGATTGCCCGCTGGCGGCCGACCCAAGTCAGGTCGACACTGACAAAGACGGCGATGGCGATGTCTGCGACGGCGATGACGATGGCGACAGCTTTGCCGACGCTGAGGATTTCTGCCCGCTGGTCAAGGATGTGACGCAGGTCGACACCGACAAGGACGGCCTGGGCGACACCTGTGACGACGATGACGACAATGACGAGATCAAGGACACCGCCGATGTGTGCCCCCTGGCCGCTGACCCAAGCCAGGTCGACACCGACAAAGACGCCAAGGGCGATGTGTGCGATGACGACGACGACGGCGACGGCGTGGCTGACACCACCGACCTGTGCCCGCTGGCGGCGGACCCAAGCCAGGTCGACAGCGACAAGGACGGCAGCGGCGACCTGTGTGACGACGACGACGACGGCGACGGCGTGGCCGACGCCACCGACCTGTGCCCGCTGGCAGCCGACGCGAGCCAAGTCGACAGCGACGGCGACAAGCAGGGAGATGTCTGCGACGCCGATGACGACGGCGACGGCGTAGACGACGCAACGGACACCTGCCCGCTGGCAGCCGACCCAAGCCAGGTAGACACCGACGGCGACAAGCAGGGCGACCTGTGCGACGGCGACGACGACGGCGACGGCGTAGAAGACAAGCTGGACACCTGCCCGCTGCTCAAGGGCGTAGCCCAAGTCGACACCGACCTGGATGGCAAGGGCGATGCCTGCGACGATGACGACGACGCCGACGGCAAGCTCGACGCCGAAGACAACTGCCCGTTGGCGGCCAATGCCAGCCAGACCGACACCGACAGCGACAAGCTTGGCGATTCCTGCGACGACGACGACGACGCCGACGGAGTCAAGGACGCCCAGGAAGACAAGAACGGCAATGGCAAGCTGGACACCGGAGAGACCGATCCCCTGGTGGCCGACAGCGATGGCGACGGCCTGACCGACGGCCAAGAGGACTTTGACGGCGACGGCGTGCGCGATGCCGACGAGACCGACCCGACCTTGCCGGACACCGACGGCGATGGCCTGAAGGATGGCGTGGAAGATTTCGACAAGGATGGAGAAGTCGACGCGACCGAGACGGATCCGCTCAAGGCTGACACCGACGGCGATGGCTTGGCCGACGGCGCCGAAGACAAGAATGGCAACCGCATCGTCGATGCTGGCGAGACCGACCCGCTCAAGGCGGACACCGACGGCGACGGCCTGAATGACGGCCAGGAAACCGCGACGGATCCCACCAAGAAGGACACCGACGGCGATGGGCTGACCGATGCCATCGAAGACAAGAACGGCAACGGCAAGGTTGACACCGGCGAGACCGACCCCAACAAGCCCGACAGCGACGGCGACGGCATCAAGGACGGCATCGAAGACGGCAACGGCAATGGCAAGGTCGATGCGGGCGAGACCGACCCCTTGGACACCGACACCGACAACGACGGCCGCAGCGACGGCACCGAGGACAAGAACGGCAACGGCCAGGTCGATCCCGGCGAGACCAGCCCGCTGGAGGCTGGCGTCGGCGAGATTCAGCTGGTGGGCGGCGGCTGTACGGCCGGTCCCAGCGGCGATGGCGGCGGCTTGCTGGCCGTGCTGTTGGGGCTGGCGATGGTCCTGGCGGCGCGCTTTCGCCGGCGGCCGCAGCTGGCCGCGGTGGCGTTGACAGGGCTGCTGGTGGCTCCGCAGCTGCAGGCGGCCGACGGTGGCTACAGCCTGCAGCGCTTTCGCGGCGCGACCAACAGCAACGGCCTGCTGCACTCGGATGGCGGCAAATTACTGGGTGATTTTACGCCCGCGGTGGGTCTTTGGCTCCAGTATGACCACCGCCCGCTGACCGTGACCAACGCGGCCAGCGGCGAGCGGCTGTACGACGAAGTTGGCCGGCAGGTGGCGGCGCAGCTGTTTGCCTCCTTTGGGCTGTTTGGCTGGGCCGAGCTCGGCTTGGCCATCCCGGTGGTCTTGAACCAGGCCGGCGACTCGCGGTCGCAAGGCTTGGGTGCAGCTCCAGAATTGGCCGCGGGCACCGGCGACATCCGCGTCATCCCCAAGATCAAGCTGCTGGCCGCCGGGCTGCTGAACGTGGCGCTGTCGGCGGCGGTGGACCTGCCCACGGCTTCGGCGGCCTACTCCGGCGACGACGGCGTGGGCTTTGAGCCGCGTCTGACCGCGTCTTTGGACGACAAAGGCTACGGTGCCGTGCTCAGCCTGGGCACGCGGGTCCGCCCCGAGTTCAAGCCGACGCTGGCGGGCTCCAAGCAGGCGATCCAGGTGGGCAGCGAAGGGCAGGTGACGGCCGGTGGCTGGCTCAACGTCATGCCCGATTTTCTAGATGTGATGCTGGACTCGCGCTGGTCGGTCAACCTGGCTGAGCAGGACGTAGAAGAGCGCTCGGGCGAAGTGTTGGGCGGCGTGCGCTTCAAGCTGCCCGCCGAGCTGGTTGCCACGGCGGCTGCCGGCCCGGGCATTGGCCAGGGCTTGGGCACCCCGGCGTTTCGCGCGGTGTTGGGCGTGATGTGGGCTCCGGATCCGGGCCGCGACACCGACGGCGACGGCATTGTTGACAAGCGCGATGCCTGCCCCAAGGTGGCGGAAGACAAAGACGGCTTTGAGGACCGCGACGGGTGCATTGACCCAGACAATGACAAAGACGGCATTTTGGATACCGCCGATAAGTGCCGCGACGAGCCCGAGGACAAGGACGCCTTTGAAGACGAAGACGGCTGCCCAGAGCTGGACAATGACAAGGACGGCATCGTCGACAGCGAAGACAAGTGCCCGCTGCAGCCCGAAGACAAGGACAACCACGAAGACAAGGACGGCTGCCTCGATCCCGACAATGACAAAGACGGCATCCTGGACACCGAAGACAAGTGCCCCAACGAGTACGGCGTCAAGGAAGAACAGGGTTGCCCAGTTCGAGACAAAGACAAAGACGGCATCCCAGACAAGCTCGACAAGTGCCCAGACAAGCCAGAGACCTTCAACGGCATTGAGGACGAAGACGGCTGCCCAGACAAGGCCAACAAGGTCGAGATCACCGAGAAGGAGATCAAGATCCTAGACAAGGTGTTCTTTGAGACCGCCAAGGCCGACATCAAGCCCGTCAGCTTTGCCATCTTGGATGCGGTGGCGGCGGTGCTCAAGTCGGTGCCGCGCGTCGGCAAGATTCGGGTCGAAGGTCATACCGATGACGTCGGCGCCGACGATGCCAACCTGGCCCTGTCGCAGGCCCGCGCCGACTCGGTGGTCAAGTACTTGGTGGCCAAGGGCATCGCCCCAGAGCGGCTGGTCGGCAAGGGCTTTGGCGAGACCAAGCCCCTGTGCAAGAACGCCGCAGAACTGGCGACCAAGGGCAAGAAGGGCAAGCCGCAGCTGGATGCCTGCCGCGAGCAGAACCGTCGCGTGCAGTTCAAGCTTCTGGAGATGAACGGCAAGCCGGTGCCAGAGGACGAGGATCCGCAGCAGATCGATGCGACCAAGCCTGCAGCAGCGGCCCCGGCCCCTGCGGCCCCGGCTCCGGCAGCACCGGCTCCGGCAGCCCCGGCTCCGGCAGCACCGGCTCCGGCAGCCCCGGCTCCGGCAGCCCCGGCTCCGGCGGCACCGGCCCCTGCGGCACCGGCCCCTGCGGCACCGGCTCCAGCAGCCCCGGCTCCGGCTGCTCCGGCAGCTGAGAAAGGCAAGTAGTCCTAAGGATCTACTCAGCTCCAGGCGGCGCACGTCTCATCGCGCCGCCTGGAGCTCCGCCTACCAGCCTGTTGAAGAAACGCTGCGGCCCAGGGTCAACCACTGAAAGCTACTGGACCGGCTGGGGCCGCCGACGGGCTCCCAAGGTGCGGCCTTTCGCCGTGACCTTGGGCCGCCGGTCAAGCCTACGCGGCAGGCGCTATGTCGTCGTACAGCACCACGCAGTCGCGGCCTTTGGCTTTGGCCGCATACATGGCCTGGTCCGCGCGGTGGATCAGCGGGTCCAGGCCACCGTCCTCTGGGTGCCACGCTGCCACGCCAATGCTACAGGTGATGTGCAGGCCGGGGTGGCCATGGCCCATGTCTCTGGCTGCAATGGCAGTTCGCAGGCGCTCGGCAGCGGCCAGCGCCGTCTCGGCGTCGGTTTCGGGCAGCAGGGCGTAGAACTCCTCGCCTCCGGCCCGCGCCAGCAAGTCAGAGGTGCGCAGGCTGGCGCGACTGACCGCGGCAAACTGGCGCAGCACCTCGTCTCCCACTTGGTGGCCGTGGCTGTCATTGATCGCCTTGAAGTGGTCCAGGTCGATCATCAACATGGTCAGCGGCCGGCCATTGCGCAGGTGCAGGGCGACTTTGCGCTCGCCGTACTCCAAAAGAGCGCGGCGGTTGGGCAATTCTGTCAGCGGGTCCACCGTGGCAAGGCGCAGGAGATCGCTTTCGCTGCGTTCGCGGCCCACGCTTAGGATGCCCACGCCGCAGACCAGCGTGCCCAAGAAGGCAATCACCATGGTCGCAAAGGCCATGACGCTGCCGTCCAGGACTTGCGGCGGTGGCTCAGCGCTCAGCAGCAGGTAGCCAGCGCGCAAAGCCAGCAGGGCCACTGCCAGACTCAGCCAGACCACCATCGCCCGGACCGAGCGCAATTCCTTGGTGGCCGGGGAGGCGTACAGGTGGCGGATGGCCGCACAGAACCACGTCATCAATGCGGCCGACACCATCAATACCCTTGGCAGGATGCGGACCTCGGCCAAGTAGGCCATCGAAAAGACCCCGCTGTAGAATGCTGCGGCATAGGCGTCGCGGCGGTTGGCGCGGCCGCGCTGGGCAATCGAGCGGGCGCCTATGTGAAAGCTCTGGCTGGCGGCCACCAGGGCCAAGTTGGCCAGCCAGACGCTGACCCAGTCTGGCCAGACCCGCTGCTGGGCAAATCCAGCAAAGCCCAGCGCGAGCAGGGTGGTAGAAGCCAGAAACCAGATCCCGTGGTCGTGGCGGCGGTGTTCGCGGTCGACCGTCGTCAGCTGCCACAAGGTCAAAGCGGCGTTGGCGAAAGCCGTCAGCCACAGGACCGTTCGGAGGTCTAGCAGCAAAGTACGTCCTCCCGCGCGCAGGCTGATGGGGCCCGCCTGCCGCCTCGAGACGCTTTAGCACAGCGGATGCCAAGGACCTGCGCCTTCGAGTCAGCTACTCCGGCACGCTAGGCTGTCGTCCAGGCGGCGTCAAGCGCCCGCCCCCTTGGCTGACGGGCCGCCACCTGGGGTTGGCATCGCGGCGCGAGCCTGTGATAGGTTGCCCAGGCGGCGGTGGTGAAGGGCGTCGCGGGGGAAACCATGGTTTTGGCATCTAGAATGACGGCAGCAGCGCTGGCCGGTGTAACCCTGGGCTGCGCAACCCAGATGCCCAGCCACACCGCCCCCAATTGGCCGGCCGGGCTGAATGCCGCGGCTACGCCAGGCGCGCCCGCAGTGGCAGCCTGTGCCCTGATTCACGTTGTGGTGCCAGAGGCGCTGGGCAATGCCGCAGAAGGCCACTCAGGCGATTGGCCCTCGACGTACTCGACCTTTGTGCTGCGGACCCCGCGCGGCGTGGTGCTGATCGACGCGGGCCTGGGGACCGACACCCCTGCTGACGTGGCCAAGGCCCCTGCGTGGTTCCGCTGGTCGGTCGGCAACAGCGTGGTCGGAGCAAAGCCGCTGGGCCAGCTGCTGCGGCAGGTGGGGATTGCACCTGACGAAGTGACCGACGTCCTGCTGACCCATGTGCACTGGGACCACACCGGCGGCCTGCGCGACCTGCCCAAGGCGAAGGTGTGGGTGGCCGGCGCCGACCTGAGCTGGCTGCGGGCCCAGACCGACTACTTGACCGAAGGGGCGATGCCAGCCCACCTGGCGCAGCTTGGCGAGCGTCTGCAGCCGCTGGCGATGAACGGTCCGGCAATGCTGGGGTTTGCCGCGTCGGCCGACGTCTTTGGCGATGGCAGCGTGCTGGCCCTGCCGACCCCTGGCCATACCCGCGGCTCTACCAGCTACCTGGTGCAGTCCAACAATGGAAAACGCTGGCTGTTTGTGGGAGACGCGGCTTGGGTAGCAGAGAACTACCAAGTGCCGGTGCCGCGCGGCTGGCTGGTGAGGAAGCTTGTGGACCAGGACCAGGCGCAGACAGCGGATACCCTGGGGCGCCTGCACGCCCTGTTCACGCTGGGGAAAGTCCCGCTGGTGACAGCGCATGACCAGCGCTCTTGGCAAGACCTTCCGCTGTGCGTCGACTTGGCCGGGGCGGCCACACCAGTATCCTAGACCGCTAATTCGATCCGGGTTACAGCCGGTTCTTGTTCATAGTCCTTGGCTGCTACTGCTGGGTCGTTTTCCGTACCCCAAACCAAGTCCGTTCTCGAACCCAGAACGAGCTTGGGGGGTGGGGTACTGGTGACGAGGTAGCTGCCCGTGGGCCGACTACATCTTGGCGATGAGCGGGGCAATGAGCAGAGAGACGACGCTCATCACCTTGATCAAGATGGCCACGCCGGGGCCAGAGGTGTCCTTGAAGGGGTCGCCGACCGTATCGCCGACCACGGCGGCCTTGTGGGTATCGCCGCCCTTCTCGTGACCGTCCATGCCGCCCTTTTCGATGTGCTTCTTGGCGTTGTCCCAAGCGCCACCGGCGTTGGCCATGAACAGCGACATGGTGGCGCCCACTGCCAGAGCACCGGCCAGGGCGCCGGCCAGGGCCTCTGGCCCCATCAGAAAGCCAATGGCCACCGGGGCCAGGATCGCTACCATGCCCGGCAGGATCATCTCAAACAGCGCCGCCTTGGTGGCGATGTCGACGATGGCGGCGGGCTGCGGCTCAGCTTTGCCCTCTAGCAGACCGGGAATCTCGCGGAACTGCCGGCCGATTTCGTCGACGATGGCCCCGGCTGCGCGGCCGACCGCCAGCATGGTCGATGCGGCAACCATGAACGGCAGAATCGAGCCCAGCATGAGGCCGATGAGCACGTTGGCGTCGGTCAGCAGGATGACCATGGCCGAGCCGCGGGCGTGCGACACTTCCAGGTTGAAGGCAGAGAACAGGGCGACCACGGTCAAGGTGGCTGAGCCGATGGCAAAGCCCTTGCCGATGGCGGCAGTGGTGTTGCCAACGGCGTCCAGCTCGTCGGTAATGGCGCGGACTTCTTTGCCCAGTCCCGCCATCTCAGAGATGCCGCCGGCGTTGTCGGAGATGGGGCCGTAGGCATCGACGGTCATGACCATGGCGGTGCCGGCGAGCATGCCGACGGCCGACAGGGCGATGCCGTACAAGCCCAGGGCCTGATTGGCCAGGTAGGCGGTCAAGCAGACAATGAGCATGGGGATGGCGACGGACTCCATGCCCACGGCCAGGCCGCGGATCACGTTGGTTCCGGCGCCGGTCCGAGAGGACTCGGCCACTTTGCGGATCGGCAGGTGGGCGGTGTAGTACTCGGTGATGAGGCCAATGAGACCGCCGCCGATAGCGCCCGCAGCCAGGCAAACCGTGATGGCCTGTCCGGCATTCAAGACGCCAACCAGCAGATAAGACACACCAATCATGCCAAGCGCCGGAATGATCAGGCTGTTGCGCAAGACGGCGGCTGGGCTGCCGCCGCGGAAGGCGCGGGCGACAAAGATGGCCACGATGGAAACCACCAGGCCAAGGCCAGAGAGGACCAGCGGCATCATCACGCCGGCGAGGCGGACCGAGGCTTCGTCGGACCCGGCGGGCATCAGGTTCTTGAGCTCGCTGAGCGGGGCGGTCAGCGCGATGGCCACGGCGGCGACAATGGCGGCGACCATCGACTCGTAGATGTCAGCGCCCATGCCCGCGACGTCGCCGACGTTGTCGCCCACGTTGTCGGCAATGACGCCGGGGTTGCGCGGGTCGTCTTCGGGGATGCCTTCGATGACCTTGCCGGCGATGTCGGCGCCAACGTCGGCGGCCTTGGTGTAGATACCACCGCCAATGCGCGCGAACAGGGCAATCGAGCTCGCGCCCACTGCAAAGGCGTGCAGCACCGTGCCGAATTCAGGCTGGCCCTGAAAGATGTAGTACAGCGAAGCCAGACCAATCAGGCCCAGCGCTGCGACGGACAAGCCCATCACCGCGCCGCCGTCCAGGGCGACCAGCAGGGCTGCGGCCTTGCTGCCGGTGCGGGCCGCCTGGGCGGTGCGCACGTTGGCATAGGTCGCCGCTTTCATGCCGATGAGGCCGGCGAGCAAGCTCAAGAAGGCGCCAAGCACAAAAGACACGGCCGCAGTCAAGCCAAGGGCGGCATACAGCAGGAGAAACACCACTGCCGAATAGGCGACCAGGACCTTGTACTCGCGCACCAGAAAGGCCATCGCGCCTTCGCGGATGTACTGACCGATGCGGTTCATGTCCTCGTTGCCCTCAGGCTGGGCAATGACCCTGAAATACAGAATCAATGCGACAACCAGGCCCACTACACCGGCGATCATGGGGGTGTGACCCCAAGTTCCATACAAACCCTGCAACATCGCTAGACGCCTCCAATTTGGGCAGAAACTTGCCCCTGCCGCCGCTGCCTGCCCGCAATTCCGCCGGATCCGGTCCGAGGAAAGCGGCGCAGACTATGCTTCTTGCCTGCTCCAGTCAACCTCTCAAGCCCGCTCAAATTGTCCAGGGCGCTGACGCAACCGCTGCAGGACCGCCAGTGGTCAGGGTTGGCTGGGCAGCGTTCAGGTGGCGCGAAGGCACTCGACCGGGGTCAGCTTGCTGGCCCGCCACGCCGGTCCTGCGGCCGCTACCAGCGTGGCCAGGACTACCACAGCCAGCGTGCCCACCACCGCAGCGGCGCTGACGTAGGGGTGCAGCGTCGAGGCCACGTCGGCCCCCGGCGCGCTGAAGGTCACGCCGCGGTGGTTCAGCACGGCCAGCAGCGTGGAGCCGACAGCGGAGCCCAGCGAAGCGCCCAGCAGGCCAAGCACCGCCGCCTCTGCCACCAGCAGGCGCAAAATCCACTGGCGGCGGCTGCCCAGGGCCATCATGGTGCCGATCTCGCGCACCCGCTCGTGCACGCTCATCCACATGGTGTTGGCGACCGCAGTGGTCAGCAGAATCAGCAGGACGACGACCACGCCGCGCATCACCGCGCGCAGCAGCCCCAGCAAAGAGCGAAGCTGCGGCAGCAGGTCCAGCCAAGTCAGCACTTCATACTGCGGGCCAAGCTTGAGGCGCAGCAGCGCGGCCACCTCATCCGCCTCATCCTGGTGTTCCACGGCCACGGCGTATTCTGTAATCATCCCAGGCATGTCCAGCAGCTGCTGGGCAAAGGCCAGCGGTACCATCACCAAGCGGCGGGCGTCCATCTCTGTCAAAGAGGGCACGTCGCCGGTCATCTTGAGGTCCAGCAAGTTGGGTTGGCCGCTCTTGGCGGTCGCTAGCAGTTGCAGATCGCTGCCAGTTTCCGCCCGCAGGCCAATGGCGAGCTTCATGCCCAGCACCCCTTCGGCCGCAGTGGAGCTCGCCAGCGCCTTGCCGCGGACGTTGGCGAAGCGGGCCTTGCAGACCAGGGCCTCGGGCTGGGGATCGACTGCAGTCACCAGGGCCAGGGTGCTCTGGGCGCCGTTGCCAATGGCGCCCTCAAAGGAGAGCCGCGGCGCCACCGCGACCACCCCGGGAACGCTGAGGATGAGCTTTTCTAGCTGGGGATCTTGGCGAAGCGCAAAGTCGAGTGCGTTGGTGTCGGCCTCCAGGTGGCCAGCCTTGTGGACCTGGATCGCCCCAAGGCGCGCATCGACCACTGCGGCGCCCAAAAAGCCCAGCAAGGCCGCAATGAAGCCCTGGAGCAGCAGGGCAGCGGCGACTCCCAGAATCAGCCCGGCCAGGGTCACCGCCGTGCGCCTGCGGTTGCGCAGCAGGTTGCGTGCGGCCAGGCGCAGGATCTCAGTTGCCATGGGGTCCCCTTTGGTGGGCGGCGAACTCGCCTAAAGGTGGCTCAAGGCCTGCACGGGCCGCAGCGCCGCCGCATGGCGAGCCGGAAAGATCGAGGCTGCCAGCGAGCCAACCAGCACGGCTGCCAGCACCGCTATGGCGTCAGTTGCGCTCAGTTCTGGGTGAAGGACCAACAGCCCGCCGCCGGGGGCCTGAAAGCTCAGACCGGCGGCTTCGACCCACACCAGCAGCAGCCGAGCCACCACCATGCCGGGCAGAGCTGATCCTATCGTAATCAAAGCAGACTCCATGATAAACAGCGCCACTATCTGGCTGCGGCGCATGCCCAGGGCCAGCATCACGCCGATTTCGCGGGTCCGCTCCAGCACGCTCATCAGCATGGTGTTGACCACGCCGACCAGGGCCACCACCAGCAACACCACCGTGATCAGCAACAGAACTTTGTCCTGCAGGTCCGTGGCATCGGCGACCATTTTGGCCAATTCGCGCCAGGTAGAGACCTGGTAGTCTTTGCCCAGCACCGTCGCCACGGCCGCGCGGGTCTGCTCTATCTGGCTCAAGTCCTTGACCGATATGGCAATCTCCGTCCCGCGCCCAGGCATTCGCAGCAGCGCTTGGGCATGACTCAGGCCAATCACACCAAGGCGCTTCTCCAGCCCCGGCGAGCGCGGCAGGCCGTTCAAGCCGGTCAGGCGCGTGTCCACGGCGTTCAGGCTGCCGTCTTTGTCATTGGTCAGGACGGCCACGCGGCCCTGATCCCCTGGCCCGCGCCGGGCTCCGATGCGCCGCGCCAATTCTGCAGACAGGACCAAGCCATCCGCTTGCTGAGCCGACACCAGTGTGCCGTCGGTCAGGCGCTCGCCGCGCTTGGGGCAGACCAGGGCCTCGCGCGGCGGGTCAATGGCCTGCAGCATCACAAAGGTGGTGAGGTCTCCGGTCGAGACCATCCCGCCAAACTGGATGCGCGGGGCCACGGCGACCACGTTGGGCACGTCTTCGATTCGCTTGAGGAAGGCATCATCGGTGGGCAGGTCAAGGTCCAGCGGCGTGCCAAAAACCTGCGCCATGTAGCCGGCCCGGTGCACCTGCAGGGCGCCCACCTGCGACTCAATCGCCTCTGACCGCAGCGAGCGCTGCACGCCATTGAGCACGCCGCGCATCCCGGTCACCGCGGTCACTCCCAGCAGCACTGCCAGCGCCGCCAGGGCGGATCGGCGCTTGTGGCTGGCGACATTGCGGGCCGCCACTCGCAACAACTGTAGCCAAAGCAGCGGTTTGGTCGGGGCCATGGGCGGGACTCCTTGCCTGGGCTAGGGGCGGCGCCGATGGAGGGCACCGCAGAGGGCTTGGGCAATTGCCGGCGGAAGCGAACGGGTTCTTCTTGTCTTGGCCCCCAGAGGGCCGTCTCCCGTCCCTCGCGCTGGGCGCCGGCCCCAGCGGCTTCAGCCTCCGCCGCCGATGTTCTCTTCGCAAACGCCAGACTGCAGCGGGTAGCACAGGTCCTCTGACTTGGCGTAGCCCTCTTTGCTGCCGTCGCCGCAGGTCACCGTGACTTTGAAGCTGGCGTCGTAGGCCAAAGAGTGGCTGCCGTTGGGCCCGGTGACCATGGTGCCGGCGGGCATTTCATCTTTGAACTTCTGGGTGTACTGCAGGCAGGCCTTGCCGTCAGGGCCGTGGCCAGTGCAGGTGATGGTGCCCTCTGTGCCCGAGATGGTCGTCACGCACGCCAGCACGCTGCTATTGGACCAGGTGGTGGTAAACGTGTCCGCGGCTGGCGAGAATTCGCTGACCGCCTTGCAGGTGGCGCCTGGCTGCAAACACAGGACAAAGGCCTGGGAGAAACAAGAACCGTAGCCTGGTGCGCCGGCCCTGCAGGCACCAATCTTGCCCAGGGGCTGCGGGCTGGGCACATCCTTGGTCACATCCGTGCTGGAGACATCGGTCTTGCTGACCTCGCCGCCACTGGCATCCACAGGACCGCTGTCGGACCCGCCGACATCGCCGCCGGGCAGTTCGGTCGCTGCCGCGTCCGTTGGCGCCGAGGCGTCGGCCGGCTTGGCATCGGCCGTGGCCATGTCACCGCCGGGCGCATCAGGCCCCGCGCCGTCCGCTGCCGCCACTTCGGCGACGGCTGTGTCCGCAGCCGCTGTGTCTGAACCCACCGCGTCTTTGGCCGCAGAGTCGGCGGCGGCGCTGTCAAGGGCGGTGTCGCCAAAGGAGGTTGCAGCGTCGCCTGCGGCGGTCGTGTCTGGCGAAGCAGCGGGAGCCGCCGGTGCGGAGCACGCAACCGTCAGCGCGAGCGATAGGCCAACAGGCCTGGCAAAAGAAGTCTGCATGAGACTCCGGGGCGCTCAGTCTTTGGCGCGACGCAAGCGTAGCGACCTTGCCGGGTTACGGCAAGCACTTGGGGCTGGCGCGGGGCAGGGCCGTCGGGCCGTTGCTCCGGCGGTTGGCGCTCGGACAGTCCCCTAGGCAATGTCTGATCCTTGAAACGCTTAGCCATTCTTCGGCGGGCCCCGCGGTCGGTGCCGGCGCGCCGCAGCCAAGCCAGTTGCCGCCCCGACAGTCCGGTAGGCAATGTCTGATCCTCGAAAGTGCGAGCAATTCTACCACGGGCCCTGGGTTGAACGCCCAGCTCCGGCATCCAGGGTGGCCCAGCCAGAACGTCAGCCATCGCTGCGGCCTGCGGCGCTGGACCCGGCGACGGTCGGCGCCGTTCCTTCACGGTGTGAACCCACCATCGGTCGGCGGTCCTTGGTGGAAAGTTGCAATAATGTCATTGATCAGACATTGCCTAGGGGAGTGTCCGAGAGGACAGCCACGGCCATTTCGCGGCTGTGAGCCGTTGCCGCCGCGGACAGTTGACGCGTTGGCAGAGGCGCCGTACCTTCTGCTGCAGCGACCCAGTTCAGCTGACGAGCAAGCCATTGCTGGCGCTGCGGTTCATCATAGGAGCCGGCTTGGTCATGCCTGCCGTAGCCTCAAAGACCAGTCCTGTCGCTGCGGCGTCTCCGCCCAGCAAGCACCGCGCTGCGTCCGCTGATTCGCAAGAGTGGACAGCCCGAGCCCTGGCGCCGCTGAGCCGGTGGCTGCCGGCCAGTCTGCTGACCCAGCAGCCCGCCCCGACCGATGCCCAGGGCTGGTTTCTGGCGTTCGGCGACTCCCGTCAAGAGCGGGCCTTCTGCCGCGAGCACGATGCGATAGCGGTGCGGCAGCTGCGCTACGGTGCCTCGTTTCTGGCCGCGCTGGCGATGCTGTCAAGTTTCATCGAGCTCAGCTTTGAGCCCCTGGCCGCCGTAACCAACCGTCTGCTGTGGCTGCGCTTTGCCGTGGCCCTGCCGATTCTGGTCGGCATCGCGGCCGCAACCTACCTGCGCTTCTTCCAAAGGCACATCCAGTGGGTGACCATTGCGGGCATCCAGGCCTTCTGCTGGTTCTACGCGCTGCCGGCGCTGCTGGCGCTGCCGCGAGAGGTGCTGCCGCTGCTGCTGTTCCTGTGGGTCATGGTGCTGTCGGCCAGCCAGATGACCACCCGGCTGCGCGGGCGCTGGTCGGTGGCGTCGGCCTTGGGAGTCACCGCGGCTTCGCTGACCACGCTGGTGCTGGCCCGACCGTCTTACGTCGCCTCAGCGATTTTTGCCTATGTGCACCTGACCACCCTGGCGCTGGTGCTCTATACAGGCTGGCGGCAAGAGCGCAGCTGGCGCCGCGAGTTTGTCACCCGGGCTCAACTGGCCGACGAGCGCAGAAAGGCAGAAGAATTGCTGCTGCACATCCTGCCGAGGCAGATCGCCGAGCGCCTCAAGCACAGCAGCCGCGCCATTGCCGACGGCATTGACAGCGCGACCGTGCTGTTTTCGGACATCGTGGGCTTCACCGACCTGGCGGCGCGGACCTCGCCCGTGGAATTGCTCAGCGATCTAGACGAGCTGGTCTCCAGCTTTGACGACCTGGCCGAGTCCTTGGGCCTGGAGAAGATCAAGACGATCGGCGATTCGTACATGGTCGCCGGTGGCCTGCCAGAGCCCGCGGCCGACCACGCTTGCGCCGTGGCCGAGATGGCGCTGGGGATGCGCGCAGCGCTGGCAGCGTTCAATGTGCGCCGCGGCAAGGCGTGGCAGCTGCGCATCGGGCTGCACTGTGGCCCGGTGGTCGCTGGGGTCATCGGCAAGCACAAGTTCATCTACGACTTGTGGGGAGACACCGTCAACGTCGCTAGCCGCATGGAGTCCCACGGCCAAGCCGGCGCCATCCAGGTAAGCGAATCCGCCTGGGAGCTGCTGCACGAGCGCTACGAGCTGCAAGAGCGCGGGTCCATCGCCATCAAGGGCAAAGGCCACATGCGCACCTGGTGGTTGGTTGGCCGGCGGGTAGACAGTGCGGCGCTGGATTGCCCCTATACGGCCAGAGGGCCGCTGCTGGCCCGCCTACCGGCCACCGACTCGCCGGTTCTTCCTGCCAGGAACCTACCGCCCTTGGCTACTTCACCGGCACCCGGCAGGCCGCCACTTTTACGATGTAAGTATCTATGCGGTATAGGCCTTTGAACGCATCCGAGGTATCGGTCACTTTGGCGGCAAACCACTGGCCGGTGCGCGCATCGGTCTTGTTGGGGGGCGCCTGGTAGGCCTCGCCGTTGTTGGAGCCCTCAAAGCAGATCATGATGGCGCCCAAGACAAAGTCAGCAGCCACGGCGGGGCGCGTCCGGGTGTGCCAGGTCGCCCATGCTTCGGTGGCGTCGCGGACGTCAAAGAACTGCGCTTGCCCCTTGGTCACCGGGCTCGCAGCCACCTTCAGCTTGCCGATGCGCGTGCGAAACCAGCCGCTCTCAGGTACTTCTGTGGCAAAGAACCAGTCGTCTACCTGCATCCACTGCACGTCGTCGCCGGGGCCGTAGGCTGGGCCGCTGCCAGGCTCGGCCGCCGCGACCGCCACGGCGCCGCTCGGGTCCAATTGTAGGGGGCCCAGTTGCACTGCGCCACAACCGCACAGAACCGCGCATGCCCCAGCGAGCAGCGCACCTTTGAGCCAAGCAGTCATCTCCGACCTCCGCGCCAGCCTTGCCGAACCACAGCCCGACCTCCTTGGCCTCGGCTCGCGTCAGCTGCGCTGGCATGGCGGCGAGCCTTTGCCTTCTCGCCAGCGGAAACAAGGGTTGCGGCCACGTTGGCTAGCGCCCTTCGTCACAGTTTTGTGGTCTCTGCCGGCGCAGCAGTCGTTGCCGGCCCCAGCGCACGCTTTGGCTGGCGCGGTGTGGCCTGGCGGGCTCTTGCCCTACCCGGTGACTGCGGCGTCGCGCGCGTCTACAGGATCGGCCGGTCGGGCAGGGCAGGTCGGGCAGGTCGAGAAAGGCAGGGCTGTCAGCTGGGCGTCACCGCGTCGGCCAGGGGGGCGGGGATCGCGCCTTCAAAGCGCTCAGCCTCTTCGCCAACCAGCCGCGCCTTGAGCTTGCCATCGGCGCCAAAGACGTCCAGCACGGGCAAGCCAGCAATCCCCGGCAGAAATTTGGTCCATTCTTCTTTGCCCCAGTCGCTGGCTTCCACCCGGGCAATGGCGACATCGCTGCGGGCGGCGGCAAACTGGTCGAGCCGCGGGCCCAGCTTGAGGCACGGCGCACACCAAGTGGCCCAGTAGTCGACGATGGTCACCTTGCCGGCTACCAACAAGGCGGCAATTTCAGGGACCTGGGGCGGCAGGCCCAAGACCGCCGGCGCCACGACGGGCCGCGCCAGCTCTGCCTCGGGCTTGCGGCCAAAGGAAAGACTGCCGCTCATTGCCACAAAAAGCGCAGGATTCTGAACCAGCTGCTGCCCGACCACCTCGTCAAGAACATTTTGGCGGTAAGAGACCGACAAGCCCAGCCACTCCCACGGCTGGGTGCTCAGGCTGGGGGTCACGTACCAGCTCTGGCCACCGCCATTGGGAAACGGCGCCGCCGGCTCCTGCACGCCAAACGGTCGCCAGGTCGCTTCGCCGCGCCGCTGATAGTCCAGAGATACAGAGAAGTTCAGCCATTTTTCGATAACGGCGTAGCGAGCGCCAGCGCTGCCGCGCACCTCAGTGCCCCAGCCAAAGCCATCCACGGCCTCGCCAAGCGGCAGCCGCCCCTGGGCGTTGCCGTAGAGCATCAGGTCGCTGGAGGCTGACCAGCTGAGGTCGGAGTCGGCAATCAGCCAGCCGACGCCGCGGCCGATGTTGAGCTCGCGGCTGCCAGTGTCGGCCGTGCCTGCGCCCACCAAGAAGCTCTGCTGCTCGGTCGAGGCTGGCAGATAGACGCCGGTGGGCAGCACCCCGCCCAGGGTGACGCCCCACCGCAGCCCCTTGGGCAGGTCCATGATGGCCGTCAGGTCCTGGCGCAGCCGCAGCTCGAGGTCGCCAACCCCGCGATCGCTGCGCGGCTCGCCACCGTTAACGCCGCGGAAGTTCTGCTCATGCCACAGGTCCAGGTACGGCAGGATGGCGGTCACGCCCAGGCCAAAAGGCGAGTCCAGGCTGGCCGTTGCCGTCAGCAGCTGCATCTTGATGTGCAGGTTCAGGTAGTTCTCGATCTCGCCGCTGCCCTCAAACAGCCGGTCGGCGCTGGAGGTCAGATAGATCAAAGCGGCTCGCGCCCGCCAGCTGCCCTGGTTGGCCGAGGAGGTCGCAAGCGAACTAAGGGCGTCTCCCACCGGGAGCGAAGGATTGGCTCAAGTGGCGCACTGGGCCTGGGCGCTGAGCGCTGGAATCCACAAGGCCAGAGCTGCAAACAGCGCCAGGGCGCGGGACAACAATTTCATGCGCAGCTCACTTGAAGTAGGGGGCAAGCACCGGGCCCAGGCCGCCGGAAGGAGCTCCGTTGAACTTCTGGAGCACCTTGAGGGTCTTGGCGTCAATGATCATGTTCAGCGGGGTGCTGCCGCCGGTGTTGATCGGCACGATGTTGCGCTCGGGGTCGATGCCGGTGGCGCCAAAGGGCTTGAGGGCCTTGGTCCACTGGTTCAGGAAAGACAGGGTGGGGATCTGGCCCTGGCCGACATTGTCAAACAGAATCTGGTAGATACCCAGCTCTGGGTACTTGGCGGCCAAGGACTTGAAGCCCATGGTCTCTTGCTGGCAAGGACCGCACCAGCCGGCAGCGGCGTTCAGCAGAATGACCTTGTAGCCGTTCTTGGCGAATTCGCTAAGCTTGATGACCATGGGCGTGTCGGGCAGGCCGTCGCCGTTGGTGATGTAGCCGGTGATGGCAAAGTCCTGCATGATCGAGCCGACTTCCAAGAAGTTGTTGAGCTTGGGCACGCACTTGGGGGCCTTGCTGTCGCCCGGCACGCACTGCTTGGTCTTGCCGGTGGCGGTCTGCACGTCGACGCACTTGTAGGTGGCGGGGCAGGTGGTGCCATTGCAGGGGGCCGAGCAGAACTGCTCTTTGGTGTGCATGTAGCTCAGGCAAGCGCCGCCGGCGCCGCAGGTGTCTTCGGCCGCGCAGGCCGCGCAGAGGCTGCCGTCGCCCTGACAGTCGCCAGCGCTGTGGACGCAGGCGTAGTCACCCGCGCCGACCTCGCTGCAGCTGGCAAAGCGCGGGCACTCGGTCTTGCCCGGGGTGCAGCTGCGCGAGCAGTAGCTGCCCGAACCCATCTGGATGCAGCGGCCACCGGCGCCGCACTGGGCGTCGGTCTTGCAGCTGGAGCAGAATTCGCGGCGCAGGCACACGCTGGTCTTGCCGGCCTTGGTGCAGGTGAAATCGTCTGGGCAGTCGCTGTCGGCCGCGCACTCGGTGGTGCAGATCGCCGAGGGCGACTCGATGTTGCCGGCGCACTGCAGCCCAGTCGCGCAAGCGCCAGTGCCGCCGCAGGGCCAGCCAAATTCTGGGTGAAATTGCTTGGGTACGTTGGTGTCGCCCTGGGGAACGGCCGCATCAATGCTGCCGCTGTCGGCGCTGCCGGCGTCTGCCCCTGTCCCGCCGCCGCCGGTGCCTCCGGTGTTGAGCAGGTCAATGTCGGTGCTTTGGGCGTTGTTGCCGCCGGTCCCGGCCGTGCCGGAGTCCGCGCAGCCACTGGCCAGAGCGAGAATGGCACTGAAAAGGGCAGCCGCGGCGGAAATTTGCTTCATTTTGATGGGCCTGCATTCGGGTGGGTGGCTACGCGGAAACGGGGCTCAGTCTCTGAGCATAGCGGCGGCGTCGGAGTCGGGCAAGCGGCTTTTGCAGGTGTCTGGCGGGCAACCTCGGGCGCCGTGAAGCAGTTGCGTGTCGGGTTGCTGTTGCCTCAGCCCTGCCAACGCGTTAGCGTCACCGCCCCGCCGGCCGACTCTGGCGCAGGAGCGGTGCATGAGCCAGCCCGGAACCAAGCCCCCCCAGCCGCACACCACTGCCGATGGTACGCAGGAATTGCTTAGGCTTAGCAGGCGCTTGGCCGAGCTGGGCCTGTGCTCCAGGCGCGAAGCCGACGAGTACATCGCCCAAGGGTGGATTCGCGTGGACGGCGTGGTCGTTGACCAGCTGGGCAGCAAAGTGCACCGCGGCCAGCGCGTGGAACTGGATGCGCGGGCCCAGAAGGTCCAGCAAGAGCGGGTGACGATCCTGCTTAACAAGCCTCTGGGCTTTGTCTCGACCCAGCCTGAGCACGGCTACAGAGAGGCCTTTGAGCTGATCGTGCCCGACAACCAGGACCCAGAATTCCCAGGACCGGCGCTGCGCCGCGAGCACCTGCGCGATCTGTCGGTGGCCGGGCGGCTCGACATCGACTCTACGGGCCTGCTGGTGCTGACCCAGGACGGCACGGTGGCGCGGCTGCTGATCGGCGAAGACCGCGAAATCGACAAAGAATACCTGGTGCGCGTCCAGGGTCGGGTCAGCGACGACGGCATGCGCGCCCTGCGCCATGGCCTGGTGCTGGATGGCCAGCCGCTGCTGCCCGCCGAAGTCGAGTGGATCAACGAGGACCAGCTGCGGTTTGTGCTGCGAGAGGGCAAGAAACGCCAGATCCGCCGCATGTGCGAGATGGTGGGCCTGAGGGTCGTGGGTCTCAAGCGCGTGCGCATGGGCCAGGTCAAGCTGGGCAAGCTCAAGCTGGGCTGCTGGCGATTCCTTAGGCCTGACGAGCGTTTCTGACAGGGCCCCCCGCGGGCCTGGTAGTGCTTTCTTGAGCTTGGAGTGACAGCGATGGCTTTCCGCACTTTTCACATCGACGACAAGCCGGCCGAGGCTCCTGAGCAGGTCCAGCGCAAAAAGCAGAAGGCGCTCATTGGCGGCTCGCTGGAGATGAGGCGGGCCCATGGGCAAGCTCTTGGACTGCAGGGGCAATTTCTGCTCGACCCGATCTTTCGCCAAGAAGACGAAGAGCGCCTGCGCGCGGCCTGTGCAGCCGACCCGGACCGGCCGCTCACCATTGAGATCGGCTTTCAGATGGGCGAATTTGCCGTTGCCTTCTGCCTGCGCGAGCCCCAGCGCCGCTATGTGGGCTTTGAGGTGCGCAAGAAGTTCTGCGAGGAGACCCACGCTGCCCTGGAAGCCGCCGGGGTCCAAAACGCCCTAATCTGCCTGGTAGATGCCCGCGAGATGCTGTCGCTGGTCCTGCGGCCGGGCAGCCTGGACGAGCTGCTGGTGTTCTTTCCCGATCCGTGGTGGAAGCCGCGTCACGTCAAGAAGCGCTTGCTTACCGCCGAGTTCATTGCCGACGCTGCCCGCTATCTGCGCCCTGGGGGCCGCCTGCTGCTCAAGACCGACGTCACCGAGTACGCCGACTGGGCCGAGGAGCTCATGCGCGCCGATCCGCACTACAGCGTTTCTCGCCTTGAAGATCCGGCCGCGGACCTGCCCTTTACCTTGCGCGAGCGGCGCTGCCGGCTGCATGGCTACCCGACCTGGGCCGTCCAGGCGCTGCGCAACACCGTCGACGTGGCGACCCTGCCATAGAAGTCCGAATCATTCCAAGGATCAGACATTCCCCTAGGGAGTTCGGGGGCGCGTACGCTATGCTGGGGGCCGGCAGGAGGTGCATTTGGGCAAGCTATTGACCATCGAGACGGGCTTTACCTGCAATAGCCGCTGCCAGTACTGCACGCAGCTGGACTACCGCGCGATTCCGCAAGTCGAATTGCTGGACCTAACCCGCGAGCAGATCGAACAGCGCATCACCTGGGCAGCCGAGCAAGGCTACGACCAGATCGGCTTCTCGGGCGGCGAGCCGACGATCCGCCCAGACTTTCTGGACCTTGTGCGTTTTGCCCGCGACCTGGACTTTGAGCGCATCGCGGTGACCACCAACGGCCGGATGTTTGCCTACCCCAGTTTTGCCGCAGAGGCCATCAAGGCCGGGCTCGACGCCTTCACCTTCAGCCTTCATGGGCCAACACCAGAAATTCACGACAAGATTGCTGCGGCCCCCGGCGCACTGCAGCAGGCGCTGGCGGGGCTGCGCCACCTGACGGAAGCCGCGGCTCAGCAGGGGGTGCGCCTGCACCTGATGAACAACCAGATCCTGCTGCCCGACAACACCGCCTACCTAAAGGAAATGGTTGAGCTGTTGGCGCCGCTGGGGGTTCACCTGTTCATGGTGCAGCCGTTCATTGCCCAGCGCAGCAATGTTGATGAGTTGCAGCGGTTCTTTGTGCCCTATGCCGAAGTGCTGGCGGCGATGGAGAGGGCGCTGCCGGCGCTGGAGCAGTGGCACGCGCGCATCAAGCCCTACAACGTGCCCAACTGCCTGCTGTGGCCGCTGGGCAAGCAACACGTGGAGTCGCAGACCTACCCCATCACCGTCTACCGCGAGTTTGAGCGCGAGCGGGCCGGCGAGTACCGTTCTTTCAAGGCCCGCCAGTGGTTTCGCATTGACGCGTGCAAGACCTGCACCGAGCTGTGCCCGGGCTTTCGCATCGAGCAGCTGCCCCAGGCAGAGATGCTGCGCGATATCCAGCAAGCGGCAGGCGAATTCGCCGATCAACGCCCCAGCGGGGCCGGGCCGCTGGTGTTCTCTGGCACCGAGCTGCTGGAGCCAGAGACCTTAAGCGCCCTGTGGCAGCAGCTGGCCCACCGCCACGGGCCCTTGACCTGGATGACCGGGGCCTGCGAGCGCACGCCGCGGCCGCAGCTCGCCACGCGGATTGCCGACGCCTGCGAGGCCGGGCTGCTGGCCGAAGTGGTGCTGGTGGGCCAGCCGCTGGACCAGCGCTTTTTGGCCCAGCGGGTGTTGGAGAAGGGCAACCTGGAAGAGGTGCGCCAGCTGCTCTACCACCTTGGCGAATTGCGCAAGGCGGGTAGGCAGTTGCCCAGGCTGCGCTGGCTGCTGAACGCCGGCGACCTGCTGCGGCTGCTGGAGGACCCCACGGTCGCCCACCAGTGGGGCAAGGTGCTGCAAGCCTTGGAGGCGGCAGCAGACCTGTCGGCCGACCCCCAGGCGGCAGCGCTGCTGGTGGCCATCCCCAATTTCCCGCGCGATCGGCCCCCGCCAGAGGTGGCCCGCCAGCACGCCGAGCAGGTGGCCATGGCCCAGCAGATGGCGGACGCGGCGGCGGCGCGCGGCCTGCAGCTGCGGCTGGTGACCTTGGGCGATCGGCGCGGCCTGGACCAGGCGCGGGCGCAGGCAATGGCGCTGTCAGAGGCGCACTTCTTGCAGGTGCTGCCGGAAGAAAGCTGGCGCGAGCGCTGGTTCCGCCACCCGCTGTCGGCGCCTGAGCTGGACTTTGTCTCCTGGTCGCCGCCGTGGCTGGCTGAGCGCTGGGATCTCTCTGCGGCTGCCCAGGTAGGCACAGAGGTGCCCCAAGCCGCGGTTCCGGCAGCGTTTGCCGATGGGGCCGGCGAAGAGGGCTACAGCGCCGTGCGCCAGGTCTCTCTGCAGCGGCTGGCCGGTCAGGCAGGCAAGGGCGCCAACGGCCAGCGCTTTGGCAAAAAAGCCTAGAGAATCTGCGTTGATGCCCCAGGGGGCTTGGCGGTGACCGGTTGACGACCTGCCGTTCTGGCTGGCTGGGTCAGCGACCGTCGCGGCCAGGTGGTTCGGCGCGATCCTCAGCCGCGCGCAGTTCCAACGCGACACCGGGGTGCGCGGGCGCTGGGGTCGCGCTTCAGCGCAGCGGCTGCGGCTTCTTGGGCTTGGTGGGGGCCAGGGCGGGCTGGTGGGCGGTGGCGGCAGAGGCTTCTGCGGGCAGGGCCAGGGCGTTGGCGGGCCCCGCGTCCGTGGCCTCTGGCTGGATCGCCAGGAGCTGCTTGGTTCCGCGCGGCGGCGGCACATAAAGGGCCGACCAAGCCCAGTAGCTGTCCAACTCGTGGGGGCAGTCGCCGCCAATCACCTCGCGGTTGTCCAACAGCAGCAGGTCGTAGCGGTCCCGCGCCTGGTCGATGGTCAAGCGCGACCCAGGCGGCAGCGGCTTGCGCGTCTGGTCCTTGGACGGACCGTCGCCGTCCAGCAGGGCCTGCTCAAACTGCCGATGCACCACCGATCGACCACAGGAC
>CAIXGW010000342.1 GCA_903919145.1 uncultured Myxococcales bacterium
ACCTAGCGGCTTGCGTGGCAGTTCTGGGTCAGTGCCGATCTGCACGCCGACCCAGGCGTTGGCCAGGCTGAGGGCCGCAGCCGACAGCGGGGTCTTGGCACCGATCTGGTAGCTGAACTGCCCGCCCTTGGCGGCGATGGTGACGCCGGTCTCGGTCCAGACGGCGCTGCCGCCAGTCTCTGCGCCGTAGATGCTGATGGCAACCGTGTAGTTGCCGTCGGCCGCGGGTCCGCCGCCGGAAGACAGCAGCACGCCTTCGATGGCGGACGTGGAGGGGACGGCGGCGAAGGCCAGGCCGGGTACGACCAAGGCGACACCGATGGCAGCATTTAGGATCTTGGACTTCATCATCGCTCCTGAGGGGCAACGCGGGTTAAAAGACGGGGTGCAGAGGCAGAGGGCAGTGCGGACGGACGACCACGCCGGCCTGTCCGCGGGCGACGGGCACTAGAACGTGAGGGTCTTGTTTTCGTGCCAACGGCCGGTGAACTCGACCTGCAGGCGACTGTGCGCCGTGCCGGTGTCCCAAGAGTGCCAGCGGTAGGGGTTGCAGCTGTCTCCGTTGAGAGACAGGAACACGACATCCCCCTTGCGCAGCGGCCACTGAAGATCGGCGTAGTGGCTCGACCAGGCCCCGGCATTGTCGGTGTCATTGTTGTGAAAGTAGGCGCGCTGCGCGCCATTGATGAACAGCCGCATGTGCTTGGAGCCGCAGCCATGCTGGATAGTGAAGAAGTTGAAGCGGTAGAAGCCGCTCTTCTTGATGGTGATCTCTCCAGCGCCGACGTTGGTCACGGCCAGATAGTCGCCAGCGGTGTTGAAGTCGGTGCCATCCAGGCAGTAGTTGGCCCAGCCACCCTGGCCCGCGGGCTGGTAGGTGCATCCGCCGGACCACAGCGCCTTGCGCGGCGCCGCCGCGATCCACTCGTAGCTCTGGGCACCCTTGTTGTCATACTGCGAGTCGCACGCCTGCAGGCCCCAGGTGGCGTCCCAGCGCAGGTTGCCGGCGTTGGCTGCGTCACAGGTGGTCGGCGAGCCCAGCTTGAGGCCGCCAGTCGCGGTAGTGCCGCCGTCGACGATCAGGTCGCCCTTGATCTGGATCTTCTTGCTGGACAGGGTCTGGATGTTGACGCTCCAGTTGAACTTGCCGTCAAAGACAAACGGCGGGGTGCCGGGCGGCACGCTGATGGCGGCGGTGTCCTTGACGGTGATCGACCAACTGCCCTTGATGTTCTTGCCCAGCCAGTCTTTGTCCATGTCGCCGGTGTCGACCTTGTCGGTGTCGTTGTACTTGGCGGTGAGCGTGGTGCCGGTCTTGGTGCCCTTGTACAGGATGTACGGGGTGCTCATGCCCGGAGCGAACAGTTCGACAGTCAGCTTGGAGACGTCGGAATTGCCGGCGCTGAAGTCGACCCAGATCTTCTGAGCGATGCCGATGTCGGGGAAGTTGAGCGTATCGGTGACGCCGGCCGAGAAGCCGTCTTTGATCTGGACGTCTTTGGTGCCGTCGGTCTTGTCGACAAACTGGTTCCAGATAAGGTCATTGGAGACTTCGTTGATGAGGTCCGCGGCGATGCCGGCGCTGG
>CAIXGW010000343.1 GCA_903919145.1 uncultured Myxococcales bacterium
GGGCGAGAACGAGGGCAAGGTCGGGCCGCTGCTGATCAGTGCCGACCAGAACGCGCAGTTTGTCGCGCGCCATCAGCATCTGGCGGCCGAGGGGCTTGGACTGGTGCCAGAGGACAACGACGCGATGCGCGGTTCCTACGTGATGATCAATCCGCAAGGGCAGTTCTTTACCAACGAGCATGGGCGGTACTTGGTCAGCAAGCCGATTCTGGAGGTTGGGGTGGAGCGGGCGCTGGCGAGCGTTGGCTGGCGACAGGACAAGTTTGTGGCGCGGGGTGGGGTGTATGATTGGCAAGCGGGCAAAGTCACTGCGGATCGCCAGCCCATTATTGCCATTGAGGGGCTGGACGGTACCGGCAAGTCGACGACGGTGGCCCTGCTCGCCAAGCGCCTGGGTGCCCGGATCATTCGCAATCCACCAGAGGAATTGGCCGGAGAACGCGCGGCTATCGACCAAGCGGACGACACGACCCGCCGCGCTTGGTACCTGAACGCCAACCGCACGGCCATGCGGATAGCGCTCAACGTCAAGCATCAGCCGGTGGTTCTCGACCGCTCCGTCGCGAGCACGTTGGCCTTTGGCGCGGCAGAAAGGGGCGAGATTGCGACGCGCGCGGACCTACCTGCGGATTTCGAGTTGCCTGATGCCATCGTGCTGCTGAGCTTGCCGGAGAGTGCCCGTCGCGCCCGGCACGCTCACCGCGGCGATGCAGCTACGGGTGAAGAAGGCCGCCTGGCAACAGACCGCGCTTTCCGCGAGCGCGTGTTGGCAGGGTATGCGAATTTGAGCACGGCAGTGGTCGACGCCGGTGGCACACCTGAGGAAGTGGTCGACGCTGTCGTTGCAGCTGCGGCTGGCGGTTGGCGGTAGGCAGTCGCGGCGGGGCCTGTGGCTTGCGCCGCCCGGTCAGTACTGGCGCGTGAGCCGGGCACTGGCGGCACTAGGGCCAGCGGAACTCGCGCACATCGACGGTACTCGCGCGGAGCGTGCCGGAGTGGATGGCTCACCAGTGCGCGTCACCATCCTCAACCACGACCACCATGAAACGCCGCAGCCCGCGACGCCCCATGGTGCTCGGGCGATGCGAAGTCGGCAGTCAGGAACTCGACGGCTTCACCCGCCGGCGGCATCGTGGCAATCGCCGAAAACCGTGCTGCGACTTCGCGGCAGTCGCCGTCGCCATAGTGCTTGAGGACGTAGACCAAGTCGTAGGCGTCCTTCGGCTCGCCCCGGTTGTGAAAGGCGTGGGCCTTGAGCACCACGAACGCCGCCGGGCCGCACACCGTCACCGTCCGACAGGCCAGCTCCCCCATCGGCGTCTGGCCGTCGATGACCACGTCGATGAAGTCGGTGAAGGCAGCCGGCAGTGCCCGCGTGACAATCGCCGCGAAGTCGGCTTCAAGGCTCTGCAATGTACCAGGCTTCTGGTCAACGTGGACTTGGCCTATCAGGAAGTCGATGGTCACCCGCTGCGTGCCAAGCCGCCATGTCTGGCGGGTGGTCCGACCCGCGGTGTTCTCATCTGGTTTGAACCCGTTGCGTCGCAGCCGTTCGCTGATCTCGTGGTACCGCTCCTCGTTCAGAACGGACAGGGCAAGCCCCAGGTCCAGGTCCCGCGTGCCCACATGCGATTCGACGACCACCGTCTGGTTGACGATGAGGTACGGCACGAGGCCACCGACCACGACGACGTCGTCCTTTAGGTCACCCAGCAAGGTCGCAACGTACAAGCACATCCGCCGGGCTTCGACGGCAAGTCCAATCGGGTAGCCACTGCCTGAGGTCGGCTTGTCCATCATTCACCCCAGCCGAGGTGGTGGCTCCGCAGCTCGGCGGCGGCTTCCTTAGCACGTTCTGGTTGCCCTGCGAGGTCCACATACGCTTGGACGGGATGAACGCAGCGGATGCCGTTGATGTCCTTGGCTGCGTGGAAGACGCCTACGTCGTTGGGCACGACGATCCAGACGTTCTCACCTTGCTCGACCCGCCGCATGCCGAGGATCTCGGGGTTCAGCAGTGGTTCGGCCAGGAAGAGCGTGGTCAAGCGGAAGTCGGCGTATTGGGAGCTCTGCCAAGCCGCCGCCAGCCCGGTCGCTGCATGGCCGACACCCGCCGATTGCAGACGACCCGCAAGGGTAGTGAGTACTTCAGGTCCGGTGCGGCCCACCATGTGGAACTTTGCGACGCTGTGTTTGGCGAAGTCGTAGACCTGCATCCAGGCGTCGAGCATGGTCGATGGTGAACGCGGTGCCAGCCGCCCGTCGGCAGGTTGCAGCACGACGAGTTGGTCGTCCACGAGGCGGCCCACGACCTTGCTGACGTAGCCGCCGCTCAGGCCCGTTTCGTGAACCAGTTCAGACTGCAACCACCTACGGTCAGGGACGGCCAGCATGACCCGCGCGATCCGTGAAGCCTTTGGCGAAAATGCCGTCGACGGTCGACCCGGAGCGGCAAAGCGGTTGGGCTGGCCCTCGATGAGGATGCGTACACCCGACCCGCGGATGTCGGCGTTGCCGGACAGGTCCATCCACGACACGTCGTGCGAACTGACGTACCGCTTCGCTTTGGGCCCCAGGTACGGCACCACCAGCAGCGGCACCGCGTCAGGGACCGAGTACTGCACCGCCGCAAGCTGGCGGATGGCAAAGTCGACGTGGGCGATGTCGTCGGTTTTCTTGGCCTGGACGGCGAACTTCGTCGTACCGGCCTGAAGGACGAAGTCCGGTTGCAGTGGCCCACTCGGCAGCGGCAAGGCCGCCACATCGGGCACGCCCAGCCAAGTCCCGAGAAGCTGGCGGAGGGTGCGTTCGACGGTGCTCACGTGGTCGTTCATAGTTTCCTAAATACGGGTCCTTTCCATCATGGGAAAGTCGCTATATTTAGGAAACACGAAGCGGACGGGGAAGTCAAGGGGTGATGTCGACGGCCGAAAGGCTTGCGGCAATACGCGACGGTCGATGACGGCGACTTGCAGAGGGACGATGCGGGGGTGATGGCGGGTGGGACCGCTGTGGTGGTGGGACAA
>CAIXGW010000344.1 GCA_903919145.1 uncultured Myxococcales bacterium
CCGATCCTGGTGGGCGCCACGGCAGCGGCGGTGGTTTTTGCGTTGGCCGTGCGCCAGGAGAAGCCGCAGGCCCCCGTGGATGCCGGCGCTGTCGCCTTGCTAGAGAACGCGGCTGAGCCGCCTGCCGCCGCGGAACCGGCCGCCGGCGCCGCTCCGGTGGCGGCCCCCCAGGCGGCTGCCGCCGCGCCGGCAGCTCCGGCTGCGGTCGCCCAAGCTGAAGCTGCGCCAGAAGCTGCAGCGGCAGCGGCACCGCGCGAAGTCGCCGCAGCCAAGCCCGCCGCTGAAGCCGCGGCCAAGGCCATTGCCGCCCAGCCGGCCTCAGTCGCGCCCCAGGGAGCCGCCGACTTGGCAGCGGCCTCTGCCAAGGAAGAGAAGGCTCCGGCCGCTCAGTGGAATGCCGACTCTGCCATCCAGCCGCAGCGCAGAGAAGCCGCGGCGGAAGACGAGCAGCTGGCCAAGGCGTCGCGGCGCCCCGTGTCGGCGCCGGTCATGGCCGCGCTCGGCAGTCAGAATGCCAAGGCTTCCGGCGGTGCTGGCGGCGATGCCGTCCAGAAGGACCAACCGGCCAACAATCAGCAGTTTGCCCAGGCTCCGCCGGCCAATGCGGTCCAGGCTGAAGCTGCCGCGCGGCCGGTTGCTGACTACGACCGGCAAGAGACGGTGCAACAGAACGCCAAGGCTCCGGCCAGCGACAACCTGGCGCAGGCCAAGGGCGCCGCGGTGGCCAAGCTGCGGGCAGATGTCGAGCGCACCACTGACCCAGCCAAGCGGGCGGCGCTATTGCAGCAGCTGGTCGCCGTGGCCAGCCAGGCCGGCGATGCCAAGACCGCTGCGTGGGCCAAAGAGCAGCTTGGCGCAGCCAACCGCGCCAACGCCAACAATGCCGGCTCCAACAATGGCAGCGGCAGCAGCTCCTCGGGCAAGGCCAAAGCCGCCGCTGAGAGTGCGCCCGCCGCCCCGGCTCAAAAGCCCGCCGCAGAGAAGTCCAAGTCGACTTCGTACTGAGGGCCGGCCAGGCGCAGAACCTTGGCTGTCCGCGGGCTTGAATCGCTGAGTCCTGGCTGGCCTTGGGTCGCGACAGCTCATCGCCAAGCGGCTAGCAAAACCTAGGGAATCGCAAAGATAG
Organism: uncultured Myxococcales bacterium; assembly: GCA_903919145.1. Classification (GTDB taxonomy): domain Bacteria; phylum Myxococcota_A; class UBA9042; order UBA9042; family UBA9042; genus SXRM01. The sequence goes on from CAIXGW010000344.1 coordinate 1,127, forward strand.
TCTCAATGCGCAGGGCCGGATGACCAGCGACCCAGTTGGTCAGGGCCAGGGCGGCAAAAAAGCTCAACGTGAACAGCGCCATAAAGCTGACCACGTGCTCTTCCCACCGGCGATCCTTGAGGCGCAGGGCCATGGCCAGCACCGCCAAGGCCGCAGCAAACACCACCAATGTCGCCAGCAAGCGGACATCCAGGGTAAACCAGCCGGCAAATCGGTACGGGGCGTCGCTCATGGCCTCCTGGGTAGCTGGCGTTTGGCGTAGCGCTCCAGCCGGCGCATGTTGATGGCATTGACGGTCACGTGGGCCACAATCGCTGGCGAGAGCGAGTCGTAGTATTCTACCATCGCGCCAAACAGCAAGCCCGCGATCAAGGCAAAGACCGTCCAGGTCAGGTGGCGCCGCGAGAAGCCACCGTGAGACAAGGCAAAAAGCACCGCCGCCACCGGCCAGCCCACGGTGGCTTGCAGCGGTCCGCGGAACAGGACCTCTTCGCAGATGCCGCTCAGCCCCGCCAAGACCGCTACCCGGGTCGAGGTGATCGGCGCCATGGCCTCGTACAGCTCTTCGCCCAGCTTGCGCATCGCCGGCATGCGGTCTTCGAGTAGGGCGGGGCCCAGCACCAGCAGCCACGAACACAGCACCGCTGCGCCCCACCACGGCAAAGCATGGTCCTGCGGCGGCCGAACCAGGACCATGACGCCGTCGGCGCGGACCGACTGCCAAGCAATGGCGGCCCCCAGCAGCGCTGTGTGAAAGGCAATCGCCAAAGCCAAGCCCAGCGCAGGGGCAGCCGTCAGCAAGCCAGGGCGCACAGGGAACAAATAATTGCGCGCCTTGGGGTCCGTGGTAGCCTCGCTGGCTTGGGGCGGAACGGTGCATACGCCACTGCTTGCACCGCGCCATGCAACCCAAAACCGCCGCCGCCGTCAAGTCAGCCCCCTGGGTCGGCGGCCGGCTCCCAAAGCGTCTCAGGCCGCAGGCGCGGTCGCCGTATTCACGCAGAGGTCCGCATGCAAAACAGTTATCAGGCTGAGTTGTACCGTCTGCAGGGTCCGCGCCGCTGGCCGTTGCGGCTTGTCTCTGGTTTGCTTTGGCGCGGGGCGGCCATCGCTCTGACCCTAGGGCTCGTGGGCTGCGACAGCCTGCCTACGCTGCAGACCCTGTCTCTGCAAGGCGGAGGCGGCGGCAAGGGCGG
>CAIXGW010000345.1 GCA_903919145.1 uncultured Myxococcales bacterium
TGGGGACGCTCACGGTGCGGACCTGCCTTGGGCCGCCCTTGAGGTGACCTTGAGGACGCGCCGTAGCCGGGCGCTGGCGCTAAAATCTTCAACAAAGCTGTTATCTTGCTGGGACCGGCGCAGCGCCTCTGCGGCCAGCTGACGGGCTTCTGCCGGGCGCCCGGCCTGCAGCAGGAATTCGCAGTAGCGGGCCCAGGGCAGGGCCATGGATGGCCTGCCGCGGTCGGTGGGGGGAGACAGGGCGGCCGCCAGCGATCGGCCTTGCAGTGTCAGCGCGTCGGCTGTCCTGCCATCGCGGTGCAGCACGGCCGCTAGGGTATCCAGGGCGGCGTAGGCTGCCTCACCGCCGGTGGCCCACAGAGCGTGCTGCGCGTGAAAGACCGCCGTCTCTGTAGCTTCGTTGGCCAGGTGCAGGGCGTACGCAAGGTTGTTGTGGTAGCCGTGGCCATTGGGGTGCTGCTGCAGGTAGTGCCCCATGACCTGCACGCCCACAGCGCCCAGGCCCAGCTCGCCCAGATCTTCCATCGCCAACACCACCAGCGCCTGACGCGACGCCGGCTCCACCAGCGCCAAGGTCGCCTGCAGCCATTGGCCCAGGTTGGCCCTCTCCTGGGGCGATCGCCGCCAATGGCCCGACGCCGCAGCAGCCAGCCACACGCGCTGGGTGTTGAGGGGGGCAGCGGTAAAGATCCTCTGCAGAGTCAAGGCATCCGGCCCGGTCGGCTGGCGCCCCAGCGCGGTGGCCAAGGCCGCACTTTCGCGCGGTGCCCAGGCGGCCATCGCCCTGCCGCGGATACAGGCCGTAGGACTTGCCTCTGCTGCCAGGGCTACGCTCAAGCAGACGGTGGCGCCAACCGGGGCTGCCAATTGCCTTGCTTTGTCGATCGCCCGCTTGGCAAGTGCAGCGTCGTCAAAGTCGAGGGCAGTCTCGGCCGTCAACACCCATGTGCGCCACGGTTCTTCGGACGCGCGCGCCAGCTTCTCTGCCGCCGCCCACGCAAGCTCTGCCGAATGGGCAGTCAGCACGGCCAGCAGCTGAGGCGCCAGCTCGACCGGAGGCCCTTCAGGGCGCAGGACCAAGCGCTCAGCCGCCGTGACATCCCAGGCCGCCAGCCGGGTTGTCAGAGAGAGGCTGGCCGCCGGGTCCAGGGCCGGCGGTACGTCCTGCCCAGGTTCTTCGCGGCGCAGGTGCGCGGCCAGCAGCGCGGCGGCCCTGGTCCGGCCGGCGGTGATCAGCCAGTCAAACACGTCGTCGACCGGCGAGCGCACGTTTTGGCCCGGGGTGAACACCAAGTTGCTGCGCAGACCGCGCAGGTACTGCAGGGCACCGGCGACGGCCTGGTCATCATCGCCTGCGCCAATCAGGGCCAAAGAGCGCCGCATCTGGATTTCCGCAGTGTTGTAGCCAATGTGGGGCCCCGAGGCATGGCGCAGAGCGGCGCTGGCCAGCTCAGGATGGCCCTGGCGCAGCAGCTCCAAGCCCAGGCGCACGGCCCGATCGTAGTCTGGCTGCTCGCCCAGCCACAGCTGCAGCCACTTGGCAGAAATGGCGGAAATGTCCTGTAGTTTTGTGGTTCCGGCCGCCTGCGCTTGGCCTTGGATACTGCACAGGGCTGCAGCGGCGGCGCGAGCTGTTGGCTCTTGCAGGTCGTCGCGGCAGTAGAAGGCGCGCACGCCAAGCAAGGCGGCTGCCTGCGCACCCTGGCCGCGCTGGGCCAGCTTGATGGCCCACTGCAGGCGCAATTCTGTATGAGCAGGAAGAAGTTGCTCTAGGGTCCCCCTCACCGCGGCTGGCGCTTGGTCCAGGCCCTCGGCCATGTTGGCCACCAATGGCAGCCACCAGTCGTCGCTGCGCAGGGTCAAGCCGTCTTCGCCCGCGTCTGCTAGCAGCGCATCACCGCCAATCGCCTGGGCCATCTTCTCTGCCGTCACCGCCAGGTCCGGACCCCAGGCGCGAACCAGCCGGCGCGCGGCGTTCCAGGCTTGGCGCGCTTCGGCGGCACGGCCCAGCGCCAACAGCGTTTGGACCTTGCGCGCATGGACGAGTTCGCTATCTGGCGCGATGCCCAACAGCTCTTGAAAGAACGGCAGCAGCTCAGCGCCCAGGCCTACTTCACTCATCTCTGCGATGACCAGCAGCAGGGCCTGGTGCACCTCTGAGCGCCGCTCTGTGGCTGACGGCAGGGCCTTGGCCGTGCGCAGGGTGTCGCGGGTGCGGCCGTCGAGCAGGATGTTGGCGCGAACCTCGGCCCAGAGCTGGCGGGCCAGGTCGTGCTTGCCGGCGTCCCAGGCAAAGCGCGCCCGCAGGCAGCCAA
>CAIXGW010000346.1 GCA_903919145.1 uncultured Myxococcales bacterium
CCGTGGGGCCATTCTGGAAGAGCAGTTGCGGTTCGTCGGTAACAAGGCCGCTGGTGGCAGTCAACAAGCCATGAGCCAGCTTGCACAGGTTGCTGGCATGGAAGTGTTCGCCGTGGGTGACGGCACGTTCCTCAAACGTGGGGAGAAGGCCCCAGTACCTGCCTCGGAGATGGCCGCGCACCTGTATGGACAGGCCAGTGACTCCATGCGGAAGGTCGTCATCGCCCGTGCCACCAAGGAAGCCGAAGAGAACGCGAAAGCGAAAGCGAAAGCATACGAGGAAAGAGTGAAGGGTTCGGAGGACCGTGCAACAGAAGCGGTCAAAGGGCGGCACGCGCTGGAACGTGCCATGGTCGAGTCCGAAGGGCGCTTGCAGGTAGAGATGCAAAAGGCCAAGCTGGACCCATCCAACATCGACGTCAAGACGATGGGCATGGACAGCGGCATCCTGGCAATCACGAACAAGCGCACTGGACAGACGTTTATCTACAAGTCTGGCGACCCCAACAACGCCATGCTCCTGCCAGTGCCCATGGCTCCCACAGCGGGGTAGTAACCCGATAGAATAGCCCCAGCGCAACTGGAGCTATTTTATGCAGACTATCTATGACACCGACGCTGCGGCGTCGTCCTCGCTTTATGGTGGTGACTCGGCAACGCGGGCTGTTGGACTGCCAGTAAGCACAGGGCTGGGGCGGGCATATGCCCCCGGTGGTTCGACGGAAACAGCGTCGGCATTGCTGCAACAGATGCGCGACAAGACCGCAGCCATGATGGCCGAAGTGCCACAAGAGCCTGCTGTCACCACCCCGTTCGTCGGGTACAAGGAAGACACCAACGAATACTTCAGCGCCGGCAAGGTGTTCAAAGCCGACCTCAACGAAGGACGGCAGGCCGAGGCCGCTGGGCTGTTCGATGTCGTCAACGAGAAGCTGCCGCCGGGGTTCAAGCCGGTGCTGGGAGCGCAGGCCAAAGCGAAGCTGAAGTCTGACTTCGAGAACCAAGGGTTCATGAGCGATGTTACCCGCCGCGCGGCTACCAAAGCGGCTGGGTTCGCAGGAACTGGGCGGGAGCTGGGCATCCCAGGCGCGGAGTCCGCCCGCCAATACTTCTCAGACGTCGCCGCCCGCAACCCCAGCCAAATCAGCACTGCAAAAGACCTGCTGGACAAGCCCCTGACCACGGTGCAAGAAACCATGGGGGAACTGCCGGTTGACCTTGCAGCCATGGCGGTCGGAGCGGGCGTAGGAGCGAAGGCTGGTGCTGCCGCAGGCGCGGTATTTGGCCCCGCCGGTGCGGGGGTTGGCGCGGGACTTGGTGCCATCCTTGGCGGCACCCTCGCCAACTTCCCTGAATTCTTCGGCAATGCCATGACCGAGCAGCGCAGCAAGGGTGTGTATGACCCGGCCCGCGCCGTGATGACATCCGCTGGTTCGTCAGCGCTGGAGCTGCTTGGCCCAGAGGCATGGGTTGCCCGCAGCGTTGCGAAAAAGATAGCAGCCAAAGGCTTGCCCGCAGCCGTGGGGGACTTGTCCGGGGCCAGGGCGTTGATGACTGCCGGTGCCGCTAAAACTGTCGGCAAGAAGCTGGCTGTTGGTGCCGCCATCGAAGGGCCACTGACCGAGTTTCCACAGACCGTACTCGACCGGTACGGCGGCTACAGCGACCTGCTGAGTACGCAAGCCATCGACGAGTACATCATCAGCACAGCCAAGGGCGCTATTGGTGGCGGAGTTATCAGCACGATACAGGGCACCGCAGAGTACCAAGCGGCCAAGAACTTCACCACCAAGCTGGCCGAGGACCAAGCCATAGCGCAGGACGTGAACCAGCCGGTGCAGGAACGGATTGCAGCGGCCAAGCGCGTCAAGGCCATTCTGGATGGGAACTCCAGCGACCCGGCAATTGCCGCAGAACTCGCAGCCTTCAGAGCTGCAATGACCGCACTGGCCGCAGCCGGCAATGCCGCAGCCACAGCTGCCGCTGTACAGACCGGAGCCCCAGCCAACTTGATGCAGGCGCAAGGCCCTGCATTGACGCCGGC